>JALAGS010000154.1 GCA_022712315.1 Sphingobacterium sp. | reverse complement strand
GGGTAATAAGCTCATAATGACGTAAAAAGATGATACCTATCTGGTTTTAGTTCAGGTATGTGCATATTATAACCTAACATCACCTTATTTTAACCTCTTTTATTTAAGCATTGCAACACTAGATTGGCTTATGTATATTTAATGTCATATTGACATTTATTTAAATCTAAATTGTTATGAAGCCAGTTCAATTTAAAGTTCCTGCCCCTCAGGATAAATCTATCTATATTCAAGAAGATGTACTGGATAAATTCTATCCTTATATGCATCGTCATGAGGAATATCAATTAATATGGATTAAAGAAGGTATCGGCCAACTACTTGTTGACGATAATGTACATGAATTTCAGCCCGGAGACATTTTTCTTCTGGGAACAAATCAGGCCCATGTTTTTAAAAGTTTCATTGCACACGAATGTGTGCGCTCTGTCTCTTTATTTTTTAATACCAAAGGAGCGTTGTCTACCATGTCGACGATGCCCGAACTAAGAAACCTGCTTGATTTTGTGAATAATTGTCAGCGGGGATTTAAAGTTCCACCCAAACTTCAGGGGCAGGTATGTTATCATATTGAAATACTGCAAAAGTCTGACTTTCTGGATCAGCTCGTAAATTTCTTTTATTTGTTAAAATCACTCAGCAAAGTATTCAGCGAATTGGAGCCTCTTTCCGGTGTACGATTGGCCAAAAGGGAGATATCTAAACCTTTCCGAATAGAGAAATTATGCAAATTTTTGGAAGAACATTTTAAAGAGGATATCAGCTTGGATGAAATCGCTGAAAAGGCAAATCTGACACCGCACGCCTTCTGCCGCTATTTTAAAAACTGTACGGGAAAAACTTTTGTCGCTTATTTAAATGAACTGCGCATCCGCGAAGCCTGTAAATTATTGGGGCTCGGTAGGCACGATTCAATATCTTTAATAGCCTATGATGCCGGCTTTAATAGCATCACTAATTTTAATCGTGTGTTCCGAAATATCTTGGGTATATCGCCCAAAATATATGTCCGAAACTACAGGAATTATCTATACGATTAAGGGGCTTTATCTGCTCTCATTCGATTCCGTCTAACGATTACAGGTAAATACCGCTGTGATGGTTAGACGGAATCGCTGTTTTATGCCATATTTTGTAATCCTATACCTCGCCTGGAAGCATCCTTTTCTTTTGTTAAAATGTTAGAATGAGTGGGTAAGATCTGACCGAAAACCGCTGTTTCGAAGTACTATTTTTGTTACATAAAGAAGAACTAATCAATTTTCTAACATGCTGTAACAGCCTTTTTTTCAAAAGGGAACGCTTTATCCGACGGGGTAAACGTGCAGCTGACAGTATGCTTAACTGAACACCTGCTTAACGAAATTATGACTATGTATGAAAATCTTCCAAAAAAATGCTTAACGGGTATTTTTATGCTGCTGCTGTTCGTATGTCAACAGCTGTACGCGCAACAACAGAGAACGGTCACGGGGATCGTTAAAGACGAAAAAGGTATGCCTTTGTCTGATCTCAGTATTTTAGAGAAAGGCATCAGGAATGCTACCAAAACAGATGCCGATGGAAAATTTAGCCTAAAGCTTAAATCGGCCAATCCGACCCTGATTTTTAGCTCCATTGGTTATGTGCGGCAGGAGAAACAGCTGCGTGATGGCGAAAATACACTTCAGATCACGATGAGGGAAGATGGAACGGGGCTTGATGAGGTGGTCGTGATGGGGTATCAGGATGTGCAGCGCCGAAAGACAACAGGAGCTATTGCTACTGTAAAAGGTAAAGATTTTGAAAATACGCCCTATGCAACCTTCGATGCCATGTTGCAGGGACGTGTAGCTGGTCTGACGGTATTGAGTACTTCGGGCGAACCTGGTACCAATAACATCGTCAATATCCGCGGTACCAGCAACTTGGGCTTGGCAGATAATCAGCTGCAGGCTCCTTTGTATGTGATCGACAATATTATCTACGACGTGAGTGATATACAGGCTGCTTATGGGAACGCCAGTCCTTTGCAGGCCATTAATCCCAACGACATTGAATCGGTCGATATCCTGAAAGATGCCTCGGCATCGGCCATTTATGGTGCCCGTGCCGCAAATGGGGTTATTATCATCAAAACCAAACGTCCGGCACAAGGTAAACCCGAAATACGGATCTCGGCATACAACGGGGTTTCTAGCCGTCCGGCGATGAAGCCGATCACCGTGGGAGCTGCAGAACGAAGGCTGAAAATGAATTTGCTCTATCAGGGTGGATCTTATGACTGGTTCAACAATGGCTCCATCAGCCCCATGTTGACAGATAGTTTAAATCCGGCCTTTAACAACAATACGGATTGGCAGGGCCTTTTTCTACAGTCGGCCAATATCAACAATGTCAATGTGAGCATCGGTGCTACTATGGAGAAATTTTTATACCGTTTCTCGGCGCAGCGTTACTATGAGCAGGGGGTAATGATGGGTTTTGAAAATGAGAACCTCACACCACGCCTGATGTTGCAGGCCAATCCCACCGACAATTTTCAATTCGAGACCAACTTGTTCGCGGGTTTTACTAAAGCAAAACATGGTTCGGGGGACGATCAGAAGTATCCATTTAATACCTGGGGATTTCCTTCTTCTTTCTATCAGCTAACGGACGTAGACCAACAGATCTATACGGGGCGCTACGATGGTATGATGGACCGTGATAATTCTTTCAGCCTCAATGGAAACTTTGCCGGCACACTTAAAAAGTTCCTGATCAATGGCTTGACCCTGCGCTCGCAGTTTTCATTTAACGTCAATAATAATACGCGCGATCTGTTTCGTCCTGTACTGCTTACAGGCTATAGAAACTATGCACAGAATTGGACGAACCAAAATAAGCGCTGGGAATGGGAAACCTATTTTAACTACATCAAGAGCATTCGCAATACCCATAATTTTAGTGCTGTTTTGGGGACTGGTATTGAACGCAATACCTCCAATAATAGCAGGATGACTGGCTATAACGATAATGGAAATTATGTAAAAACCGTAACCGGCATCCCTTCCGGGCCAGATCTCTATGCAACGACTTCCATCAGTGAGCGCTCGCGTGTATCGGTATTCGGTCGTTTTGGATATGATTACAAGGACAAGTATCTGCTTTCTGCAAGCTACAGGATGGATGCATCGTCGCGTTACAGCAAGGACAACCGCTGGGGTATTTTCCCGTCCATATCTGCCGGTTGGGTACTTTCGGAAGAACCATTCTTCCAGGGCGTTAAAAATGCCATATCGTTTTTCAAAATAAGGGGTAGCTATGGCGTTACGGGGCGTGATCCAGGCTCATACTACGCGCGCTATACGGGGCTGACTTTCGACGCATCTTATGCAGGATCGGTGCTGGAAAATGGTATCGGTGGTTCGGTACTCTCCTATAACGGTAAACCGACGGTATCTCCTGATTATGCGGCGGCGGCAACATCACCGACAATCAAATGGGAGCGCTCGCCGCAGTTTAATGCAGGATTTGATATGAACCTGCTGCACGATCGAGTTACTGTGACTGCCGATTTTTATGTGCGCGACTCCAAACAGTTGGTATACGATTTGACCATGCCCGCTACTTCAGGATACAGCACTGTTTCCAACAATTTTATCAGTGTGCGAAACAGTGGTGTGGAAATGACAATTATCTCCCGAAATATGGCTCCTTCGTCACCGTTCCAGTGGACGACCAATTTCAATATCGCTTACAATAAAAATTATGTCACCAGTCTTCCTGATGGCGGAAAGGAAATACAGGTAGGACCACCATGGATGCAACGCGCCCTGAATGTAGGGCAACCTATTTTTCCATTCAAAGTATGGGATGTGGATGGGGTATATGCGACCAATGCAGACGTGCCTGTCGATCCATTGACTGGTAGGAGAATTGCTCACTTTAATCGATCGGTACTCTATCAGGCCGGTGATCCGCGCCGAAGAGATGTCAATGGGGATTACGTGATTGATTACAACGACAAAATTGATATGGGTAATCCAAATCCCGACCTCGTGGGCGGTTTTATTAACCAATTTTCTTACAAGAATTTTAGCCTATCGACGCTCGTGAGCTTTGTTTTCGGACGCTCTTTGTGGAACGGTTACCTGTCGGATAAATTACAGGATGCCGGTTCTTCTACCCTGTATTCGACCTGGGGAACCAATTCTGCGATAGCAGGCGATTTTAAACCCAGCGACTTTTGGATGAAAGAAGGTGATCAGACCAAATACCCAACTTTATTTCGCAACACGGTAGACAACTGGCACATCGCTAACAGCACGTTTGTGGAAAATGCCAGTTTTGTACGCTTGAAAAATATTCAGCTGAGCTACACATTCCCACAGGCGATGATCAAGAAACTTAAATTGAAAATGCTCCGCATCTATGGGGTGGTGGATAATGTGGCTGTCAAGTCATGGTCTTCGGTGCCAGACCCTGAAGCGGTGGAAGCCAATGGTTATTCAACGGGTAACGGTTACCCGATCCCCAAGAAATGGACAATAGGCTTGGATGTTACCTTTTAATCACGTCATTTCCATCGTACAACGGTGGCTTAAAATTATTTAGAGATGAAAAGAAAAATATTGTTTTTAATGCTGAGTGCTTTCATGTATCTCGCTTCAGGCTGCTCCAAGTTTCTGGACATTGAGCCTGTCAGTTCGGCAACCGACGAGAACCAATAGTGCAACCAACGCCATGTATGCGCTGCTGCGCAAGGCCCTAAATCAAGCCAGTGGTATGGCCTACTATGCCTATGGCGATTTGCTCACGGACGAAATTACTTCTTCGACCGACGCAGACTTTAATCCGATTGTCAATATGCAGCTCAACACGGCTGTAGCAGCTTCGGAAACTTGGCGGCCCGCGTATCAGCTGCGGCGTTATGATGTCTTCTATCAGGCCATAGACCAGGCAAATCGTGTCATCCAAAGGCTGCCCAAGATGGATGAGAATGCTTTTAATGACGTGTCCGTCAGGGATTATTATATTGGTGAAGCTCATTTTGTGCGTGCATTTGCCTATTTCTATATGGCGAGGGTATGGGGTACAGTACCAATTATAACCGAATCTGTAACACCGATCGATGCAGTCAATCTGCCTGCAAGCAAAGAGAGCGATGTGCTGGATCAGAGTCAGGCCGATTTAACCAAAGCTTTGGCTTTACTGAAATGGAGCAATATCGACCAAAATGATTTTGCTTTGCGGGCAAATACTGGCGCAGCGCTAGCCCTGCAGGCGCATCTCAGTGCCTGGAGGGGCGAATATGCCGACTGTGTCGAGGCGGCTAAATCGGTATTGGAAAGCGGCGAATATTCTTTTGTGGGAAGAGACAGTCTGAACTACCGCAGTATCTATCAGGGAAAATCCAATGAAGGTATCTTTGAGATCTCCCAGAGTGGTGAAAACGAAGGTACCAATAGGGGAATAGGGTACTATTCGCTGGCGGGACCTTATTTTCGGACTTTAACGGATCCGCTTTTGAGAATCAGTCAGGATTACATTAAAACGCTCTTTAAAGACGACAATGACAAACGGTTTAAAAGTGTGTTTGATATTGCTTATAACAGTAACTATGCATTGTGTACGAAATATGCAAATGTGAAGTTCTCAAACAATACGTCAAATGCCAATGCGATATTTAAAAATAACATCATCATTTTTCGTTATTCCGATATTAAGTTGCTCATGGCAGAGGGATTGGCCGCAACAGGTAAAAACAGTTCTGCAGAAGCCATCTTAAATGAAATCCGTACACAAGCGGGATTGCCTGCCTATACAAACGAAGAACCGCTCATTGAGGCCATCTTTAGTGAAAGAGCACGCGAGCTGTTTTTGGAAGGCCATCGTTACTATGATCTCGTGCGATTGTATAAAAATTTTAATGTCTATAAATTTCCGGAAAGCAAAATGAACCAGGCACAATTTAATGCGAAGAAATACCTCTGGCCATTTGACCCATCGTTGTTGTCAACCAATCCTTTGCTTAACCAGACATCCTACTGGGGAACGGTCAATATGTAAACCACTAAACTTGAAAAAAATGAAAATCCTATATCGATTTGCGTTGCTGCTGGCTTTTGGACTGACAGTAATGGGATGCAAGAAAGCGGCTTATCTGACGGATGATGGTCTCCATAAAGCCGAAGTTAATCTGTCTACTTACGATTATCTGGCTGCTCATCCCAATGGGATGTTTGATACCCTGCTGCTGGTGATAGACCATTTTAAACTGAAGGATGAAATTAACAGGGCCAAAACTTTTTGGGCCCCCTCAGATTATTCGGTCAACCGTTATTATAAGCAAAAAACAGACTCGGTCAAGTATGTGGATGAAAATGCACAGTATTCTTTTGACCAGTTTTTGAATGAGATCCCCGTAGATTCAGTCAGGGCATACATCTATAACGATGCTCCTTACAATCTGGAAACGGCCAGCACAGCCTATAAGACAGTCAGCAATGCGGCCAATGTGGGTGGTTTTGTCTATCACAAACAAAAGCAACCTAAAGCAGCCTGGTCTTCGCAACCTGTTTATTACTTGTACTATGTCAAAATACGTGGTGAGGCGGACCAAATTAGTCCCGACGGTATTGTTACCGTCAAGGAAGATGATCAGGCAGATATGCGCATATATTGTCAGACAACCGGAATTAAAACGGCGTCAGGAACGATGCTGAATGTATTGGCCAATACACACACGTTTATCGGCGATTTTGTGCCGCGTATCATCACGGGGCCTAAAATTGTGGAAACAGGTTCTACGCTCACCTTTACCTACGACCTGAGCATTAAATATGATGCAACAGGTTATACGGGCACCACGGTCGACCTGCTTCTACCACGTTTAGCACGCTTTTATGGCGTGGAGAGTGGAGCAATATCCGCGCTGGTGGGGAAAGATATCACTTACTACGCCGTACAACCTGACGGCAACTTAAATGCAAACAGTACAGCAAATGCACCGGGGCACTGGTTCGATGCCAAAGGACAAACCTGTTCCTGGGGCAGCGATGCACGTATTGTATCGGAGCTGGCAACACCGACGATGACCTTTAATATTCTGCAATATCCAGGGCAGACGAGTGTGGGTAGCACCTATACGGTCAGACAATCCCTTGTGTACAAGTCAAAAACAAAAGGTGATTTGAATGCTGTTTTTGTATTCAACATTAAGATCAAATAAATTATGAGACTAACGGGATGTATTCAGTTGTAGTGCTGGATTAGCCGGATAGCTTCATCACAAATGAAAAAATAAGACAGATGAAAAAACGAAGTTTTATAATAGGCTTAGCAGGTTTATCCATGTTGATATTGGATTCCTGTAAGAGTGACCAAATAGGTTATTTAAGTGAAAATATGCGCTATAATGTTGAAAATCTGCAAGTCAACCAGGGGACGGTGGTATACACCGATGCCCTTGTCGCCAATGGAAGCACAACTCCGCTGACCGTGAATCTGCTTGCGGTACGGAATAAGGAAACTGGCGAACTGGCAACAGAATTTTCAAAAGAGCATGAAATATCTACCTACCTTGGAGAGGTCACCTGGCGGGATACAACGCTGGATCTGTTGAAAGCGAAGATTGGCAAGGCCAAATATCCACCGATGATGCTCAATGCGACCGGTGGCCGCGTGGGTTTTACACAGGCAACACAATTTGTGACTCCAGGGCAGTACTCGATCGATGTGGAGGTGAGCAATATCGCCGGACAGAAAAAATTTAAGAATATTCTGGACTTCAATATCATTGGCGCTAAAAAGGAGGATATTCTATTTAAATCATGTACGAGTTCGGACTACGGCGCCGAATCCAATTTCTTGCCTTACACAGATTATGAGATCAGTGTTGAACATCAGGCCGAAGGGGAAAACAAAATTGTCTATGTATGGGAAGATAAAAATGGCAAGCCCTTCAATCCTAAAAAAGGTGAGGTCATCAAGCGTGGCGACCGGCCGACATTCAAAAATTGGTCTCCTTATTATCCGGAGGAAGTCACTGATACGGGGTTGGTCTATCGCTATCCCGACGTCTCGGGCTTGGTATACCCTATCATGAACGGTACCTATGTAGGTACAGAATTTTGGTCGGGCGATCCCATTTCTTATTACCGTATTGTAGGTACGGCGACTACGCTGGGGCGTAATCTTAACCCCGTATCGACCATCAAATTCTACAGAAGTGGTACTTACACCGTTCGCTTCCGTTTTTTGACAATCACACATAGTTGATCGCTACCCATTTAACAGCTCAAATTATGAAAGGTATAGTATTGAATAAACTTCTGCTGACACTGATCTCGGCGCTTGTGGTGCTTTCGCAGGGATGCAGCAAAAAAGAGGTAGAACCTCGTATTGAGGAGGAGACGACTACTCCGCCCATCACCGTGGGGACAGATTCTTTGAAGATTTATAAGCCCAAGGAATTTGAAGGGATGGATTATAACGATAAAGGGAGCAAATGGTCCTATTCGCGCAGCCGTCAGTCGGAGCATTTTATCGTGTTCTGGGGGGCAAGCTATGGGAAGAATGACCCCAATTCGGACGCTGTACCCGAAGAATACCGCGTCGATATTGATGATCTTTTGGCCAAGGCCGAACAGTTTTACGCATTGAACGTCGGCACGCTGAAGTTTGCAGAACGTAAAGTAAACCGATCCAATCTCGATAAATACAAAATGATGATTTTTGTTCATTATACGATCGAATGGATGGCTTATGGTGGCGGTTACGACGATCTGATCGGCGCATTGTGGATCAATCCGGCAACCTGTAAACCGGTGGGTGCTGTGATTGCCCATGAGATAGGGCATAGTTTTCAATATCAGGTATTTGCTGACTTAAAAGGCGGACATGGATTTCGTTACGGCTACGGCGGAACGAGTGGCAACGGGTTCTGGGAGCAGACCGCGCAATGGCAAGCCTACCAAACGTACCCCGCACAGGCATTTTCGGGCTCCGATTTTCCCGTTTATACCGAAAATTATCATCGGCATATTCATCATGAAAAATATCGTTATGCCAGCTATTTTATCCATTGGTATTGGACCAGCAAACATGGGATCGATATGATAGGCCGCATCTGGCGCGAAGCTCTAAAGCCCGAAGATCCCGTGCAGGCCTACATGCGTATAACAGGTATCGATGTGAAGCAGTTCAACAATGAGATCTATGATGCGGCGACACACTTTGTGACCTGGGACCTAAACAGCATCCGGGAGTATGGAAAGAATTATATCGGAAAGCTAACGACCAAATTTACCCGACAGTCCAATGGAAGTCTCCGCGTTAGTTATGATCGTTGTCCGGGCACTACGGGTTATAATGTGATTCCGCTGGAAGTTCCGGCTGCGGGGACCACGGTTTCGGTGGGGTTTAAGGGGCTGCCAAACGCCGCCGGATTTAACCCGGTGGATGCCAGCCGTGCCGGATGGCGCTATGGCTATGTGGCGTTATTGAAAGACGGCACGCGGGTATATGGTGACAGGACAGAGGGTACGGAGAATACGGTAGCGTTTAGTGTTCCGGCCAATTGCAGCAACCTTTGGTTTGTTGTCACAGGTGCCCCATCTGTTTACCAGCCACATGCCTGGGATGATGACGACAGCAATGATGAGCAGTGGCCTTACGAAATCAAAATTCAGGGTACAACGGCTACAGGATACAATGAGGTGAGTAGTCAGCCCAAAAATATCGCATTGAATTATGACCTGAGCTTCCCGGCAGATGCGACAGGGTATTCGGGTACGCAGGTAAGCGTCAATGCAGCTCAACTTGGTGAAGCCTTGGCCATACCTTCGGCAGACCTTGCGGGTTTGATGAGCAGCGGAAAAATTAAGTTCTATGCCGTGGAGCCAAATGGAAGTTTAAATCCCAACAATACGGCCACAGGTTACGGGCATTGGTTTACGCCTGCTGGGGCTGTCACTAATTGGGGAGCGAATGCGGGCTTGTTTTCGGAATTCAACGCAAGTACGATAACGTTCTCCATCGGTCAATATCCGGGGGCTTTGGCAACTGGAAAGAAATACACCATCAAGCAGGCACTAGTGTATACATACGAAGGAACGAAAACCGTGCAGGCGACGTTCACATTTAATGTGGATATCAAATAAGAGTATGTTAAAACCACAAGATGAGGTGGTGGTTCATATGTTTATGTTTAGTTTAAGCCACGTCGGGAGATGTGGCTTTTTGTTTTCTTTTTTCAGCACAATAACCGTAGTTTTGAGCTAAGTCGGAATACGGCAGAGATCATTCTACCTTTTTAAGCCTTTATCATGAAAAAATTTATTCTTCTTATTCTATTATCAATAGCGCTATTTCCAGTTTTTGCCAATGGAAATGCAGATTCATTATTGCAGGTGCTCGATAAAGCGATAGCGCAACGAACTCAATTTTCAGATAAAAAGGAACAGCATCTAAAGGAACTGAAACAGGCATTCCATCGCAGTGGCAATCTGCCGGATAAATTCCGCTATGCGGATAAGCTTTTTGATGCTTATAAACACTATAATCTCGATTCTGCCATTGCCGCCGCACGGACGAAATTGTCCCTTGCACAGCAGCTGCAGGACCGACAGCTGGTATTTCAGTCGCAGATGAATATTGCGGAGATAATGGGAAAAATGGGGATCTACAAGGAGACTTTTGATAGCATGGCCAAAATAGACAAGTCTAAATTAGGTAAAGACCAATGGGGCTACTACTACCATCTCTACCATTCTATCTATACTCTACTATTTAACAATGCCTTACTGGATGATGAAAAAAAACAGTATAATGCACTCATTAGTCGTTATAAGGATTCGCTCCTCCAAGTGTACGATGCGCAGAGTATAGCCTATAAACTGACCTATAACGATAAGCTGCTTGAAAAAGGAGATTACAGACAAGCCCTTTTGGCTTTACAACAAATTGGAAGGCAACCAGATGAAGATAGTGCGCAGAAGGCCAGTATCGCTTACCGCTTTGCCAAAACTTACGAAAAGCTGGGCGATGCAGCTGAACAAAAAAGATTTTTAACGCTTGCTGCTCTGACGGATATTAGGAGAGCAGCCAAGAGTTATGTCGCCTTGCGCGAGCTGGCTGTTTTATTGTATAAGGAAGGTCAGGTCGATAGAGCCTACTCCTATATCCGCTGCGCGATGGAAGACGCTTCCTTTGCACGCGCCCGATTCCGTATGCTCGAAATTTCGGAAGCACTTCCGATTATAGTCGCATCTTATGATAAAAAGATGGAAGAGGAGAAGAATAATCTATTCAATTATCTGATACTGATCTCGATATTGTCGGTGATCTTATTGGCGAGCAGTATCCTGATTTATCAGCAGCTAAAACGGATCTCAGCAACCAAGAAGCTCGTGAAAAGTAAGAATGATGAATTGATGGAGATTAATGTCACCCTGCGCGACCTGAATGCCAAGCTCTCCGAATCCGACCATGTCAAGGAAACTTATATCGGCTATGTATTCAACTTATGCTCGTCGTATATCAACAAGCTGGAAAGCTATCGTGTCAACCTGCACAAGAAACTCAGGGCGGGGCAGGTCCAGGAGGCCTTGGCAGCAACCGGCGATACCAATCTTGTATCGAATGAAGTCCGGGATTTCTTCCAGAATTTTGACGCGGTATTCCTGAGTATATACCCGCGATTTATTCCCGATTTCAATCGGTTACTTAAACCCGAAGAGCAAATCCAACCTAAGGCTGATGACTGTCTTACACCTGAATTGCGTGTCTTTGCGCTGATGCGGATGGGGATTCCGGATAGTAGCCGTATAGCAAACTTTTTGCATTATTCACCGCAGACAGTTTATAACTACAAACGGAAAATTATGAATAAGCTGGAGGTCGGCAAGGAGGAGTTTAAACTCAAAATGGAACAGATCGGACGTTAATTTTGCTCTTGCGGTCTACCTATGGCCCTTATTTTGTCTACTTTATTTTTGGGATTTATTTTTATTAAGGTGTTGTTTATGATGTAGTTGTGTTTTTATTCCGGTGTGATTAATCTACTTTCTGCATCTACTTCTATTTTAATTGCAGCTGTCTCAGTCTAACTTTGAATTATCGGGCAATGGATATCCTGTTGCTCATTAGATAACCAATTATAGACAATTATGATACAGTTCAAACAGCGGAAAAATCTGCTTACTCCTCTACTTTTTCTTGTCGGCCATTTTATCGTTTTGCAACCGGCGATAGGACAGGAGATGACCGCGGTCAAGGGTACCGTTTTCAATCGTGCGACGGGCAAGGCAATCGTTGGTGCCAATATTAAAGTGAAGGGACAGGATCGCACGATACTCACGGATGCCAACGGAAATTATCAGCTTAAAGCAGGTGAAAAGGTTACGCTAATCATCTCCTATGTGGGCTTTCAAAAACAGGAAATACAACTTGATGGACGCATGCAGACTGATATCTTTCTCGAGCCTGCGGATCAGGAACTGGAAGAGGTCGTGGTGATCGGTTACGGTCAGGTCAAGAAAACAGATGCCACAGGTGCTGTTGCTAGCATGAAACCCGACCAGTTAAACAAAGGTGTGCAGATAACTCCCCAAGATGCCCTTGTGGGGAAGATCGCGGGCGTCAATATTGTTCCCGGAAGTGGGGCACCGGGAAGTGAAGGGACAATCCGGATTCGGATGGGAGCCTCGCTGTCGGCTTCCAACGATCCGCTGATCGTGATTGACGGTGTGCCCATCAGCAGCGGATCGCCCCTGCGATCAATCAATCCAAACGATATCGAGACATTTACTGTCTTAAAGGATGCTTCGGCCACAGCAATCTATGGTTCGCGCGCATCCAATGGTGTCGTGATCATTACAACCAAAAAAGGTACGCTGGGGCAGTCGAAACCACAATTCAATTATAGTAGCAATTTTACCCTCAATAGGGTAGCAAGCTATTATGATGTGCTGTCTGCTGAGGAATACCGCAAGGCTTTTGCCGAGAAAGCCAATGCTCCTGCTGACTTTCAGCTGGGGGGAGCAAATACCGAATGGCAAAAGGAAATATACCGTACAGCCTTTGGGAACGATCATAACATATCCCTGACAGGCCATACTGCCGGCACACCCTATCGGGTATCGGGCGGATATACCAATCAGAATGGTATCATCAAAGAAAATAATTACCAGCGGACAAACTTAGGGTTTGGTATTTCACCCAAATTTCTGGATAAACATCTATCTGTAGACCTGAATCTAAAAGGGAGCCTGGAGCGCGAGCGGCCAATCTCTACTGGTGTCATCGGAAGTGCGATCTCATTTGACCCCACGCGGCCGGTTTATGAAGATTATCCGGATCAGGCAGGATTGGGCTATTACCTCTGGCGAAATGGCGGTACACCGATCACATTGGCACCCAGCAACCCGGTAGCGGAGCTCTTTTTGTCCGATAAGCTCGACCGGATCAAAAGGTCTATCGGGAATGTTGCGGTTGATTATAAAATCCATGGTTTTGAGGAGCTCAGGTTAAACCTCAATCTGGGGTATGATATCCGTAAGCGGGACTATGAGGAGTCTATTCCGGACAAGGCACCATCCATGTATACCTCAAACCGTAATGATGGAAGGGGGCTTTTGCGTACACAAAATGACAAAAATACCAACTACATGCTCACTGCCTATGCAAATTATGTGAAAAAGTTTGCCGGGAAGCACCAGGTCGATGCGACTGCAGGTTACGAATGGCAGCGCTTCTGGTACAGTACCGATCCTAAAAGCGTCGTTAAAGATGTTGTGGATACCTCAATTCCGGATGAAGATATCCTCTATCTACTCTCTTTTTTCGGTAGGGTCAATTATTCCTTTGCAGATAAAATTTTGTTGACAGGAACATTGCGTGCCGATGCATCTTCGCGCTTCTCACCGGAAAATAGATGGGGCTATTTTCCGTCTGCAGCATTGGCTTACCGTCTTTCTGAAGAACGTTTTATCAAAGATATGAGCAAGATCTCCGATCTGAAGCTGAGATTGAGCTATGGTCGGACTGGCCAGCAGGAAATCGGTGGTTATCATCCTTACCTATCAACGTATTCGGTTTCCAGTAATGCAGCACGGTATCTCTTTGGTGACAATTGGCTAAATATGTACCGTCCCAATGGATACGATCCGAATATCCGATGGGAGACCACAGATACCTATAACCTGGGGCTAGACTTTGGTTTCTTTAACAATCGTCTATATGGAAGTTTTGACATTTATAAGCGTTATACCAAAGACTTGCTGAATAAAATTGCGGTGCCTGCGGGAAGCAACTTTACCAATATTATTGAAACCAACATCGGTGATATGGAAAGTAGGGGAATAGAGCTTGCGCTGGGTGGCAGTCCGATCAAGAAGAAGGACCTGGAATGGACGGTCAATGCAAACTTCACTTATGGCAATGCGACGATAAAAAAACTCAATACCATTGATACCGACGACAATTACGTGAAAACGGGCACCATCAGCCGCAACGATTTTCAGGTGCAGAAAGTAGGCGAAACACCCAATACTTTTTTCTTGCTCAGACAGGCTTATGATGATCATGGAAAGGCTATAGAAGGTAGCTATATCGCCAAAGATGGTTCGGTTACGACAAGCGAACAGGATGCCAACAAATACATCACGGGTAAAAGCTCGCGGGTTCCTTATTACTATGGCTTATCGACGCGCCTAAATTATAAAAATTGGGATCTTGGGATCAACGGTCATGGAAGTTTTGGCAACTATGTGCTCAATTATCAGCAGGCGAGCCAATCGCTGATGGATTTGTTCAGCTCGGAACGTGTATCCAGCAATATTTCACAAAAAGCATTGGATCGGGGTTTTGTCCAGGAACGCTATTTCTCTGATCTGTTTTTGGAGAGCGGGGCTTTTTTCCGCATCGACAATATTACCTTGGGGCACTCATTTCGCCGTCTATGGAATGAAGGCACTGCATTGCGGATAGCCTTGAGTGCGCAGAATGTAAAGCTCTTTACAAAATATTCAGGAGTGGATCCTGAGCTTTTCAATGGGCTTGACAACAATGTGTACCAACGTCCGCGCATCTATACACTTTCATTAAATCTTAGCTTTTAATCTCCTTAAGAAATAAAAATCATGAAACAAAGGATAATGATATATGTAGGTAGCTTATTCCTGCTATCTGGATTAATGACTTCTTGTCTGAAAGATCTCGATACCTTGCCGCTCAATGATAGGCAGCTGATCAATGAAGATGTTTATAAAACGGCAGCCGGCTATAAAGGCGTGCTCGCCAAATGTTATGGTTCGCTCATCTTAAACGGACAGGAAGGTCCGGATGCCAATGGTGATCTTGGCGGATTAGATGTAGGCTATAGCGGCTATACCAGGGCTTTATTTTATTTGCAGGAGTGTACGACGGACGAAGTAGCCCTACATTCGGGGAGTTCGCAGGGTTCGCGTGACTTGCTCTTTGTCAACTGGAACCCCTCGACCATGATCAGCAAATATGCGTATTATAGGCTCTATATGACAATTGGTTACTGCAATGAATTTCTTCGTGAAGCAACAGAAAGTAAATTAAAAGAAAGAGCGGTGTATGATGCACTCAAAAATGATATCGATGCTTTCCGTGCCGAAATCCGCTTCCTGCGGGCTTACTGCTATAGCATGCTCTGCGACTTGTATGGCTCGGGCCCTTTTATCGATGAAACCATGGCTGTGGGAACTATTCCGCAGCAGAAAACACGTAAGGAAATCTACGATTATGTGGTTTCTGAACTCGAAGATGTACAGACAAAACTGATGCTTCCCGGTAAGAATGAGTATGGACGCGTCGATCAGGTAGCATCCTGGTTTCTATTGGCCCGTGTTTATCTGAATGCCGAAGTATGGTCCGGAAATAAGGAATATACCAAAGCGTTCAACTATGCCAAGAAAATCATTAACGATGGTACCTACCCATTAGCCTCCGATTACCGCCATATCTTCTTGGCCGACAACGATAAATGCAAGGAGATCATTTGGCCATTGGTACAGGATCAGGATAATACGATCAATAGCGCTGGGACCAATTTTCTGATCAAGGCATTGGTTAACGGTGTAATGAGCAATTATTATCTGACGGGAATCGGTGCGCGGGGCTGGGGAAATGCGCGTGCGAAAACACAGCTACTGGATAAGTTTGCCGCTACTGACCAGGCATTTCTTACCGGAGATACTTGGGGAGATAGAAAGGGGGATAAGCGTGCCCAATTTTTTTCGCCAGGTCATACCAGGGAAACCTGGGTAGCAGGCAAAGCATTTCAAAATGATTTCAATAATGGCTATGCGATCATTAAATGGCGCAATGTCACCAAGGACCGCAAAGACCTTGCAGAAGGGGGGACCACCTATAGCTCGGTGGACTATCCGATGTTCCGTACTGCAGATGCCTATCTGATGGCCTCGGAGGCTATTTTACGCGGTGCTGCGGGAAGCCGAACAGAAGCTTTGGATTATGTCAATCAGCTGCGTGACCGCGCTTATCTATCGGGTAATTATGGTGGGGCGGCTAGCGGAAGAATCACGGATGCTGAACTCAGTCTCGATTTTATCCTTGATGAACGTGCACGTGAATTATACACCGAGTCGGTGAGACGGACAGACCTGATTCGATTCGGCAAATTTACAAAGGGCTACAATTGGGACTGGAAAGGGAGCGATGGTGCTGCGGGACATTATGTGGGCAAAGATGTGGACGATAAATTCAACTTATTTCCGATCCCTCAGGACGAATTTACGGTCAACCCCAATCTAAAACAGAATCCGGATTTTAATTAAGTTGCCATAGTCCTATTTTATACTTTAGTTGATACGATAGATACAATTTTTATAGCATGATAAGATATTTTTATTTTCTTGTACTCTTTATTTTCGCAAAGCAGAATATAGCACAAACAAGTAAGACCGAACTGTTTAACGAGATTGAAAAGGCGGGCGGTGTGCACTTTGCTTATCCAGAACATGAAATAGGTTCGCAAAGTCCGGTTCCTGATGGTTATACCCCCTTTTACATCAGCCATCTGGGGCGGCACGGCTCCCGTTATCTCATCAGCGATAGCGATTATAAAGACCTGATCGATCTGTTCGAAAAGGCATCGCGAAAAAATGAGCTGACACGATTGGGCCGGGAAGTCCTCGGTAGGCTCCATATTCTGTGGAAAGAAGTGCAATGGCGCGGCGGCGATCTGTCGCCTCGTGGTGTGCGTGAACAGCGCGGTATTGCTTCGCGTCTGTATGGTAGCTATCCTGAGCTGTTCGGTGCCGACAGCAAAGTAACAGCCTGTGCCACCACGGTAGTCCGTTGTGTGCTAAGTATGGATGCTTTTTGCGAACGGATCAAGGAGTTTAGTCCTGAAACGCGCATTGAGCGCAATTCAGGAGAGAAATGGCAGCGTTTTCTCAACCATCATACCAAACAGGCCGTTGCCTATCGTTCGGCAACAGATACCTGGAAGCCAGCATACAATAAGTTTGAGAAATCCCATGTAAAGCCGCAGCGAATGATGGCGGCACTATTTACAGACGGCAAGTCAGTGGAAAAGGAGATGGCTGCTGAAAAGATTATGTGGGGACTTTTTGCCATCGCCGAAGGCATGCAAAATGTAGAAACTAAGCTGAGTTTTTTTGATGTCTTTACCAAGGAGGAGCTGGTGGATCTGTGGCAGTGCAAGAATCTGAAAACCTATTTGAATGATGGAAATTCGGCGCTAAGTAAAGGCCTGATGATGGAGAATGCAAAACCGCTACTCCGCAGTATTCTGGATAGTGCAGATCAGGTCATTGCTAATGGAAGCAGAGGGGCTGACTTTCGGTTTGCCCATGACGGTAATATTGTTCCGTTGGCGATGCTGCTGCACTTAAAAGGATGTTATAGCAGTGTCTCGGATCCTAATAAAGTTTATGAGGCTTGGAGCGATTTTAAAGTCGCCCCGATGGCAGGAAATATACAGTTCGTCTTTTTTAGAAAGAACGGTGGAAATCCGGATGATATCCTGGTGAAAATATTACTCCATGAAAATGAAATTACTGTCCCGCCGGTCAAAACTGCTGATGGTGTATATTACAAATGGAAAGATCTTAGACAATTTTACGAGTCTCTGCTTTAACCCCAGGCAATGTTCATCATAAGGTTGTTTATGTTTATTTAGTTTTGAGCCATGTCGTGAGATGTGGCTTTTTTTACTTCCTAAAGCGGATTGTCGTCAGCGATGATTTCGTCGATCTCATTGCAGATTCGTTGTATTGGCTTTGTAAAATAGCTCTGTGCGAGCTGCACTTTTTTTCTTTACCGTCTTCATTCCGATAACGTGCGAGAAGCGATACACTGACGGTGATGAGGCCGTACGCGCATTTCCCTCTGTCCATATCAATGATAAAATAAGCTCTCAGCAGGGAAATCTTCAGGATCACGACAATGGTCAGCATCTGATTTCTCGATAATGGTGCATTTTTGTAATTTTCTCTATCAATAAAATTTATAAATTTACTTTAGTAAAAAAGCCATAAAACCGTTGCATTTTTTATTGGGAGGTATCATTAACAGGGAAGTATGATTTCAGAAAAAAAAATATGAAAGCATTTTATAGTATCCTAGCTTTATTAGTTATTGGATGTGATGATCCCAATAGATGTGAAACAACTAAACAATATGCTGAAAGTTTCGAGGCCAATGTTGTTCTTTTAAAAGAACCTAAGATCAAGTATCAGGATTTTATCTTGGTTGGAGTTGATCCAACTACTAAGAGAGATACCGTACAATTGCTTCCCGGTAGGTGGTTTTATCATGTTGAACCTTTTTGTGATTTAGGTGATACCATTATTAAACGGAAGGGCGTCCCCATAATTGAAGTCCATAAAACAAAAAGGATGTTCGATACTAATCGGATTGATATAGAATTAAATTGTAATGGCTTTCTCATAAACGGAAAAACGATAGAGCAGTGGAATGAATTTGAAGAAAGTTATGGTAATAAGCTGAATAGATCGTATCACTCCCGTTGACATGAAGGGTACATATCATTAGAAATATTTATGATAACGAGCAATAGGACAGATATACTCCCTTACGATAGAAATCATTATATTGACTTTCTTTTTGGTGAGCCTATTTCATCAGTTAACTGGTACGGTGTTTCCTTTCAAGTAGATCCGAAAGGAAAGGAGTTTAATTTAGCTGATTTTATTCTGTTATATGACCCCTGGTTTAAGATGGTTATCTCAACATTTGAGCAGGGCTCTACGTGGATTATAAATCACGATAAGAAAGATCTCGAATGGTTTCCAAATAATGAGGATAATTTGCCCGCACTACGGAACTTTTTCAAGCGAAATGATATTTCAGCTAATTTTAGAGGTGCATTGATTTGTAGTGAAGATCTTTTGATAGAGCTTTCAAAAGACTTGATCTCTTATCCCTATGGGCTGTTTCAGGAAGAGGGCTTGTTCTATTCGAATATTGATATCTCACATCGTGAATTGCCTTTCGTGATAAAGGTATTGGACCATCTGAATATCGATTTATTAAGTACAGATGAAAAGCTACTGCGCGAGGTTGTCTCTGAAAACAACTCGGATTCTTTTCTTTTAAAGCCCTATAGAGGAACTTCCTTATAGAGGTTGTTCGAAGCATTAAAAAATATAAATTGGTATGATGAACAGCGTATGGAAATAGAAAGGATACGGTATGCTCAGAATTATCGATTTATATCCGAAATATATTGAAAAGGAGAGTGTCGTGAGGTTGCGGACGAATAATTATGGAAAATCAGGACAATAAACATCGTAAGAAATAAACTTCAGTAACATCGAATGATGAAAATGTATATGCTTTTAAATATCGTATTATTAAGTATTTTATCTTCATGTCAATCTGTTGAAAAATGTGAAGATTCAATATGTTTTAGTACTTCTATCAGCGAGATAGAGCATGGTTATTTTGTCAAACTGGATTTTGAATCAAAAATAGATACGATCTTAAGCCTCGATGACAGAATGTTTAGTGTTGGATGTCCTGATTATTGGGAAGACGCGACCGTATTTTATAAAACGAAGAATCCAGGTGCGTTAAAACATAGTCAGATTGTTATTGAAAATACAGATAATCAAATTAGGTTACTGTCAAGACAGTTTTTTCCAGAAGGAAAGCAGGTAACGCTTGAACTTCCAAACTGTGCATTTTTGGAGGAATTCAGATTGGCATTGAAAAAGGACAGTATCGTTTCCTATGAATTTGCTGTTGGAAAGGATGATCTGAGAGTTTCGACATCAGATAGGAAAGTGAAATTGTACCTATACCTGAAAAATAAGGGAAATGGGAGAATTATAACGTCAAGCAATTGGATCAAAATAAATTCTTATGATTCCGAATAACGTCATAATATCTAAGTTTTAAAGGATGCAGCATGTTCAAATTTTATCAAACCATAGTGATTTTAATTTTATGGAGTGCTTCCCTTACTTCTTGCGACTTTATCGCTGCTGGAAGTAATTTAATGGCCGAACGATATGAATTTGATGTAACTCAGGATTCTCTTATTAAAAAGATAACGGCTTATAATAAGATGAATCTCCAGGATTCATTATTTAAAATCGGGACGGACAGTCCTTATTTTTACGAAGGTTATGTTAATGATGAGAAAAATAATGATATCTACTGGGTCTTAATTCCGGTTCCAGCGGATCCTCCAACCGAATTATTGCTTCTTTCTGTAGAAAATAAGCAATCGGGAGAAAGAATAATTGTTAATAGCAAGCCTGAAAATGAAGAGGAGATCCGTAATCGAAAAATTGCGATAACAAATTTTCAAAAAAGGGTATTGGATAATATGGGCTTGCAGTACAACCATACGGGGAATGCGATGAACAAGGTTTATTAAATAAACGTCTTATGACTAATGAAGAATTAATATCGTTAACTATTTTTTGGAAAGAACATCCAGAAATTGCGGGATACTATTACATCGAAGAAAACGACAAGATCATTCTATTGCGGATAAATAATTTTCCTGACGAGCCACTTTATACACTCATCAATGGGTTAGACATCACAGATCTGGAAGATAAACCGACTGGATGGAGCTTGTCGCACGATTAATCTCAGCATAATTATGGAAAGTCAGTGCAATAAATATCGTAAGAAATAAGCTTTCATAACATAGCATTATGAAAATATATTTAAAAATTAGAAGTCAGAAATGAAAAAAGCGAAACAGATTATACATTGTTTGCCAGCCAGCATGATAAGTTGCCTGCTGCTTATATTAAGCTGCAATGGACCTGTTGTTGAAAATAAAAAGATAGACCGCGCATTTAAGACAGACAGTGCTTGTATAAAAGTTATCTTTGAAAATGGACTTATCCAAGATGATAAATTTAGCTTTTCAACTTTTCAACGAAATATATTTGATTACGATGCTGTTGCAAAGGTCCATGACAAACTATTAGATAGTGCTGAATGGAACAAGTTGTATAAAATGATAGTAAATAAATATCGAACCCAGGGAGATACCGTTAATCACGATGACAATAAAATGTATCCCTATGGCGACTATAAAATTTACCTGATTACTTCTAAAGACGATATCTTATTGATTAATAATGACAACGATATTTTTTATAAAAGCAAAAACGGCATCGTCAAGTTTCGGGATAAGGATTTTGGGGATAAAATCAGATCAATGATTGACTATTACAATTATTTTGAGAAGGCCGACCTGATCTATTTATCTGGAAATTCAGCATTTTTGGATAAACATAAATATGAGGCGATAAAAAATCCACCGAGTCCACCAAAAATTTATGATGAAGTCGATGTAAAATATAAATAAGTGCTCATAAAGCTTTATCATTCTTATCGTTGATGAAGGTAGTTGATTGAAAACTTACTAAGCTCTCGTAGGCGAAAAACAAATAAGGCCTAGCCTAATTATGGAGATTTAGGATAATAAACATCATATACAGTAGACTTCCGTAACGAATTGAATTTTGATTTTAGCATGTACAGTATAATGAATCGTTTTTTACGTGTTTTTAGTGTATTTATTGGTATGTTGATCGTATCCTGTACCGGGAATAGTGAAAAGCAATCAATAGAAAATATACAGGGAAGCTGGGTTTTCGATACGGCAACCCTACCCGATATTGGTTCGGGAAGAGTGATTTCAAAAATCCGTGATAATTGTGGTTTTGAATTTCTTAAGGATTCGTGTAATATGAGTTGTGCATTTTATCGAAAAAGTGAGTTGAACGTTTGCGATGGTATGACGATAGGATTCCGAACAAATTTTGATATTAAAGAAGATTCTTTACGGATTTGGGATATTGAACGAAAGAGCTGGCATATCTACCTGATAAAAAGTCTGACAAAAGACAGTCTAATATTATATGATCAAAATGTGAATTATGACATCGCATATTGCAGACCTTCGAATTCAAAAAATAATAGTTTTGATGGAATATTTTTTTCTAAAGTATTTGTAGGTGTTGGGTACACATGTGTTGATGAATCATTTTATTTTGACAGACGAGGCAATTACTATTATCAAAATAGTGAGGATGAACTTTCAGCTTATCGATTTAATCAGAAAATAGTTGATCGCATATTTCATGCCTATGATCGTTTTGATGTCGGCTCTTTAAAGTCTGAATATATTGGCGGAGGCACAGGCCCATCTTTACACTATTCCATATCATTTATTCGAAACGGTACAGTAATCAAACGTGTAATAGATCATCAAAATACGAGCCCTGATGAGCTTTTGCAGGCTTACATAGTGATGATAAGTAATTTAAAGAAATATAAGGCAGAAAAAGTTAATATCAATCACAAACTGTCGAAATTAGCTCGAGAAGAGAGCCAGATTTTCTATCAAAAGATGGGGTTCAAATAGTTGAATTTTTTGGTTAAGTTCGTTAATAGAGCACTATAGTCTAATAAGGTCTTGATTTTAGTCAAAATTAGTTGTCGGAAGTTATGCAAATGAAGTTAGACTTGAAGCAGCAACTAGGTTTGCTGAAAAATTATTTTACCGATCAGGAATATAATGGGACAATCAAACAAAAGTTCCAAGGGTATGTATTTATGTTGGTCTTTTTTCTGCTGGGCTGTTCCCAAGATCCTAAATTTGATAATACGGTGATGCGAGAATTTCAGCAATGTAAGACAAATAATGGCTGCGTTCTGGATATGGATAAAGCTTTTGAATTTGATTGGGACACCGTCTATTATTTTAGTGGAAAGTATGCTTTGGATGAAATAAATGAAATTTTAGGTTTTAACTTAAGGAATTATACAGATGTTGGTGCCCGTTTAATTTTTGTTTACAAGGGCAAGGATGTCTATTCTTATGAGTGGTTTCCGTCTTCTGACAATTTAAATGAAGATGTATATATGCTAACAGATTTGGACTTGTTCAAGGTGCATAGACATAATGCGAAATTTAGCATTGAAAAAATTGATCATAAAATTTTGTTGAGCATTCTCCTTTTAGGAACGCAAGGGCCGAATTGTTAAAAATTAAACATCAATAACTTTGCCGCTAATGATGAGTTGATGTTGTGGTTTGGTATAGTATAATAATTTTAATGTTAAGATTCATTATATGAAAAGTGTTTAAGGAGATGTAGAGAGATCCGTGACGTCAACGCGAAATATTATGCATAATAAATGGATTAACTTTCTGGAACGACATTTAGGTAAACATGAAATAGCTGGTTTGTCGGATGATATGGAGATTGAAGGAGATTTAGGTATTTCCGGAGAGGATGGCTATGAATTTTTCGAAGACTTTTGTACAACTTTTAATATTGGAACTAATGGTAACAAAGCGGATGATTTTTTTCATCCAGAGCCGTCTTTTGATATTTTTAAATTATTGTTTTTGAAAAGGGACGTGGGCCAGAAGAAAAAGCTTACCATAGGAATGCTTAAGAATATAATTGCACAGGGATCTTTTTAATTGTTTTAAGGAAGAGGGTTTGTTCTATTCGAATATTGATATCTCACATCGTGAATTGCCTTTCGTGATAAAAGTATTGGATCATCTGAATATCGATTTATTAAGTACAGATGAAAATCTACTGCGCCTGGTTGTCTCTGAAAACAACTCGGAGTCTTTTCTTTTAAAGCCCTATAGAGGGACTTCTTGCGTATTCCATCTATAAAACGGTAATAATGAAAATAGTTATTTTTATTATTATAGTAT
>JALAGS010000153.1 GCA_022712315.1 Sphingobacterium sp. | reverse complement strand
CGATAATTTTGTTTGTTACAATAACATCTAAAAGTTAGAAATAGTTTTAGAAATACCTTCTTATCGCATGAGTAAAGGAAAGTTAGGCGAAAAAATATCGCAATTTAAGATTGTTGAGGAGTTGAAAGCTAAGGGCTTATATGCCTATTTTAGACCTATTCAATCAAAACAAGATACCGAAGTAAAAATCGATGGTAGACGTGTATTGATGTTTGGTTCTAACTCTTATTTAGGGTTAACAACTGATACACGTATTATTAAAGCAGCGCAAGATGCTTTGGAAAAGTATGGTACTGGATGTGCTGGATCTCGTTTCTTAAACGGTACGTTGGATATTCACGTGGAACTGGAAGAAAAATTATCTGCTTATGTGGGTAAAGAAGCCGCTATTCTCTTTAGTACAGGATTCCAATCAAATCTAGGTCCTTTGTCCTGTCTAATGGGACGTAATGATTATATTTTGTTAGATGAACGCGATCACGCATCCATTATTGATGGTAGCCGTTTGTCTTTTTCTAAAGTAATCAAATACGGTCACAACAATATGGAGGACTTACGTGCGAAGTTATCTCGCCTACCTGAGGATAGTGCGAAGTTAATCTGTACGGACGGTATCTTTAGTATGGAGGGTGATATTGTTAATTTGCCTGAGCTTACTTCGATTGCCAATGAGTTTGATGCTGCCGTTATGGTGGATGATGCACACAGTTTAGGTGTTATTGGGCACAAAGGAGCTGGTACAGCTTCGCATTTTGGGCTTAATGATGATGTGGACTTGATCATGGGTACATTTAGTAAATCTTTGGCGTCTTTAGGTGGATTTGTGGCAGGTGACGCTGATGTAATTGATTTCTTAAAACACAATGCACGTTCTGTAATGTTCAGTGCTTCAATGACGCCAGCTTCGGTAGCTTCAACATTGAAAGCTTTGGAAATTATTCAAAATGAACCAGAACATATAGAAAAATTGTGGAAAAATACAGATTATGCCAAAGCACAATTATTAGATCATGGATTTGATTTAGGTGCTACGGAAAGTCCTATTTTACCTATCTTTATTCGTAGCAATGAAAAAACGTTCTGGGTAACTAAAATGCTCCAAGATGATGGTGTATTTGTTAATCCAGTTGTTTCTCCGGCAGTTCCTGCTGAAGAGTCTTTGATCCGTTTTTCATTGATGGCGACACATACTTATGACCAAATCGACGAAGCTATTGAGAAGATGGTTAAAGTATTTAAACAAGCTGAAGTTGAAACATTAATATAAAATCTAATCGTATATGATTCAGATTATACCCGTTGAAACAAAGAAACAAAGACGGCTGTTTATAGATTTCCCTCATAGTCTCTATGAGGGAAATCCTAATTATGTACCTGCCTTATTTCTTGAACAAAACGATCTGCTTTCCCCTGATAAGCATCCCTTTTATAAACATTCCCAAGCACAACCTTTTCTGGCTTATCGCGACGATAAGATTGTTGGCCGTATTTGTGCAATCTGGAACAACAACCATAATGCCTTTAATCATGTAAATGAAGGACAATGGGGATTTTTCGATTGTATAGATGATCAAGAGGTCGCAAACGCGTTGTTTGAAACAGCAGAAAAATGGGTTAAAGCGAAAGGTGGGGATACGATTGTCGGTCCGATCAATTTATCGACCAATGATACCGTTGGTTTATTGGTTGAAGGTTTTGATAAGCCTCCTGTAGCGATGATGCCCTATAATTCGCCTTATTACATCGATCTGATTACGAATGCGGGCTATGGGCATAAGGTGGATCTCAGAGCCTATTTGGTGATGGAAAAGTCTGCAGATAAGCGTTCTGTATTGCTTTTGGACAGGTTAGAGGAGCGTTTGAAAAGATCTGGTATTACATTGCGTCAATTCAATGTGAAGGATTTTAAAAATGAAGCCGCGAAAGTTCGTGACATTTACAATAGAGCCTGGGATAAGAATTCGGGATTTGTTCCGATGACGGAAGACGAATTTAACTATACAGCTAAGGATCTAAAAATGATTCTCGACCCACGTTTTGCTATCGTAGCAGAGAAAGATGGAGAGCTTGTTGGTTTTGGTTTGGGTATACCGGATATTAACCAGATCCTTATCAAAGTGAAGCGTGGACGTTTACTTCCTACAGGTATTTTTAAATTGTTGTTTGGGAAGAAAAAAATTAATTTGCTTCGTGTATTGATGTTGGGTGTGTTGGAAGATTACCGGAAATTAGGTATCGAAGCATGTTTATATGGACGAATTATTAAGGAATCAAAAGATTCCAATATTAAGGGCGCCGAATGTTCATGGATGTTGGAGCATAATTATATGATGAACCATGCCATCGAACAAATGAATGGAGAATTGTACAAACGTTATCGTTTGTATCAAAAATCATTATGATAGAAAAAATATTAATCACCGGAGCGAGTGGTTTTGTAGGCTATCATTTGACAAGAGCAGCGAAAGAGGCAGGAATGGAAGTTCATGCTGCGGTGAGGAAGTCAAGTGATGTCTCGGAAATTCGCTCCGTTGTGGATAAATTTGTTTATCCAAATTTCTCCGATGAAGCATCCATTAGTGAATTGCTGGAAGCGGAAAATTACACCTATGTTGTTCATGCTGCGGCAATGACTCGTGCCAAACATGAAGAAGATCTCGAAAAAGTCAATGTTGGTTACACCAAAAACTTGGCTTCTGCTTGTTTTTCTTTGAAAAATCCAATTAAAAGATTTGTTTTCGTAAGTAGTCTCGCAGCGATCGGTCCTGTGAGCTATGATGCTAAGCTGATCGATGAAAGTAATCCTTATTGTCCTGTTACAGCATATGGCCGTAGTAAGCGAAAAGCAGAGCTCGCATTGGATGATTTTAAAGATCAACCGCTGACAATTTTGCGTCCTACTGCAGTATATGGGCCACGGGAAAAGGATATTTTTATTCTTTTTAAAACAATGAATGGAGGTATGGATGCGTATGTTGGTCGCTCTCCCCAAAAACTTAGCTTTATTTATGTCGCCGACTTGGTGCAGGCAGTCATTCATGCCTGTCGTTTTGACCAAGGTGGAAAACAGGTGTATAACCTCAGCGACGGGCAGGTTTATGATCGTTATGAAATGGCAAAGTTTTTCAAAGAGTTCAGTCAAAAGAAAATGATCCGTATGCATATTCCTTTAGGTGTCGTAAAGACTATAGCCGTTATTTTTGAGCGTTTGTATAAAAATTCCAAAGCAATACCTGTTCTATATCCCGAACGGTTGAATGAACTTACAGCTGAAAACTGGGGCTGTGATATCTCAGCGGCTCAACGTCAGATACAGTACCAGCCTAAATATGATTTGAAGAAGGGCTTAATGGAAACATTGGCTTGGTATAAAGAAAATAAATGGCTATAATCGCAGATAATGAGTGAGTTGAAAATAAATAAAAAACTTTTTCAGGATAGAAAGAGAACAAATATCTTAAGTGAACCTGAACAAAAGCTTATTTCGTATCTCGTTCCCCGGATTCCAAATTGGATTACTTCGGATGGGCTTACGGCAATTGGTTTTTTAGGTTCATTAATGATATTGGGCAGCTTTATATTGGCGGAATATGTTGATATCCGTTATTTACTTTTAGGAATTCCCGGTTTTTTTGTACAATGGTTTGGTGATTCATTAGATGGCCGTATTGCATTTTATCGCAATAAATCCCGTCGATGGTACGGTTTTGCATTGGATATTGTAATGGATTGGATTAGTACGGTTTTTATTGGATTAGGGTATGTGCTGTACACTGTAGGAGATTACAAGTATCTTGGATTCACCTTGGTGGCTTTATATGGCTGGGCAATGATTATTTCTCAGCTTAGATACCGAATTACAGATAAATATACAATAGATGCTGGAATTTTAGGTCCAACTGAAATTCGTGTGATTATTTCATTGGTCATGCTATTGGAAGTTTTAATGCCTGGGTCTATTAATTGGTGTGTACTAGTTATTTGTATTGCACTTTTTATCATTAATACAAACGATACGCGCTTACTTCTTAAATTAGGTGATGAAAAAGACAAAGAGGATAAATTGAAAAAACAGCAGGAGGAGGCTATTTAGCGATGTCTTCAAAAGTTATTACTTTTTTAAAAGCTCAACTTTCCGCCTTTTTAGGCGGATTGTTTGATTTTGGAGTGTACTCAGCCTGTTATAAGCTGCTTCATATCAGCGCACCTTTTTCTAATGCGATAAGTGGTAGCCTTGGTGCTGTTGTTAATTTTTTGATCAATCGATATTGGTCATTTGGCAGCACCCAAAAGTCAGTGGGGAGTCAGCTGTGGAAATTTGTGATTGTTGTATGCGGTAGCATTGCATTGAAATCTACCGGTATTCATTTTCTGGTTGATATATATCATCTGAATTTTCTGTTTTCAAAACTTGTTGTAGAGCTGCTCGTTTCTCTGGGATTCAACTATACGCTTCAACGCTTTTGGGTCTTCAAAGCGGAGGAGAAATAAGGAGGTTAGCTCAACTCTAATATAGCGCCATTTCTTTTCTCTGATGCTTATCTAAAACTCTTCTTCTCTTCGGGTTTTAGTTTCACTATGTATTTAGTTTGATTATAATCATCCAAGCTGGAAGCTGCATTCCGCCCTGATTATACAACCTGATATTCTCAATCCTTTTCGCTTCCATCTTTCCGGCCTTTTCGGTACGGCTTCTACCTATAAGGTTCGGACATGCTTTTAGCAGTGGATCCCATGGACTATTCCATTCGTACTGCCATTCGCGTCCGACCTATATGTACTCTCTGCGCAAGCCGGCTCCTGAAGCCGGAGCTGAAATCCTCCGGCGGATCTTTGAAATTGTGCTTTTCGCCTTTCTCTGCAGCTCCCTCGGCCAAAAACCAAAAAGAATCTCCCATCCTAACAGCGAGTTAGGTCCAAAATGAAAATAATAAGAACAAAAGTCTTGGAAGTTTGTTAGGAAACTTCCTATCTTTGCACCACTCCGCAAGGGAGGGACGGTTACCTCGAAAGAAGAAACCATGAAAAAAGAAGGGTTTAAGT
>JALAGS010000152.1 GCA_022712315.1 Sphingobacterium sp. | reverse complement strand
TTATTAAATTTCGTTTTTGATTCTTTTTAGAGTAAAAACAGCGATCATATTCATTTGTAACAATGACAAACCCTAAAGATGGTAGATAGACCTTTTAAATAAATCATTTTGAAGCGCATAAATTTTACGATATTCGTATTACGCAATAAGTACGTAGGTAAACAATCCAACTTCACACCGAAGGGGATTAAAAACAATTCATGGCTTTAGCAAAACAAAAATCATTACTTCCTATAATTCCCAAAACTTATGTTCAAAAAAGAAATATATCTTAATCGCCGAAATCATCTGTTATCAAAGTTCACAACCGGCAAAATTCTTTTACTAGGCAGCATTGAAAATCCAATCAATTTTGAGCACAATACCTATCCATTTCGCCAAGACAGCAGCTTTTTATATTATATCGGTATCAAAAGTCCACGTTTGGCGGCGGTATTGGATACTGAAAAAAACGAAACCATATTATTTGGCGATGAAATGACCATTGACGATATTGTGTGGATGGGCCAACAGCAGACTTTAGCTGAAAAGGCTGATCTTTCGGGTATCAGCAAGGTACTTCCTTTCAACCAGCTCTTTGACTACCTCCAAAAGGAAACGCAGGAAGCAATTCACTACCTTCCTCCTTATCAATCGCATAATAAATTATTACTGGAGCAGCTAACTGGCCGTTCTGCGAATCAGCTCCAGCCTTCCGTTGCATTAATTGAGGCTGTCGTGGCACAACGGAGCATCAAATCGGCCGAAGAAATTATCGAACTAGAGAAAGCCGTAGATATTGCTGTGGATATGCACCGCCTTGCTATGCGAATGACAAAACCTGATCGTTATGAATATCAGATCAGCAATGCCATGCAACATTTTGCACAAGATCAGGGAACGTCCTTTTCCTATCCGCCGATAGTCACAAAACGGGGTGAAATTCTGCACAATCATATGCAATTTCACCAACTTTATGAAGGTGATCTCCTGCTCAATGATTCGGGCGTAGAAACCGCTATAGGCTATGCTTCGGACCTGACCAGAACCTTTCCTGTAGGAAGACGTTTTACGGCTTTACAAGAGGAAATTTACCAGATTGTCTTACATGCGTTTAAATCAGCTGAGCAGCTGCTGACATCCGGAATACGTTTTAAAGATATCCATTTAAAAGCCTGTGAAGCGCTTGTAGACGGACTTATACAAACAGGATTCATGAAAGGCAATGCGCAAGATGCGGTCATGAATCACGCGCATGCGCTTTTCTTTCAATGTGGACTCGGCCACATGCTCGGTCTTGACGTGCATGATATGGAGGATCTTGGTGAACAATATGTTGGATATACCGAAGCTGAGCCGAAAGATACCAAGACCTTTGGAATCAAATCGCTGCGGCTAGGCAAGAAACTAGAAGCTGGCCATGTGCTCACCGTTGAACCCGGAATCTATATCATTCCTGAATTAACGCAGCTTTGGAAGCAACAGAATTTACACAAGGACTTTATCAATTATGATTTCTTAAAAAAGCATCTCGATTTCGGTGGCATTCGTATTGAAGATAATTATCTTATTGAAACAGATGGATACCGTCGTTTAGGAAAATATCTTGAACGTGAAATCCAGGAAATCTATCAGCTCAAAGACAATCCAATTGATTAAATAACGAACAACTAACATCGTGATAAACCCGAAAAGTGAACTTAAATCCTTTTGGGGTCAACTCTAATAGATAAACAAATGAACAGCATTAAACAGTCGATCTTTATTATTCTAATACTGATTTTTCAGGTTCCAGCTTCCATTTTTGCGCAGCGGCTTTGGACAGATCGTGGTGATCAATATTATGAATTTTCTGACAAAGGAATAGAAACGGTAAACCCTAAAAATGGGATGCGCTCCATCTTCCTTTCACAACAATCGCTTATTCCAAAAGGTACAACGACAGCGTTAAAGGTTGAGAATTTTTCCATTTCCCAAAACAGGGAACTGATTTTACTCTATACCAACAGCAAAAGAGTTTGGCGCGAGAATACTAGGGGTGATTATTGGGTGTATAATAAGAAGTCCAGTCAATTACAGCAGCTGGGCAAAAAATTTCCGGCTTCACAACTGATGTTTGCGAAGTTTAATCCGCAAGCAGATAAAGTAGCCTACGTCAATAAAGCCGACCATAATGTTTACGTAGAAGATCTCGCCAATGGCAACATTGTTGCCGTTACCAAAGACGGTACGGACCGTCTAATCAATGGTACTTTCGACTGGGTATACGAGGAAGAATTTGGCTGTAAAGATGGTTTCCGCTGGTCGCCGGACGGTACTTCCATTGCTTATTGGAAGCTTGATGCCCGCAACATCCGTAATTTTCTGATGATCAACAATACGGACAGCCTCTACTCCTACACCATTCCCGTGGAATATCCTAAAGTTGGACAGTCACCGAGTGCCTGTTCGATATGGACCTATGAACTCGCCACTGGAAAAAGTACGATGCTGAATATCCCAGGAGATCCCAACCAACACTATATTCCCCGCATGGAATGGTGTCTGGATAGCAAGCAGGTGATCCTAGAGCAGCTCAACAGAAAACAAAATGAGAGCAAGATCTACACTGTCGCCCTCTCCGATAATAAAGCGCAAAACATACATCAGGAGCAAAGCGACTCGTGGATTGATATCAAAGCACGATGGAACAACAACGATCCGTCCGGATGGGACTGGGTACAAGGTGGAAAGGCCTTTATCTGGGTATCTGAAAAGGACGGCTGGCGCAAAATCTATCAGATTGATTTATCGGGCAACGAGAAGCTGGTTATGAAAGCGGACTATGATATGATCAATCTTGACTTTTTTGATCCGAAAAATGAAACTATTTATTTTACCGCCTCGCCAAACAATGCAACGCAAAAGTATCTATACAGTGTATCAACGAAAGGCGGAGTTCCAAAAAGACTGACTCCGACCTCATACGAAGGCACCTGCGATTATGATATTTCAAAAGACGGTAAAATTGCCATCTTCAACTTCAGCAACCGGGCGACATTAAAACACAATGCCGTCATTGAATTACCGACACACAAAATACTCGTAGACTTTGATTTGAAACGTGAAAAGAAAGTCAGCGATGGTATTGCTGAGTTTTTTAAAGTTAAAACATCCGACGGTGTCGAATTGGACGGCTGGATGGTGAAACCCCTGGATTTTGATCCAGCCAAAAAATATCCTGTCGTCTTTATGGTTTATGGCGAACCGGCATCACAAACTGTCATAGACAATTTTGGTGCAGGTTATAACAGCTTGTATAAAGGAAATATGGCGCAGGACGGCTACATTTATATTTCTTTGGATAATCGCGGAACTCCTGCGCCCAAAGGTAGCTTGTGGCGAAAAAGCATTTACCGCAATATTGGACAGCTCAATATTCGCGACCAGGCATTAGCGACGCAAGAAATACTGAAATGGCCCTTTATCGACAATTCACGTGTGGCCGTCTGGGGATGGAGCGGTGGCGGATCAAGCACGCTCAATCTACTGGGGCAATACCCGCAAATCTATAAAACGGGTATCGCCATTGCAGCGGTAGCCAATCAGTTACTATACGACAATGTATACCAAGAACGCTACATGGGCCTCCCCCAAGAAAATCTGGCAGACTTTGAAAACGGCTCGCCACTGAAATATGCAAAAAATATCAAAGGCAACCTACTCTACATCCATGGAACTGGAGACGACAATGTGCATTATCAAAATGCAGAAGTCCTGATCAATGAACTGGTCAAAAATAACGTGCAGTTCCAGTTGATGTCTTACCCCAACCGAAGCCATTCGATTAGTGAGGGACAAGGTACGCATGAGCATTTAAAAACATTATTTACAAACTATCTAAAATTGCATTGCCCTCCGGGTGGAAGATAGACTGAATAGCTATTATTTACAGATGAAAAGAATACTATTATATGCATTGGGAACCTGCGGTCTATTGACCGCAGGTATACAACAATCAGCAGCGCAGCTGATGAAAGAAAAAAATGAATTCACCAGAGCGGATTCACTGCGTGGATATCTGTCACCGCTGCGCACCTGCTACGACATCCAATACTATCATCTGGATGTTAAGGTGGATATAGACAACAAGTTTATTTCGGGTTCAAACCTTTTCCGTTTCAAGGCGACTACAGATTTTAATCGCCTGCAATTTGATCTTTTTGCAAATCTTAAAGTAGACAAAGTCGTTTACAAGGGGAAAGAGCTTTCTTTTACCAGAGAACACAATGCTGTCTTTGTCGAATTTCCGGCGGCTATAAAGAAAGGAACACAGGAAGAATTTACGGTATATTACGAAGGTCATCCTACAGAAGCAGTTAAAGCTCCCTGGGACGGCGGCTTTGACTGGAAAAAAGACAGCAATGGAAAGCCATGGGTCGCCACAGCCTGCCAGGGTATGGGTGCGAGTGTCTGGTGGCCAAACAAAGACCACCAATCCGATGAAGTGGATAGTATGCTGATTTCCATCGCTGTCCCCAAAGAGGTGATGAATGTGTCCAATGGACGCTTGGTCAAGGTAGAAAAGATGAAGGAGGGCTATACCAAATACCATTGGAAGGTGGCCAATCCGATCAATAACTACAACGTCGCTATCAATATCGGTGACTACGTTCATTTTAAAGAAAAATACAAAGGTGAAAAAGGACCATTGGATGTAGACTACTATATTTTGCGCGAAAACGATACGGCAGAAAAGAAAGCCCATCTTCAAAAAAACGCCAACCAGACCTTAGAGGCTTTTGAACATTGGTTTGGTCCGTATCCATTCTATGAGGATGGCTATAAACTTGTTGAAACCTACCATACCGGCATGGAACACCAAAGTGCCATCGCCTACGGAAACCATTACCAAAATGGCTATCGTGGCGGGGATGCGTCGGGAACCGGCTGGGGACATAAGTGGGATTTTATTGTGGTCCACGAATCTGGTCACGAATGGTTTGGCAACAATATTACTTCCGCTGATCTGGCCGATATGTGGGTCCACGAAAGCTTCACTAATTATTCCGAAGGCTTATTTATCGACTATTTCTATGGCAAAGAAGCCAGTCAGGCTTACGCCCATGGTATCCGAAGCGGGATCCAAAATGATAGCCCCATCCAGGGCCCATACCACGTAAACAAAGAAGGATCTGGGGATATGTATCCCAAAGGCGGGGTCATGCTCAACATGATCCGTACGATGATTGACAATGATGAAAAGTGGCGGAATATTCTCCGGGGATTAAACAGCAAGTTTTATCATCAGCAAGTCGATTATAATGATATTGTCAACTATGTAAGCCAGCAGTCCGGTTTAGACCTGTTAAAAGTATTTGAACAGTATGTACAGCATACCGCCATTCCTACACTGGAAATCAAACAAGATCCTTCAGGCAGAATATTGGGCCGCTGGATCAGCGAAGTCAAAGGCTTCCATATGCCTATACATATTGGAGTGAAAGGTCAGAAAAGAGAACTTATCCAGTTGGATCAACATTTCAGACCGATTAAAGTAGCCGGTTTAACGAAAGATAATATCGATATTGATACATTTAACTATTATGTCGGTGTATTGGTCGAATAAAAACAGCTTCAAGGTTACAGACATAAAAAAATGCAGCGACCCGGAGAGTAAGTAACTTTCCGGGTCGCTGTTTTTTTTGAACCACTCTTCGCTTCATCAATATCCCAATTGGAATAAAACCTTCATGACTTCGCAGACAACAACAGCAATGAAAGCAAACTGAAGGTTCTTTCTGGCCAATACGATCTGACACTTTCAGAAAAAGTAGGCGATAGGCCTACATGACAGGATTATTGTCCTGATAAAAAGATCAATACTGATTCCAGGCTGGTGGATCTACGCCAAGAAGATGTTTTACAAAATAGTCTCTTCTTTTTCGCTCACCATAATCTCCCCCGGAGGAATGCCCCATCCCGGGAACCATGATAAAATCATGATTCTTACGCGCTTTGATCAAGGCATCAACCAATTGGAATGTGGATGAAGGATCCACATTATCATCAAGTTCCCCAACAATCAGCAAAAGATTTCCTTCCAGCTTAGCGGCATTTTCAATATTGGAGCTAGCCGCATATTCAGGACCTACAGGCCAACCCATCCATTGTTCGTTCCACCATATTTTATCCATCCGGTTATCGTGACAGCCACAGGAGGAAACGCCAACTTTGTAAAACTCTGGATGGAATAATAGCGCGCCGGTTGAACTTTGCCCCCCAGCAGATGTACCATAGATCCCTACTCGACCGATATCCATGTATTTGTATTGTTTTGAGGCGGCCTGCATCCAGGCAATTCGATCTGGAAAGCCCGCATCTTTCAGATTTTTCCAACAGACATCATGGAAAGCCTTTGAGCGGTTTGATGTCCCCATTCCGTCGATCTGTACCACGATAAAGCCCAATTCAGCAAGTTCGTACATCCCGCTCGGATTGCTGTAAAATGATTTGGGTACGAAAGAACTATGTGGTCCCGCATAAATGTATTCGATGACAGGGTAACTTTTAGCTGGATCAAAATTCGTCGGCCGAATAATAATCCCCCAGATATCCGTCGTGCCGTCACGTCCCTTGGCTTTAAAAACCTCCGGTGCATGCCATCCAACGGTTTCCAACAAACTACTGTTTGTTTTCTCCAGTTCCATGATAAGACCGCCATTTTTGTCGCGCAAGACTGAAATTGGCGGCTGATCGACCCGCGAATACGTATCCACAAATTGCGAATAGTCTTTATTGAAAGATGCTTGATGATTTGCATTTTCTTCCGTCAGCAGTTTTAAGCCTTTTCCATCTAAACCGATGGCATAATAGTGGACTAAATAAGGATCTTCTGCGACATTCATTCCGCTGCCTTCAAAAATAACTGTTCGTTTTTCAGCGTCCACATGCACTACTTTCCGAACAACCCAGTTTCCTTTCGTTATCTGGTTCTTCACTTTTCCGGTAATTCCATCATAAAGATACAGATGGTTCCATCCATCACGCTCAGAGGTCCATACAATTTCCTTTCCATCGGCCAGATCCTCCCGATATTTCTTGCCGCTATAATCAATAAAGGTCTTATTTTGTTCGTGAATCAGATAACTCGAGGTACCGCTATTCGCATCCATCTGCAGGACGCCATAGACCTGATGCCCCCTTTTATTATACTCGAAGGTAAATGCTCTGCTGTCATCGCGCCAGGAAAGATCCGAAAGGTAAAATTGATTCGGTATGAGCGTGGCATCAAACACCGACAGCCGGTCTTTTTCAAGATCATATAAGATGGGTAGTTTTTGTGCCAGCTCATCTCCGGGCTTCACGTAATCGCGTGTCTGAATCTTAGGCTGCAGCTGATCTTTAGGGGAAGATTCAATAAGCGTCAGCTGCCTGATCTCTATTTTTTGAGTTTTTACTGTCGCCAGCTTCCGGCTATCCGGTGCCCATTGAATATCGTTACTGTAATAATTTGCCGGATTGCCATCAAACGTAATTTGTCGCGCCTCATTTACACTTCCCTTTTTTGCTAGGAACACATTATTATTGCGGATAAATGCCACCTGTTTTTTATCTGGAGATTCGACTTCCCTATAAGCATTTCCCTGTTCACGCTGCCCCCAATAGCGCGTATTCCGATCTTTACTTCCACTTGCGGCGCCCTGGCTTAATTGCGAGGAACGACGGTTCCAGATCCACAGGTAACCCGCGATATCGAGCGACACCTGATCCTGGTCCACCAATTTTATCTGATCATTGGAAATAACACGATTTTCGACTTTTCGTCCCAGTTTTTCATCCACTAACGAAAATACTTTCGTCAGATCAAAAAGCTGTTCTTTTGTTTTTGCCTGAGGATTGACCAAAATATACTCTTTTCCCTGCAACGTATTTCGATCATACCAAAAGAGATCCCCTTTGTCATTCCAATAAAACTGGCCCGGCAGATTTTCAATTTTGTTGGTCAATTGTTTTTTTAAGTTTTGCGCACGTGTATAATCTGCCAAAGTTCCTTGACCAAACAGAAACTGTGCCGACAACAACAAAACCGCTGTACTAAGAAACTTCATGCTTTCTTCGTTTAGGATTGATTAAATAATAGATAGGGATGCCCAATAGTGCAATGATAATGCCCGGCCAGGTATAATTTGGCTTAAAAATAACCATGAGCCCGATAAAGGCAAGTCCCATCAGAATATAAAGGACAGGAAGAAAAGGATATCCAAATGCTTTATAGGGCCTGTTCAAATCTGGTCGCGTGATCCGGAGACGAATAATACCGGCAATTGCGAGCACATAAAATATAACCACCACACAGGTAATCATGTCCAATAAGTCACCATATTTTCCGCTTAAGCACCATATTGAGGCCGCAACACATTGTATCCAGAGTGCCCAGGCAGGTACCGCATGCGCATTGAGCTTACCCGCCCTTTTAAAAAACAAACCATCTTTAGCCATCGAATAATACACCCTCGCTCCCGCCAGAATAATCCCATTATTACAGCCAAAGGTGCTAATCATAATCATAATAGCGATAATGGTAATCCCGAAAGGACCGAAAACCTCTTGAGCGACACTCATGGCTACACGATCTTTTGGTGCATTGACCATATCCTCCAGGGGCAATATACCGGTGTACATCAAATTAGTCAGCAGATAAATTACGGTAACCAGTAAAGTCCCTAATGCAAGACTCAAACCGATATTACGTTGCGGATTCTTAATTTCGCCCGCTACTGCGGAAGATGAGTGCCAGGAATCGCTGCTAAAGAGGGCACCGACCATCGCCGCAGAAAAAGCACCCATTGCTGAAAACCCATCATACGATGTGTAGGTTCCATCTGTATTTAAGCGGCGCATTGACCAAAGTGATATATTGTCCCAGTTCCAGGCCCAAACTTTATGTTTCAACGCCAGAAAACCGAAGAGCAACAAGAGCAGCAGACTCCCAATCTTGATCAAAGTGATGGACGTCTGTACACGCTTTCCGCTATTCACACCCCTTGAATTAATATAGGTCAATACAATAATGACAGCAATTGCCAACAGCTGCGCTGCCGATATCCGATAATCTGACCATTCAAGCAGATAAACATCTTCATCCATAAAAGGGAAAAGATAGGCTGTAAATTTCGCAAAAGCAACACCCACTGCGGCTATTGTCGCTGTTTGTATAACGGCAAAAAATGTCCATCCAAATACAAAACTCAATACCGGACCATAAGCTTCCCGAAGGTAGATGTACTGCCCTCCTGCCTTTGGAAACATCGCACTTAATTCACCATAACTCAATGCTGCTGTTAAAGTCATAAATCCACAGATCAACCAAACGACCATCATCCAGCCCGCAGAACCCGTGTTACGTGCGATATCCGCAGATACAATAAAAATCCCCGAACCGATCATACTTCCAACCACCAGCATAGTGGCATCCAGTAACCCGAGAGACTTTTGAAAAGTTTGTTTCGACTCACTCATAAACATCTAGTTATTAAAATGATAAAACTTCCAATTTGTCTCGTGATCGGGCTTTAACTTCTCGCCCTTGATAATCGCTCTCAACATTTCCATCGGTAGATAATTTTCTTTGATCACCCGGTCATGGAATTCAGCAAACGACATTTTCCCTTGATCGACCACCTCTTCTTTGATGCGCATCAATTGCAAGCCGCCTACGAGATAGGCCAACTGATATAAGGGATCGTAAGAACCTTCAAACGATCTCTTCACTTCACCGTGCGCATTAGCCGACTCAAATCCCACGCGGTTTACTAGATAATCGATGCATTGTTGGGGCGTCCACTCTCCTAAATGAAATTTGATACTAAAGGTTATTCGCGCACAGCGGTGCATGCGCCAAAATAACATCCCGATTCGCTCCTCCGGAGTTTTTGCAAATCCCTTGCTATACAGCAGCAATTCCCAGTACAATGTCCATCCTTCTGTCCAGAATGGCGTATTAAATGCCTGTTCGCGGTAAGGCTTGTACCGCCTATTCATAAAATATTGCAGGTGATGACCGGGAATTAATTCATGCTGGACTGTGCCACGGGAGAAATAAGGATTATTGCCGCGCATGCTCATCAATTTTGCCTGCTGATCCATCGTGTTTGTCGGATAGGATATGCTAATTTCCCGTCCTCCCGTAAAAAAGGGGTTGACCCGTTGCCGTTCAGGTGTCATCATGATCATGCCCCAGGTCTCATCTGCAAGCGCAGGAATATCCATGAGTTTATTTTGTTCAATAAATTGCTGTGCATCATTATACAATCTCATGATGAGCTCGGGCTGTTCCCCAATGGGTACATAGGAGTTTTTAACCTTTTCCTGCGCTGCCCGCCAGTCATCGCCAAAGCCCATTTCATGGCTCGCTTTCAATAACTCCGCTTCACACCACTTAAACTCTTGATCAGCTAATTTTAAAAGGTCGGTCGCTGTATAACTGATCATTTCAGCTTTGAGCCTTCGGTTTATCTCTTTTTCTCCAATTGGCACACCTGCAATCTGGCTACCATCATCAAACACTTTCCGGTCGCTTTTTGCGGCTAATTTCTCCCTGTAATCCGACAGCTTGCTTTTCACCTGCTGAAATATGGAGGGCACCCACCAGGTAAATTCAGGGTCGTATCCATTATAAAAATCGAAGGTGCTGGTGATCCTTAAGTCCAGCGAATTTACGAGGGCAACCAGAAAGTTTACATCTGAATAAGGAATATTGGACTTTTCCTGCAAAGCAGCTATTGACCGATCGATTTCACCGGCAACCAGCGTCAGCTCTTTCGCAACATCTTCTCCTGCCAGACGCTTGCCCCTACGACGTTCCTTTTCAAGTGCAAATATTCGCTGTGCAAAAGGTAAATACAGGGATAAGCGGTTGTAATTTGACTCATCTGCTTTCAATGCAAGGAGATCACTTTTTAATTTGCGCTTCAGCAAGATAAAATCTACCTGTCCAGCTGTTTCGAGTGCTTCATAAGGGAACTTGTCCAGCTTGTTCAAATATTCGTTATCCAAACGTTGAAGACGTGCCAGCTGTTCCGGCGATGCGGCGGCCTGCTGATTGCCCCAGCCTTTGGGCATAGGGCCATAAAAATAGTTGATCGCCTCAACATCATGCCCATATTGCACAATATAAGGTTCTATAGGGGTTGTATGGTCGTATAATTTCATCTTTTGTGCGTGTGTGGAGACGGGGAATAGAAAGAGCAGCCCATAAAACAATGTTTTGGGAGCTTTAAAAGAAAAAGAACGATTCATAATTTGGGTGTTGGTTTATATCCTAATTTTATCAGTCGAAACGATCCGGCCTAAAACCAGCGATTTCAGCCTCTATTTTCTGTCCTGCCAATAAATCTGCAACAACTCTCCCATAGGCTGGGCCCAGGCTCAAGCCCATCATCCCCCCCCCACCGGCAACTAGGACATTATCAAATTTTTTCAATCTTCCCAGATAGGGCAATCCATCAGGCGAGCAGGGTCTGTAACCATACCATATTTTTTCGCTTGGGTAATCGACCTTCAATTCGGGATAATATTTAGGAATAGATTCTACAATTCCGCGGACACGGTTTTCATAAATCCGGTCATTTGCAGGTCCCAATTCCATCGTACCGCTGAATCTGATCTGGCCATTCATGGGGGTTACAGCAACACGAGCCTCCAGTAGTAATGCCGCATGATTCAATGTGTTCTCTTTCTCAGGCTGATACATAAACGAATATCCTTTTCCTGGCATAAGGGGTGTATTTATGTGCAACTTTGAAGTCAGCTGCGGCAAATAAGCTCCACCAGTCAAGACAAAAGCATCCGCCTGAAAACTTCCCTTATTGCTGATCGCTTCTTTCACCTTATTTCCGGTCGTTATAAATTTATGGACTTCAGTTTCTTCGAAAAAAACTACGCCAGCGGCTTTCAAATATTGAATCAATTGCCGCATTAACTTGGGTGGATATAATTTTCCGTCACAACGATAAAGTATAGCACCCAAAACATCCAGTTTTAGATTGGGTTCTAATTCTTGAACAGTATTTCCTTCCAAGATATCAACATCCAGTCCAAGGTCCTGTGCACGATGCGCAAGTTCAATTTCTTCGTGCTGCATTTCCTTGGATTTATACATCATCAGGATACCGTTCTGTTTCAACTCAAAATCAAAGCCTTCCTCCTGCGCCAGTTCGTCATATAATCTGCTGCTGTAGAGATTCAAGTCACGTATTGCAGCCGCATGCTGTTCTACATGGGTGCGATTGGCATGTTTCAAAAACTTCAGTCCCCAATTGATCAGTCGCGGATTTAGCGAAGGCCGTACATAGAAAGGGCTTTTACTATTGAACATCCACTTTATCCCTTGGGCTACAATACCGGGGGCAGCCAAGGGCGTAAAATGGCTGGGGACAATCATGCCGGCATTGCCATAAGAACAGTTATTGTCCAGGGTATTTTTTTCCAGGATTTTCACATCCCATCCGTCTCTCACCAGGTAATAGGCAGAAGCAAGTCCTGCAATTCCTGCTCCAACGACGACAACCGTACCTCTATTATTTTCTTTCACGTTGCTCTTGTCTTATTAATTTGTTAAATCACCTCAACTATATTAAATCACCTGAAAACCACCAAAATAAGGATCTTCATCATCCAAAAAAATGGTATTATAACCCGTTATGCGTGCCCAGCCTTCGATAGATGGGACAATTGCGGGCCTACCGTCAACCGTTGTTTCTGCCTCAATTTTACCGGTAAATTGTGAACCGATATAACTTTCATGTATAAATTCCGTTCCTTTTTTGAGTTTCCCTTTCGCATACCACTGTGCCATACGGGCTGATGTACCGGTACCACATGGTGAACGATCCAATGCATTGTCGCCGACCAGTACCGCATTACGTCCCGACGAGTTGGAAAGTTTAGGATCCCCTGTCCATTGGATGTGAGTCAACCCATGTATATTGGCATCTTCGGGATGAACAAAAGAATATTTTGCGTTCAGCAGCTGACGGATTATTTTTCCATAATGAATGAGCTGGCTTGCTGAATAGGAACTGATATCCTGAAAATTAGCCTGTGGGTCAATAATGCCATAAAAGTTTCCACCGTAGGCAACATCGACGCTGATGTTGCCTAGATCAGGGCAATCGACCGTTAGGGCTTCAGCATATAAAAAAGACTTGACGTTGGTAAGCTTTACGCTTTTCACCTTAGATCCATCCTGAACATAGTCGATATGTACCAATCCAGCCGGAGTTTCCAACCTTAATTTTCCGGGAATTTTAGGTTGAACGAGTCCCTCCTCGATGGCAATGGTCACCGTACCGATCGTTCCATGTCCACACATCGGCAGACAGCCGCTGGTTTCAATGTAAAGGACACCAATATCATTTTGCGGATCAAAGGGCGGATAAAGCATACTGCCGCTCATCATGTCATGCCCTCTTGGTTCAAACATCAATCCCATACGGATCCAATCGTACTCACGTATAAAATGCAACCTACGCTCCATCATGGAATTCCCCTGTAACAATGGGGCTCCTCCTGCCACCAATCGTACGGGACAACCACAGGTATGCGAATCAATACAAAAAAAAGTCTTCTTCATTTTTGGTCACTTGTTTATATAGTCACTTGTTTCTATTATGCTTTAGTCCATTGTTGATTGACCAAACGGTCAATTTGTAATGGGTTTCCGTCCTGCAGTTCTTTAGGCAAAAATTCATTGGGCCAATTTTGAAAACTAATGGGGCGAATAAAGCGCTTTACCGCATCAGGCCCTACAGAAGTGAAACGTGCATCTGTGGTTGCCGGGTAAGGTCCGCCATGCTGCATAGCATACTGCACTTCAACGCCGGTTGGCATCCCCTGAAACAAAAGCCTTCCGCATTTGTCCTGTGCTATTGTAAAGAGCGCCGGGTATTCGCGGATATCCTGCGCCGATGCAGCAAAAGTAATGGTAATCTGTCCTTCGAGCTGCTCCATTACATTTTGCATTTCGTGGAGGTCCGTACAAGATATAATTAGCCCAAAAGGTCCAAAAACTTCTTCCAATAATTTAGGATTAGCCAAAACTCGGCTTGCTTCGGTTTCAGCAAGCAGGGCCTGCGCAAAATCTTGTGCTGTATTATCCTGCCCTTCTTCCAATATACGGACACCATCGTATTGAATCATCTCTCCTTTTAAACGGTTATAGCTATCCAATATTCCTGCGTGCAGCATTTTGCCGGTCGCAGCAGCTTGAAGTTCTTTCTTCAACTCCACCTTAAGTCGATCCAGCTGTTCGCCGCCGACACTCACTAAAACACCCGGATTGGTACAAAATTGACCAACACCTAAAAGTAGTGACGTAATATACTGCTTGGCAAAATGTTCCAGATTGCCAGCTAAGTAGTCCGGTAAAAGAAAAACCGGGTTTACGCTTCCCATCTCGGCAAATACTGGAATAGGATCAGGTCTTGACTGACCCAAATCAAATAAAGCTTTGCCACCACGGAATGAACCTGTAAATGCGACCGCTTTTACGAGGGTATGGCTGACCAACTGTTGTCCAGCAGCAAATGAATCTGACACCACATGATTAAAAACGCCACTTGGAGCTCCCTGTTTTGAAATCGCCCGATCGATGGCGTCAGCCATTAATTGCGAGGTTTTCAGATGAGCGGGATGAGCTTTTACTATAACCGAACAGCCGGCACCGATGGCACTCGCTGTATCTCCGCCTGCTGTTGAAAAGGCGAAAGGAAAATTGCTCGCGCCAAAGATGACCACTGGACCAAGTCCTTTGTTATACTTCCGTAAATCAAATTGGCTATTTGGATCCCGATCTATCCGTGCTTCACTGTATAGCCCCGTTTTTACAGCATCGGCATAGCGACGCCATTGATTGACCGTTCTCGCTTTTTCACCTTGCAATCTTCCCAGAGGAAGAGCAGTTTCCAGATGAGCCGTTTCAATCAGGATGTCTCCCAATGCCTCAATTTCAGCGGCAATAGCATACATCAAATCCGCTCTTTCAACTACATCAATTTTTTGAAGAAACTGAAATCCAGCCTCCGCCTGTTTTACGACGTAATCAATCTCATTTACGTTTCTATCCATTCCTTTTGTTTTTATTGTAAGTATCTATCTTCAAAAATCAATAAAAACCTTCCCTATATCTTCATTCCTTGCGGCTTTAAATATAATAAGAAGGTCCTTTTTGCCTATTTTACACGGTCCTAAAAAGGAAATTCCCTAAACCTTCATCAAGAAAGTTCAGAAGCATTTCTATAATTGTGGTCTGGTTGCGATTGAATCTGCAATAATTTTTTTTACACGTTGTTCTTCCTCACCGATCAATGGTAATCTTGGAGCGCGCGTATACGGTCTTGAAATCCCTTCCGCTGTCGCCGCCAATTTAATATATTGTACCAATTTAGGATGAATATCCAATTCCAATAAAGGCATAAACCAACGGTATATTTCTACAGCTTTGCTGTACTCACCTGCCTTTACAAGATCGTACATGGCCACGGTTTCTCTTGGAAATGCGTCGACCAGTCCAGCCACTAAACCATCAGCCCCCAACATCAAAGACTCGAGCCCTAAGGTATCTACACCAGCCATAATCTTTAATCGATCACCAAAACGATTTTTCAATCGCGTGATATTGGTTAAATCTCGTGTAGACTCTTTCACCGCCTGAATATTTGGTTCCAATAATAGTTCCTCAAACATATCCAACGATACATAAGTACTATAGTCAACAGGGTTGTTATAGATTAAAATTGGCAATTTGGTACTCTGGGCTACAGCACGAAAATAAGCAACGGCTTCTCTATCGTCAGCTCTGTAACGCATTGGTGGCAATAACATCAAACCATCTGCACCCAATTCTTCACTGGTCTGAGCTACTTTGATCGCAGCAGCCGTTGTATTTTCTGCAATATTTAGCAATACAGGTACACGTCCGTCAACAAGTTTCAACGCATAGGTCAATAAATCATACTTTTCTTCCGTACTCAAAACACTTGCTTCACCCAATGATCCAGCGATAATCAAACCGTGAACACCTCCATCCAATTGTGCTTCAATGTTTTTACCAAACATATCAAAATCCAAATTTCCATTTTCATCAAATGGTGATAACATTGCAGGATAAATTCCTTCCCATTTAAATTGTGCCATAGCGTATTCTTTTAATATTTCTTTATCACAAATCTATCTGGAATAGCGAGGTCAATCTTCTTATGAATTAATCAACACTGACCTAATATTGACCTTTTCTAGTAAATACTATCATGAGGAACCGGAAGAATGGCTTTCTAATTTTAAATACAGATTTATAACTTATTTCAGCAAAACTTCAGATGCGTGCTTTTTAAAATTGAAATTTGATTTCAGCAACTTAAATGTAAGTTAAACATTTATAACAAGATTTACAAAAAT
>JALAGS010000011.1 GCA_022712315.1 Sphingobacterium sp. | reverse complement strand
GATAAACATCATCGTCCTTGGATTATGCCTTCCGGGTCTTGGCAATTCTATCAAGAATGGCTTGATTTACTCTTTTTACATTTTCAAGTTGATTACGATATACTCCGACCATTAGTCCCTAAGGAATTATCCATTGATCAATACAATGGCAAATGTTATGTTTCGTTAGTGGCTTTTGAAATGAAAAACATTCGCCCGAGAAATACACCGGCCTTCTCCCCGATATCGGACTTTTACGAGATCAATTTACGAACCTATATCAATCAAAATGACAAAAAGGGGGTGTATTTCATTAATATTGAAGCAAGTAAATATTTATCAGCCTTAGTTGCAAAAAAACTCTCCGGTCTACCTTACGAAAAATCCGCTATTGTACGCGACGATAAGGGCTATAAAAATATAAATAAAGAAAAGGGGCTTACCCTAGAAAGTACATTTCGAATTTCGGAAATTATTACTTCGAAATCCAACATTGACATCTGGCTTACTGAGAGGTATTGTCTTTATCTGGACAAATCCGATGGAATTTATTGTTTTGAAATCCATCATCCTGAATGGACGTTGTTTGCTGTAAGATTGGAAGAATGCCAGTTATCCTATAATATTGGTGAGCTAAATTTAAACCATGAAAATATAGAAAGTGTACACTACTCTCCGGGTGTACAAGTACTAGCGTGGAAACCATATCTACTCTTCCCGGGCAATAGTGAGAGCGATAATGAAGAAGCGAATACTAATTGAGGCCGGTGGCCTTCTAGTCAGGAGGGATACATTGCGTATAATAAGGGCTCGTACCTAAAAAAGATACAAGCCCAAATCCAACTAACGGTGCAAATCGAAACGATCCAGCTCCATCACTTTATTCCATGCTTTCACAAAATCTTGTACAAATTTATCTTTCGCGTCGGCACTGCCATATATTTCGGCAACAGCTCTTAGTTCAGCATTCGAACCAAAAACAAGGTCCGCCCGTCCTGCCTCCCATTTTTTTGCTCCAGATTTACGATCCGATCCTTCGAAAACCTCCCGATCCTGGGAAATAGCTTTCCAAGCTGTTCCCATATCCAATAGATTGACAAAAAAGTCGTTGGTCAGCTGTCCTGGACGATCCGTCATCACCCCTAATTGGGATCCATCAAAATTTGCCTGCAGAACACGAAGTCCACCTATTAATACCGTTAGTTCAGGAACAGATAGCGTTAAGAGTTGTGCTTTGTCGATCAATAGTGATTCTGTCGAAACCGTATACGCTCCTTTACGATAGTTTCTGAATCCATCAGCAATTGGTTCAAGATAGCCCATGGATTCTACATCAGTTTGCTCCTGTGTCGCATCCATACGACCAGGATTGAAAGGTACTGAGACCTCATGTCCAGCAGCTCGAGCAGCCTGCTCTATAGCAGCGGCACCACCTAGAACGATTAAATCTGCTATTGAGATTTTTTTACCCCCTTGTTGCTTTCCATTAAAATCCTGTTGAACCTGCTCCAACACAGCAAGCACTTTCTGCAATCGGGCTGGATTATTCACCTGCCAATACCTTTGCGGAGCTAAGCGGATCCTAGCGCCATTTGCACCACCTCTCTTATCTGAGCCCCGGAAAGTAGACGCTGAAGCCCAAGCTGTTGTAACAAGCTCCGAGGTACTGAGTCCAGCACTTAATATAGCCGTTTTTAATGCACTAATATCATCCGAATCAACCAAAGCATGGTCAACTGCCGGGATAGGATCTTGCCACAATAATTCTTCAGCAGGAACCTCGGTACCCAAATAGCGTTCGCGGGGTCCCAAATCGCGGTGTGTCAATTTAAACCAAGCGCGAGAAAATGCAGCTGCAAACGCATCCTGATTCTCATAGAATTTACGTGAGATCTTTTCATAAATTGGATCAAAACGCAGCGATAAGTCGGTCGTCAGCATCGTTGGCCTGCGCTTTTTATTTGGATCAAAAGGATCTGGAACACTCGAGTCAGCGTTCTTTGCTACCCATTGATGCGCTCCAGCAGGACTCTTTGTTAATTCCCACTCATTTTCAAAAAGATTTTTAAAGAAGAGATTTGTCCACTCTGTTGGTTTTTGCGTCCAGATAACCTCCAATCCGCTGGTAATGGCATCAGCACCTACTCCACTGCCGTAAGTACTTTTCCAACCTAAACCCTGTTGCTCTATACCTGCAGCTTCTGGTTCTTTTCCAACATGGTCAGCAGGGCCAGCTCCGTGTGTTTTTCCAAACGTATGGCCACCCGCAATCAGAGCTACAGTTTCTTCATCATCCATCGCCATACGTCCAAAAGTATCTCTTATATCCTTCGCTGCGGCGATAGGATCAGGGTTTCCATCTGGTCCCTCTGGATTCACATAAATTAAGCCCATCTGTACCGCTGCTAGAGGCTTTTCAAGATCACGTGAATGCACTTTGCCGTCTGCGTTGTCGTCAGCAGATAGAACACCATGTGGCTCGACAACCCCTTCTGAACCATGGGCATAACGGATATCACCACCCAGCCATGTTTTTTCAGAACCCCAATATACGTCCAATTCAGGTTCAAAGGCATCTACACGTCCACCCGAATAACCAAAAGTTTTGAATCCCATGGACTCCAAAGCAACATTGCCGGTTAAGATCAATAAATCTGCCCAAGAAATGTTCTTGCCATATTTTTGTTTGATAGGCCACAACAAGCGACGTGCTTTATCCAAACTAACATTATCGGGCCAGCTATTCAATGGCGCAAAACGCTGCTGCCCAGATCCCGCTCCACCTCGACCATCACTTACACGGTATGTTCCTGCACTATGCCAAGCCATCCGGATAAATAAAGGGCCGTAATGACCAAAATCTGCGGGCCACCAATCCTGCGAATCCGTCATCAATTCATGCAGATCCCTTTTTACAGCCGCTAAATCCAATTGTTTAAATGCTTCTGCATAATCAAATCCCTCATCCATCGGATTCGATTTGCTCGCATGTTGTCTCAAAAGATCTACACGGAGTCTATTTGGCCACCAATCCTGATTCTGAGTTCCCCCTCCCGCAACGGCGTTGCGCATTGTACCATTATGAAATGGGCATTTGCTAATGTCTTTTTCGTTGTTGTCCATATGAAAAGAAAGTTTATTGTATAATACCTTAAATGATCAAATTGTTTGACCTCCACTTTCATAAAAGTACACAAATATTCCCCTGCCTTTACATCGAATGATTCGATACACTATAATCAAAATCTATAAAACAAACCAAAACTTATATACAAAACTAAAAAAACACCTACTTGTATTCTCACAGAAAAAACGATTTTTATCTATTTTAAAAACAAAAGCCATTCTTTTACTATTGTATCTTTAGGTTGGATTAAAAGCGATATACCATGAGTGAGCTATCCACATATCTGGTCAGTGCATTTATAGGAGTGAGTCTGGCTGCAGCCACCGGCTTTAGGGTTTTCATGCCCTTATTTTTATTGAGTCTCGGCTGTCGGCTAGAATTGTTCCAGGTTGGCGACGAATTGTCTTGGGCGGGTTCAACTATCGTTCTGGCAGCAACAAGCGTAGCCATGATCCTAGAAGTAGCAGGATATTACATTCCATTTATAGATAACATATTGGATAGCCTTTCAATTCCTCTAGCGGCCATAGCAGGCACGTTACTTTTTGCGATACAGTTTACAGATATTTCACCGTTTTTCCGTTGGGCCATGGCAATTATAGCTGGAGGTGGAACCGCGGCAACCATTAGCACAGCCCTAGCTGGCACGCGTGCAGTCTCCTCGGTTGGAACGGCCGGTTTTGGTAATTTTATGATCTCCACCATGGAAACTATAGGATCGACCATTTTGACAATATTGGCCATATTCGTCCCATTTATGGCAATCATCGTTGTAATAGGTTTGTTCTATTTCTTTTGGCGATTTGGCAAAGAACAGCTCAATAGAAAACTTAAAAGAACGGAATAGCTGCCACAACATAACATCTCAATAAACTTGACGCTGCTCGATACAATCTACAATAACAGCAAGCCCCACTCGCACAGGCGGAAGCCAATTTATTTAGCAAATGCATAAACCTGCCAGGAATGTCGTCTCCATATTATAGCCATAAGCTAATGGAGATCTACTTAAAATTTAAATCCGGAACCTTTCTACCTGTCAATCAAACGAAGACCAGATGGTAACCAAATTCGGCCTTTTAACAGTGCTTGTTCAGTTCTCGTTCAGTGCTTGCTCAGTGATCACTCAGTGTAGACTGAATAAACAATGACTGATCACTGTCTAAAAATTGTTATTAGGGATAAGTTGGTATCGGTATGTCTCAGTTTAAGGATTATCTTGATTACCTAAGACCTAATCAGGCAATTATGAAAAATGGCGTTAATGGAACTGTTTCCAAGGATGCTCAGATAGCTGTTCGGAAATAAGGGTTATATTGCCAAACAGCTATTCGAAATTCTTTTTTACCGATGGTGACTACATCTGGCGACGGGTATCCGGAACAAAATAAAAAACAGCCTAATGGACATGAAAGATAAAATCTTGCCCAGAAAAGGATCTGGTCATAGAGACTGTGAATATATGCTGCTTCTGGGCGACGACTGGCAATAAAATATAAAAAAAGGACAGCAAATTTCGATGCTGTCCTTTTTCAAAATCAGATATTCTTCTAATTTTTATCTACGCCTTGTTAATCAATAACAACTTCCTGTGGTCGTTTTATCTTTTCGAGATCTTTCGGAAGAATAACTGTCAAGACACCATCCTCAAAACTCGCATGTACATTGTCAGTAAGTACTTGTTCATTCAATTGGAACTCACGTTCAAATGGCAGACCTTCATGCTCTTTATAAATATAGTCGATACCATTGTCTTGTGTATTTTCTGTACAAGAAATCTTTAAAATCCCATCATTTATGCTGACTTGGAATTGTTCTTTCTTGCGTCCGGCAGCAAAAAGCTGAACTTCGTAAAATTCTGAATTCTCGGCTATATTGGCAGGGACAAATTGCTGCCCTTCTGCACTGTGTTCACCTTCAAAAAAATGCTGCTGAAACTTTTCAAAGCGGTCCTTGAAATGCTGTCCACAAAATTTGTTATGATTTGAATATCCTCTGCTGTAATTATCTCTTTTAAACATGTCTTTAATTTTTAATATTGAATACTAAGTGTGAATTAACGATCGCCGGATTGCATCCACTGTTGCGATTTTGTAAATATTAATAAACGGGAACTATCGTTGCTTTCTTCGAACGTTGTTGTCCATTCAATGGCACGATCGCTACCACTGTGTTATAGTGACGCTGAACATTCGGATATACTGGAGCCTTATCCATTTTGAATGAATGCCTATCTCTCCTGCGCATTCTTGCTGCGGCAAAGCTTCCTATTCCAAACAGAACCGTTCCAAACAATAAGAGCTTAAAGATCGTCCCAATAATTAAGGTCGCTATTCCTGCTATTGCCGTAAGCACTATGAGGCGCGGCAATATAAATCGAAGTTTATTTTTCATTTGAATACATCTTTTTTTTAAGGTTTCCGTTGGCACACATTTTCATCTGTTTGAAATTGCGCTTTCCTCGACCTTGACATTATAATTAACTATTGCTTCAGCCAACATCCATTCTGACAGATCCTCGCGTTCTGCTATTTTTTTCGGGATATCGACATAAAAAAGGCGCCTTTATAGAAGAAGACGCCCAACAACAGTTTTTACTTTAAAATTTCTATTCTTTTTTCAGAATCCGCATCGTCCTCCAAAACGACGCTTCCATTCCTCACGCAAACGCTCCCTTTCCTCATCGGAAAGATCTTCTCCTTTTTCCATGTGACGTGGAAAATCCTTCCGAAATCTCCCACCTCCTGGTTTACCAAAGCCTCTACCGAACAGGATTCTGGACAAAACAAAGAGTCCTAATGCCTGCCAATAGGTAATTGCTTTCAAATTGAAAATATCAACCATTAACGTATTCCATAAATATTGTAACAACGCTACCAATAAAAAAACACCAACAATAATAGCGACAAACATAAAAGCGAATTTACCCTTCCGTTGTCTTTTCATTCTTCCATTCATAGCTTAATCCTTTAAAATTTTAATTCTTCATACAAACTCCGCAACCGTACCCTCAGATGCTTCACGGCATAGCCTTTTCGACTGATGATCGTCTTTAGGTTTTCATTTTCCATGACTGCAATTTCTTGAAGTGTTTTGTCTTCCAGCTCATTGAGCATAAAGACCCGACGTTGCTTTTCGGGTAATTCGTCCAATGCTTTCATCAGTTCATCCCAAAAAATATCCTTAAATAATTTTAGTTCGGGATTGTTGGAGTCATCAGCCAAAAGAAACTGACGAATGGGAAATGAACTTTCACTATCTTCGTCGCCCTCGATCAGATCATCAAGCGATTCACTTTTCTTTTTTCGATAACTGTCTGTAATCTTATTGCGTGTGACAGCATAAAGCCATGCTCCGGCATTTTCCAATTCGTCCATATTAGTCAAACGGCTGAATTGGTACCAGACTTCCTGTAAGATATCTTCTGCATCCTCCGTTTTCTTCACTTTTCCCTTAACAAAACGCAGCAGCTGACTTCCATAAGTCTTAACGATATCCGTAAATGATCTGGATTTTTTTTCTGCCATATGATTTTGGTATGCAATGTCCATAGCAGCCTAGACGAATCAGCCAAACTTTTACCTTAAATTATTTTCATCGATCTATCTTCTTGTTCACTCCACCTGATGAACAACATGACATATATAGTTTCTTCTCGTCTTGTTTCGTGTACGCTTTGTTAGCATAAATATACTAGATAATCGCAAAATAGCATATGCCTTTCGTACACTTTATACGGTAAGAAAATAAAAATGATGACCCATGGCTTATGACTTTCGTCTTTGCTGAATGACCTTGCCTTGATCAGTAATAAAGATGTAACGATACGCAGGAAAATGTTGAATTAATTTTTTTCCTTCTTTCTCCCCGAGCACCATGATCGAGGTGCTGAGTGCATTTGCGATCTCTGCTGAGGGACCATAAATGGTAACCGAAGTTAATCCCGTGGCGGGATAACCCGTCACTGGGTTTATAATATGTGAGTACCGCTTGCCATTAATCTCCGCATATTTTTCATAGCTGCCAGAGGTCGCTACGGACATTTCATTAAAGCGAAGCACTTTGACCATTCGGTGGGGCTTAAAGGGATTATTCACTCCTATTTTCCATGCATCGCTATTGGGCGGGTTTCCCCAAGCCGACAGATCACCTGAGGCATTCACGATACCTGCTACAATCCCTTTCTCTTTCATTATTTGTCGCCCCCGATCAGCCGCATATCCCTTTCCAATGGAACCAAAACCGATCTTCATACCTGATAGCTCAAGAAAAATTGTCGAGGCAGCACTATCAAGGCGAATGTGTTTATAGCCGACTTTCGCTACTGAATTCCTAATGACTTCTTCTGCGGGCATGGTGTTCATACTTCCATCAAATAGCCAAACCTTATCCAAGGCAACAATACTGATGTCAAAAGCTCCAGCTGAATTTTGCGCATATTGGATTGCACGTTTTGTTAATTCAAATACTTCCCGATCTACCTTAACTGGCGCAATTCCCGCATTGCGGTTCACCTCTGCTATTTGCGTTTGCGGACGCCATTCCGAAATCAGGTTTTCTATTCGATCTATTTCGGAGATAACTTCATCGATATGCTGATTTGCAATTGAGCTATCCTGATCTACTAAGCTAATTTCGAAAACAGAGCCCATAAGGGTAACTTGCCGCTTAACTAATACCTGCGAAAACCCGGAGGTAATGGCAAAGCTGCAGAGTATCCAGAGCAGACAGTAATGTTTAGCGTAGTTCATAAGGAGCGAAAAAGATATTTACTAATAACAATCTGTTAAAATCTGTCCATTTTCTTTGTAGATGGCAATAGTTTTGCCGACATGTTCTAAAAGAAGTGCATTTAACGTCTGTTCAACATCATGCTGCATACGCAATGAACCACAGAGCAAAATACACCCTTCTTTTTCAAGCAATTCAACAAAGTATAATGCATCCCTGTAGATCAGATCCATGACGTATTGTGCATGCTGCTCACGGGAGAAAGCCAATTCAAACTGTTTCAGATAGCCCTGCTTTATCTGTTCATCAGCAAACTCCACATAGCGCGCAGTCATTTCATTTTGATGTCGAAAACCAGCATACAGACGTACGGGTATCATACTTTTATTTTCCGAAATCATACCAAGAAACGGTGCTACTCCCGTTCCATTGGCAATTAAAGCAACCGCCGCTGCTTCTTCTGGAAAATGAAAACTTGGATTGACCATAACACGCGCCTGCAAGGTCTGATTGGCTTCCAATTGATAAAGGAAGCCTGAACCAAATCCTTCGGGGAATAATTTCACCACCAGTTGAACCATGCCATCTTTGTAACCGATGGAGTAAAAACGTTCACGTTGATCTTGTGCGGGATAGATTGCCAACAAGTCTCCGGACTGTATTTTAACCTTACTCAAAGGCTTCAATAATAAAGTAAAAGTGGTATTAGTCGCTGAAACAGTAGACTTCGCGACCACTTTGAACTTTGTCAATCCAACGACTTTGGAACTATAAATAGCTGGGGCAGAAGCTAACGCGATATCAGTCTTTTCAGACCAGTGATGTATCCATGAAATAAGTTCATCAATATTCTTGTCATTGACTGTCTGCAACGCTGTTAAGCGAGAAGCCCAGGCCTGTTTTTCCAGCAAATCGTCAATCTCTTTGGCGTAGGCGCAAAAATCAGGATAGGCTTTCGAACCAAAGCCAAGAACCGAAAAATGTACATCTTGCTCTTGTGGACAGCCATTTACCTTTTGTTCAAATTGAAGCGCATTGGAAGGAGCTGTTCCTAACCCATATGTTGAGGTAAACACAAGCAGGTGTTTAGCATTTGGAAAGCGTTGATATTGATTCATTCCGAGCAACAGCGATTTTTGTCCATCTGCCAGGAGCTGTTTATGAATCTGATTAGCAAAAAACAGGGTGCTTCCATTTTCCGTTCCAAAAAGGATAACAATTTCTGCTTCTTCAGCTCGGTATTTATTCTTGATTTTAGTACCCGTGCGCTTGAATGTAATGAGAAATCCTGTATAAATAAAGAACACAATGTTCAAAGAGGCCAGTCCTAATATAATTGCCCATACGATATTGGTCTTACCCGTATGGAGGTCCAAAGAAAACTGTTCGGCCAATGCCGTAAACGGATACTTGACTTCTTTATGCAAGCTTCCGTTCAACTGATTTATGGTCAATTCACGGTCACGAAGCTTTAGTATAAAAAACTCATCAGGATCGCCTTCCATAAATGGGAACTCCAACTTCGTCAAATCGACCAGTTTCGTATGTTGAAATATCGAAAATTTTTCCACTTCCAATTCGATATCTGCCTTCACCTTATTGGGATATTCAATTGTTTGATTCGGCTTCTTCAAGATTTCAATACGTACCAGAAATAGATAGGTACCGGTTAGGGCCAATATCAAAATTGGTATCAAAAAGATACGTCCGGAAACGACATGGAAATACTGCGCGAAAAAGTCCCGATTGATTTTGGCAAAGAAATGCCGCACGCCCTGTTGACGCTTGACAATCAGAACAATTCCTGAAATGGTAATAAGAAATAACAGAAATGAAACAACACCAATAATTACCCTGCCGGTCACTTTCAGAAAGAGCGAACGGTGCAAAGCTGTCACCCATTGAACAAATTGGGATTTATTCAGTTGAGGGCCAAGTAGACGACCCGTATTCGGATCAATATAACCTTTCACCGTATTGCCATCCGCGTCTATGGCATCAATACTCACAAATTGATTGTGATCTACTGAAATCTCCATGATTTCAGGATAAACCCTGCGCAACGAACTTACCGTCTGCGCAAGGTTTAAGTCTTCAATATGCTGTATTCGATAAGGTGGAATTTTTTCATTGACCGCATCAACGGCCAATATGACTCCAGTTATCGATAATAAAAGTAAAAAAACAGAAGAAACAATAGCTAAGGCTAAATGTGCATACCTCCAAATAGATACCAGCATTTCTATCCCTTTTCTTATTGTACTTTACTTAATTTGACGAGCTTGATATACCCTTTGCCATTTGCTTTCTCAGTAACAGCCTCTTTTGTCAAAGGTATTTCAACGTCTGCAGTATGATATTTCTGCTCCTCCACCGCTGATTCAAAGCGAAGTTTATACCCTTTGTTAAACTTTGTCTCATCAATATCCAAGGTACGCATGGCACGGTCACCGCCACCAACTGAGGCACCGGTCACGGCATTAAGTTTTTCCTTGGTTTTATTTTGAAATTTATACCATTCCTTGAGCGTATTATACCATTGTTTATCGGATCCCAATACGGCTAGTGTCTTATCGTATGCCCCGCTAGGGTTAATCAGGGAAATCACGACATAGGCTTTTTCACCTTCGTAGGCATTCATTTGGATCATGCACTTATATTTAGCCGCCTGCGCAAAAGAGCTTAGGGCTACCATGGAAAATAAAAGAGTGGCTATCGTTGTTTTAAAAATGTTGTTCATCTTCAATTGTATCTAATTTATGGTATTCGCGCTATCTTCAGCGTTACCTAATATTGTAATATTTATTAAGATATTCCGTCATCCGATTGATGGAACATACGATCTCTCTATTTCAAGAAATCAAGCTGTACATTCGATTTAGACAAGAAATCGTTCTCTTTAGCCAAGTCGTAAGCTGTCTCATCGAATTCAGTTTTCAATTCTTTTTTTGCACCAAGAGCGACCAATGTCTTTAATAAAGAATCATCTTTTGCTATGAGGGCTGCTTTATGTAATGCTGTAGCTCCTTCTTTATCCTGTGCATTGATATCTACGCCAAGTTCATTTGCTGTTTGGATCAACTTGACATTTTCTTTGGCGACAGCCAAATGATACAATGTACTACCGTTTTTCTGTGGAGTAACAACATCTAGTCCGCTCGCCTTAAGAATCGTCAATTTTTCTTTAAATTCATCTCCTGGAGCAACAGTTGCCTGTCCGCCCGGTCTCCCCCCCTGTGGCAATTCTTTGTAAGAATTAAACCAATAGAAAGCTAAGTTATTTCCGTCTTTATCCAATATTTTGATATCGGCTCCATTTTTAATCAATGCCGCAGCTACTTCAGGTGTCCCATTTGCGATTGCTTTGGTCAATGCAGATTCGCCTTTTTCATTTATCGCATTTACATTTTTCGCTTTGGCAAGCAGCAGTTCGACCAATTTAACATCTTTACCATTGGCTGCCACCATAAGAGCTGTATTCCCCTCGTTATCCGCTTTTGCCACATCTACTCCTTTATCTAAAAAATAGGTGATTACGGACATGTCTGGTCTGCGAACTAAGGCGTGTAGTACCGTAGCACCTTCCTTATTTACTGCTTTGGGATCTAATTTGAATTTTTCAACCAAATGGGTATAAACAGGCAAACCATTAGACGCTTGTCTTGAGCCCTGTGTTGCAAAAAACAACGCATTATCGGTTGGTTTTACGCCACGAGCTATGAATTTCTCCATAAGTTCGGTATTTCCAAGTTTAGCCGCGTAATCTGTTACTGTACGACCTGATTCATCTTTATCCTGAATAGATAATCCTTTTTTAATAAAATAATCCGTCAATGCCAAGTCCTTATCTGCAGATGCGGCAAGCATCATTAGCGTGGCTCCACCTTCATATTTCTGCTTGGGATTTACACCTGCCTTAAATAATGCATCATATACAGCAGTATTTGTATTTCCAGTCGAAGCGGCATACGCTATAATTGGATAGCCATGGCTATCCCGGTAGTTTACATCCGATCCTTTTGCAATCAAATAATCGACTAGCTCCGCATTTCCACTGGATGCAGCCCAATGTAAATAACTGCGGCTGTGGTGTGTCTTCTTCGTGACACTATTTCCGTCCTGTTCGATCATAAACTTGACCACATCAGTCGGAGCTCCATTTAATATAGCCATAGTAACCGGGTCAAAGGATGCCGCATTAGGCTGAGAAGGGCTATTTCCTTTGCTGATTTCTTCTTTAACAATTGTCAATGTAGGTTTGCCTTTCCAAAACTCGCCATTCATTAACGAGTTTGTCTGCGCCTGTGCGTAAGATGCTGCTAATAATAAAGCTGCTAAAAGTGTCTTTTTCATCCTTTTATTTGTCTTTTAAGGTGATGAAGTAATCATACCTAGTCATTCCCTTCCTGATTATTCAGCTCACATGGCTACTGCCATTGAAATAAACGGGATTTGAATATTTAGGATTGATTTCATCAGAGTACAAGTATATATGCTTATATTTTTAGGACATTGAAGCTTTCTGAACTCGATTTTATACTGCAAATTCTTCATTCAGGTAAGCCTATGTTCAAAATAGATTAACTACTTTATTTAAATTAATTCTAAATTAATGCAAATCTAAAAAATATTCCCAAACCACAAAAATTAATAGCGCTATTTTTTGTTCCTCCCTTAAGCAATAACGGTACTATTCTGCTTTGTTCTTTCGCGCTATGAAGATTATTGAACTTGTAAATACCATAAATTTGTCTTAGTTTACTATTAAAATAAAACGCATCATGAACAAGGTATCGTCAGATTTCTACGCCATCAATACTGCAAAAAGTAAGCATAAGATTTTTTATAGTCTCTATGAGCCTACGGAAAATCCTGTATTGGCAACGATCCTCATCGTCCATGGCATGCAAGAGCATAGCGGTCGGTATCAGGAATTGGCGAATTATTTGACGACACAGCAATTCGCAGTTTTAACTTATGATCAATTGGGGCATGGAAAGACCGCTTCACATCCTGATCTTTTGGGTTACTTCCAAAAGGAAAAGGCGAAAGAACAACTCGTCGATGACGCAATTGCGATGAGTAATTTTCTACGTGAAGCTTATCCACAAGCGCAGCAATTTATTTTAGGGCATTCCATGGGTTCCTTTGTTACACGTTGCGTCTTACAAAAAATTGGGGACCAATTTAAGGGCGCAATAATTGTGGGCACTGGACAGCGTCAAAAGGGTTCCTCCGCTTTTCGCATTTTACTTGCTCTTCTAAATACTGTTGCACCCAAAAAAAGGAGTAAATTGATCAATCGCATTTTTGACCAGCGCAACAATGCCCGTTTTAAAAGCGAACCGAACCAAAGTAACAGCAATTGGCTAAGCGTTAATAAGACAAATCGTATTGCCTTTTTGGAAGATCCACTCTGTGGAGGTTTGTTTACCAATAATGGGTTTCATACGGTACTGGATCTTTCGTTACAGGCGACAGATCCCACAGCTACAGGGCATATCCCAAAAACACTCCCGATAGCATTTATCAGTGGACAGGATGATCCAATTGGAGATTTTGGCATCGGAGTTGAAAAAAGTGCCGATCAGCTCCGCAGCCAAGGACAAGCAGATGTTACGGTTAAATTATATCCAGGGATGCGCCATGAAATTCTAAATGAAGACAGCAAAATAGAAGTATTCCAGTTTATCAGCAGCTGGCTACATACCCATTTAGCTTAGTTTCGGTCCCAAATATTTCCGAATCGGTTCATCTAGCTATTTAAAGATGAAATAAGACAGGAAGATCGATAATAGCTGGCCAGCCCGCGGATATCACCCAAGGCGTTCAGGAGGTTTCCAGTTTACTGTATTATATGTTGTATAGACAGCGGAAATCCTACCCGATAAAGGTGGATCATCCGCTGATAGAAATTGACAGTTTTTAGTAAAATTTTGGCGCTGGTTTTTCTTCAACACTGCTACTTGCCCCATAAATGACAGGCCAGCCTTTGTCCCAGACAACCTGATCTAAAAGCAACATACGACGGTTGCCGCCACTGGAAACACGAGGATGCTTTGGATCCATAGCATGATAGAGTATCCAATCATTTCCCTTGTCATCTGTTATAATGCGCGAAGTATGACCCGTCCCTACAAATTTATCATTTCCCTTTAACAACAACGTTCCGCTCCCCCGCTGTGTAAGATTGCGGCCCTCTTGATCAATATAGGGCCCTTTCAGATAGCGAGAGCGGCCAACAAGGACATGATAGCTGCTTTTCTCTCCTTCGCAACAAGATCCTTTGGATCCGATAAAGTAGTAATATCCTTTCCGCTTATGAATAACAACAGCCTCAAAATCACCTGCAGCAACTTTAAATTTTTGATTTAAATCAAGTACCGCGGTTCCATTTTTATCCAATTCCACACCATAAGTGCCCTGCGTATCTGCATCGCTAAAACTACCCCAGAACAGATAGTTTTGTCCATTCTCCGTAAAAAAGTAAGGATCAATTGAATTTGGCACATTGATCTGCTTGCTATCAAAAAGTTTACCTTGATCCGAAAAGGGTCCTTCGGGTCTATCTGCAAGAGCAACTCCTATCCCCGGATTAGGATCTCCCCATGTCGAGTAGGCGTAATACATAATGTATTTCCCATTGAGCTGCACCACATCGGGTGCCCAGATTCCACCTTCGGCTTTCCAGCTCGGTTTTGAGCTGAAGGCCGTGCCAATCCAAGTCCAATGAGCAAGATCAGCCGATTGTAGAATAGATACCAAACGTTGCCCTTTTCCGTCCCCCCAATTGTCTGCTGTCCCATACGCATAAAACATTTTGTCCTGGGGGTCTCGAACGACTGTAGGGTCAGCAAGTATGGGCTCAAAAACCGGATTGATATAGGTCTTTTGCTGGACCTTATGAGCCATTGCATTTGTCGTTTGGCCAGGTTGTTTAACTGAACCCGAAGAGCTTCCACAGGAGCTCAGCAGATTCAGCAGGCCTATTACCCCGACCCAATATTTTAAAGACTTTGAATTCAACATCTATTTCCCCTTTCCCAATTTCTCTTCCAACATTTTGATAAAATAGCCTCCAACAACGGATCTTGCTTTAAATCCAGCTCTTTTAGGCCGATCAGTATACGTCCAGTCGGACATCGGAACACGGTCTGTTGTTTCATTCATAAAACGATATACTGGTTTTACAAATTCTTCAAATGTAGGTTTATCATCTGCCATTGTCGCCGTCCAAATAATCCAATCGGTTTTGGTATAAGGCTGACGATTGTCCAAGGGAAGTCCGTATTTATTTTGTTTGCCGAGATAGTATTTAATTTCAGTTTCGCGGATAGCAGGGTCGAAAATATCCATCTTAAGCAATTTATCCCAGACCATATTATACTTCTGGCTCCAGGTTCCTGTTTTGTCAAAAGTCAACTTATAATGATCCCCATCTTTGGCCATGTCCTCCCATTTCTTAGCCATCGCTTTCGCTTCCGTCAGATACTTTTTTGCTGTAGCCGCTTCACCGAGCATTTGGGCCAGATAACCATAAGAAGCAATACCCAAAATAGCTTTAATCGATAAATTAGCATTATGCGCAAAATGACCTGCGAAATCATCTGTACACAATTGATTTTCGGGATCAAGACCTTTATCAACTAAATAATCTGCCCATGTTGACAAAACTTTCCAATGTTTTTTGGCATAAGCCGCATTTCCCTCTACTTTAGCTAAAGCATAGGTTAATATCAACATATTTCCGGATTCTTCCACGGGCATATCCCCACCATAGGTTTGACCATTTGCCAGCGGATAAGTTCCAACATCGTGTGCAGCAAAGGGCTTTGTCCATTTATTGCTTTCACTGTAATAAAAAATAGCGTTCATGAGCGCTTTTGCCAACTCCGGATTGTAATACAAGAAAAGCGGTGCAGATGGATAGGTGACATCTACCGTACCAATTGAACCGTTGCTATCATTTTCTTTGGATAATAAAAGTAAATCGCCATTGGGTGCCTTGACAAGTTTATGGGCAGCGATTGCCTGCCGATAGGCCAAGGCACATAATGCGGCGTAGTCATCACCTCCGTTGCGCAGAGCTGTACCCCATAATTCGGCATCAAATTTATCAACAGACTTTTTGAGAGCAGCATACTCTTTGTCGGCTAGTTCAAATTGCTTCTCAATCGTACTATTTCCACTAGTATTCCAATAAGGCCGTAAATTTTGTCCAAAATATTGGATAGCATACAGGTCATCATAGCCTAACAGAATTTTATCTCTGTAGATTGAAGAGACATCGAATGTTTGTATCAAGGCCAGCTGCTTGCCTTCTTTTGAAGGTAAGGTATGTTCATTTTTTAGAAATTTACTGCGCAATTCCTGACTGTTCCCGATAATAGATTTCGTTTTTGCAACGGCACCGGCCATATAAAAATATCCCCAATCAATTCGTAAATCATCCCCCTTTTTACCGAGAATCTGTTGACTTTTACTTCCTGTCTTCACAAACTGCAGGTTTCCGCTGCGGAATGAGTTGCTCACAGCGTCCTGTAGCGGAGAATTCAAAGCCCAATTTGGTGCAGCTTCCAAATAAAGCTGCACCTGATGTTTTTTGCCATCCTTCACCTGGATTTCGTAGGAAAGATAATTTACAGGTCGTGCCATTAAGTCCAATTTGTCCAAGAACATCGGCGCTATAAAAGTAATATTTAGATTGACAGGGCCACAATCAAAAGTGTAATGTGTCTGTGTTGCCTGCACATTGGAAGCGATCTGCTTCGCTTCATTGTCGAATTGAATGCTACCTTCTTTTTCTTTAAAGAGTCCAAAATCAAAATATCCGTTCGCTACCCTATTATAGCAATAACCCGCGAGTATATTTTTCCCTTTCTTCAATGTTTTTACGACATGTTCGGGCAGCCTGACCCGATTATTTTTACCAGTTGAATTGCCTGTATTAACCACTTCAAATCCGTTGACATATAAGATGGCATCATCGTCGTGCGTGAACTCAATAAAAACAGTTTTCCCGGTGAGATCTTCCTCTAGTTCAATTTCTCTCCTGATCCAGATCTTAGATTCCTGCCAATCCGTATTCACCTGGGGTTCTTTATCTTTGGTACCGAAAGGAGCGGCTCCAGTTTTCCATTGCTGTGCATCGTATGAAGGTTTCATCCAATCTGAAGTGGGTTCACTGACAACATAACTTCCTCTCCAAGCCGCATGTTCTCCCATTCTTGCCAAAGGCAGGAGCTCAGCTTCTTCTTTGCCTAAGAAACGATAGGATTTTCCATCTACTTTAAGAACACCCAATAAAGGAAATGACTTCCCTGTCCAATGGCGGACAACATCAGCATTCAATTCGTTGCTGTAGGACCAAGCACTTGTATTGGGGTCTATTGTTACTAAAGGATAGGCAGGCGCCCGAAGGTCATTCTTAGGGAGTTGTTTTTGTGCGAACGACGATATAGATTGACATAAAATAGCCGTTGCAACTAGTAATCTTAATTTCATTGGTTTAATATAAAATAGGTTTAGGTTGAAAAGCATGTTTCTACCTATAAATTGAGGCCGCAACTCGGGTTGCGGCCATCTAGATATCAATTATTTGGTAGGAACATTATAAAGTGCCTGATGGGCTGATTTCAACTCTGCTTCAGGCATTTTGACAACTTTGCGATCATAGGTCATCAAACCATTTGTTTCCACTTCCACGTCTGTTGTCTGTGTATAAACAGCGGCAGACAATCCCATCGGAATCAAACGCGTCAAATCATGAATCAAGCGTTTGTACCGTTCTAACAACTCGGTTTTATTTTTAAAGCTTTGGTAGCCCCAATTATCTTTTTGTTGCCATGAGTGTCCATCTATCGGTAATCCTAAACCTCCAAATTCACCCAATGCAAGCACTTGTTTGGCACCAAACAAATTTGGATCAGGCATGGCTGCGTCTGGGTAATTGTGGATATCCAAAATATGCCCTGTTTCCATGAAATTACCACCACTGGCACTATTAACCAGTCTTGAAGGATCATTAGCCATCGTCCATTCCGTTATTTCTTTTGTTTTGAATTGCCCCCAAGCCTCATTAAACGGCACCCAGATGACAATACTTGGGTAGTTGTGCAATACCTCCATAATGGTTTTCCACTCTTTTCGGTAGTAACCCTCAGATTCCTGCGAACGTTGTTTATCCCGATTGCCACCTGAAATTTTTCCTGGCTGCATATCCCAATGATTTCCGCCGAGGTCACCACTAGGCATATCTTGCCACACGAGCATACCTATACTGTCACAGTAACGGTACCAGCGCGCCGGCTCTACTTTGATATGTTTGCGGATCATATTGAATCCCATTTCCTTTGTTTTGATAACATCAAATTTCAAAGCCTCATCCGTTGGGGCTGTATGTAGTCCATCTGGCCACCAACCTTGATCCAATGGGCCATATTGAAAGGTAAAATGATTATTCAGCATCAACCGTTGAATCCCATTTTCGTCTTTTTGCATCGCTATTTTCCGCATCGCAAAATAGCTCTTTGCTTGATCAACAATCTTGCCCTTACGAATTAACTGGATTTCTAAGTCATAAAGTTTAGGGTTACTCGGTGACCATGGCTGCAAATTAGGTACTGAAAGATCAAAAGATTCATTGGGCTGCCCTACCTGTTCTTTCACAACTTTCCCTCCATCCAATGCTCGGACCTTTATTTCATCACCGGCTTGGCTTCCTTCCACAGTAGCCTGGAATGCTAAGATCCCTTCATCCAATCGTGGTGTTTGTTTGGTTTTAACGATATAAGATTGCGGAACGCTTTCCAACCACACGGTCTGCCAGATTCCAGTAACAGGCGTGTACCAGATACCATTGGGTTTATTCACTTGCTTGCCTCTTGGTTGAGGCCCATCATCCGTGGGATCCCATACCCGGATGGCTATTTCCTGTTTTGCCCCCTTCTTTAGAAAGCTGGTCACGTCCATTGAAAAAGGGTCAAAGCCACCTTCATGTCTTCCGACCAATTGGTTATTTATATAAACGTCACATTGCCAATCTACCGCGCCAAAATGCAACAGGACCTTATTCTTATTGACCGACTTGTCCAATGTTATGGTATTATTATACCATAAGGCTTTATCTTTTCCGACCTCTTTACCAACACCAGACAAAGCCGATTCAATAGCAAAAGGAACAAGGATATTTCCATCCCATTGACTCGGAATCTCTTTAGTGCCTACTGGAGTGACAGCATATTTCCATAGTCCATTTAAATTCTGCCAGTTATTGGTTCTGGTTAATTGTGGTCTAGGATATTCAGGATGTGGCTTTTGTGCCGTTACTTTCTCGCCCCAAGGGGTTAATATATGTGACCCTGCGGGTTTCCAATCCTGAGCAAAGTTCAATTGTGCTGCCATCATCAAACTGGCAAAAAATAGGGTTTTCTTCATCATAAAAAATCGTTAAGTCATTTATTTATATATCGTATTTACATTATTTTACAGTTGGAAAAGCAGCAATGCGCAAACGTGCTGCTCCCATGGGAATCAGTTCAACTTCCTGTACCTCACCCTTGCTTTCCACAGGACTCAGGGGCAATACGCCCGTTAGTCCATTTTCATCAATTTTCCATCCATCAATACGTTTTGCTTTCACAAGAATAGAAATGGGCACTGCTTCTGCGTCGAAAGGAAACGCATCTTTAGGCCATGGTCGTTTGACAACTTTTAATTGATCAACAGCTTGTAGCTGATTTTGTACAAGTCCATAATTCCACTCACTTGCAGGAAGGATTTCATAGGATGGCCATTTGGATGGATCTGCAGTCTCCTGCCATTTGGAATCCCCAATTGCCGAAGCCTTACTGTCCTTTTTTACATAATTCTCTTTGATTTTGAGCGCATAGGTTAATGGTCCACGCTGGATACTAACTGAATTCTTGTTGGCTGTCCATGTTTTCAGATCTATGGTCATCGGTAAGGAAAGTTCGACTTTGTCACCATCTTTCCAGGTCCTGTTGATCCGAATGTATTTTGCCCCAACTGCAACGGACTGGCTTTTACCGTTTACAGTAACTTTCGCTTGCTTGGCCCAGGCTGGTATGCGAAGATAAAATGGGAAATCAACAGTTTTACCCTGTGTGCCTATTTCAAACCGCAAAGACTCTTCAAAAGGGTAGTTGGACTGCTGTCTGATCTGAATAGCTTGGTTGTTTCCGACTTTTATTTCAGCCTTCGATGCGGCATATAACACTGCCGCAATGCCATTGTCATTGGTTGCCATGTACAGATGTTCAGCATAATATGGCCAACCCTGACTATGATTGTGCTGACAGCAGCGTGAACTGAAAGGATTCATCATCAAAAATGGTCCATTATTATCTATTCCCGGCGCATGATTATGGCTGTCGCTGATGGTCATATTAGGACTAGTGATATACCGAAGAGCTTTAAAATCGGCTGTTACCGCGGCGGGATAGGTATTAAATGCCACCTCTTCGGCATGGTCTGCCCAAAATGGATCTCCAGTTATTCCAAGAAGGATTTCATTGGAGGCCATCTGTTCCACCATGCCACAGGTCTCCACTCCTTGGCGCGGATCTGTATATCCTGGACGGGCATTTTCATCCGCACCGAACATACCGCCCGGGACCTGGCCAAATACTTGTCTGACAAAATGAAAATTATCGTAGGTTGCGTTAAGATCTGCAGTCAACTGGCTTTTCAGATAATAGGTTGCTGGCTCTCTGAAACATTGTGCAATATTGACATTATGCCAATTCGGCAAATCGTCTTTTTGTCTCCAGTTTGCGGTATTCCGATGGATTTTATCCGCTAAATCCATCAGCCATTCGTTCCCCCGAGTTCTATTATAGAGCCAATAAACTGAGAGCAGATTGTCACCACCCCGACTATTCTCCCAATAGTCTTTAAGAAAAAAACTATCTGGCAAATTGGCCTGCCATTTAAAATAGTTTGTCATTAATGTTAAAACGCGTTGGTCACCGCTATATTCATAATAAGATTGCAGGCACCATAACATAATCATATTTCCCCAAAGATCCGGTTTGTTATTGCGCAGGATCAATGGTCCAAAGTATCCGTCGGCGCGCTGGCTTTTTAGCGCGGCTTCCAACCATATTTTTGACTCTGCTATAATCTTACGGTCTTTTAATATGTATCCCAAATTGGCATATCCTTTTAACCAATAAGGAACTTCTTCCCAGCCGTAATCCCCTTTTCCCTCTGTACTTAGCCAAGCGTTATTTTTCTTGGATAGCCAAGCACTGATTTCTCCCAGATGGCCTGTAAGACCATCTTTTTGCAGCTCCAGATACTTCCCGAGCCAACCTTCTGGGACAATGCTGCCTACAGGCAATTTTATCAAGGCATTCTGTCTTAAAGGAGCCCTATTATTAACATATTGCGTATTCTTACCGGTTAATGGTAATTGGTCTACGGCCGTTGCTATTCCCGTTTGCGCAGACGTAGCGATACCGATGCCCATTAATAGACTTAAAAAGCTAATTCTTTTGATCATTGTTATTTCAATTTCTTCGGTGAACTATCGTATAGCGCCTCGGTGATACCGCTTATCTTCAAGCCCACACGCGCATACACTGCAGCACTCTTGGTCAAAATATCTTTGATATCCAGCTCCAGGTCGACATGCCCTGTACTCATTCCAGTTTTTTCCATTTTATAGGTATATTGGCCTAAATCCACGAATTTTGTATCGTTGACCAATAAGGTTGCAAAATCAATCGTTCTTGAAGCATCTATTGTCTTAATGTCAAAAGAAGCTTTCAGTATATTCCCCTGAACATTATAGGTAATATTACTCATGGTATAATAAGGTTTAACTGGGTACTCGATGTTTGTATTGCCCCTTACATCAACCAGCACTGTATCGATACTATTCAGCCAGGGGCCATTTCCGCTGGTTGCAACCAATTTGTACTGCCCATCAAAGAGCTTTGCAGCAAATGAACCGTCCTGTGTCACATACACATTGATAGCCGATCGAAGCGGAAAACCATCTTGCCATAGCTGAAGTGAAACGGACTGATTGGATCCCCTTACTCCCAGAGGTTCTGAATTGTAGGTTACCCGCCCACTCAGTGTACTTTTAGGTGCCTCATAGTTATCTTTGCCACAAGCAAATACACCTACGATCAAACACAAACTGACTATTAATTTACAAAAAAAAGTTTTCATAAGACTAATGCTATTGATAAGGATTTCGAACTAACTTAGGATTATTATTAATCCAGCCTTGATCGATGAAATTATAATAGTTCTGATATTTAAAATTTCTTGGATAGAGTGTATGACTGGATTTCTGTTTCTCAAAAACCCATTTACCATCGTTCGGATCCCCCGGAGCATATATTTTATATGGAAATAGGGCATAATGTACTGCATTGTAATTATCAGCGCTTCCGTTCCAGATTTCGTGGGCAATCCGCAAACGCTTCAGATCCCAATAACGATGATCCTCGAAGGCAAATTCAACCCTGCGCTCCTGAATGATATCATTCAAAGAAATAGTCGTCAATGGCTGTATTCCCGCGCGCTCCCTGATCTTATTGACATATCCCGTTAACTCAGCTTGCGGTTTACCCAGTTCAAGTCCGGCCTCTGCGGCAATCAGCAGAAATTCCGCATAACGAAAACGAACAAACCAAATATCCGAACCCCGACCGCGGGTAGAAGCATCTTTGTTTTCATCAATAAACTTCCGGATATTAAATCCCGTCTTGTTGACGTACATATCATTGGAAGTCGTTGGTCCATCTTTGCTCGTAATAATTCCTCCGAATTTGGAATCAGATGCACCGGGTATTGCGGTCATCGTCTTCCATACTCCGCCCTCTTTGTATCGAACACCTGCTTGGTAAGTGATTTTTGTACCGGCAAAATCAGCACCAGAGTAGATTACTGTACCATACAGGCGCGCGTCTTTATGAGCGAATAATTCTTCTGGATTATTGTAGTAAATGTACTCTCCCGTAGCAGTCTTCGTTTTCAACGCACCATTCCGATCATTTGTATATTCAAACGCTTCCACCAAATTTAAAACAGGCGTAACAAAATTGGCATCAATATCTCCACGGACGGATGAGGCAATGTTATTGTTAGTAAAAAAATGTGTTTCACCCGGATACGCATAATCCTTGGCCCAAATAACTTCATTGCTGCTTGATTTTGAACTTACGGCTAGATAGAAGTTCTTTCCTTTGTCGGCATTTCCATTATAGAGGGCATAAGGGCTATTGTTGATAATATCCAATGCGGATTCATAGGCTATCTGGTAATATTTATTGGCTTCCGCTGCCGGAATCCCTACCTCATTCCCTCCTGTTTTGACATCTGGCGTTTTATAATTATACTTCGCTATAGAAGCAGCATACAGACTTGCCCGCGCCTTGAGTGCCAAAGCTGTCCATTTATTAGCTCTCGCTGAATTGATGGTTTTCTCTATACCGAGCATTTTAGCCGCTTCGGCACATTCGCTAATCACATAATTATAACTCTCGGCTTCTGTTGATCGAGGTATCTGCAACTCTGCCGGATCCATACCACCCGTATAATCATAGATCTTATCCCCCACCAAAGGCACGCCTCCCAAACGCTTAATCATATTGAAGTAGGTCCAAGCACGAATAAATCTCGCCTCGCCTTCGATACTCTTTTTATTATTTTCGTCCAATGATGATTGACGAACACCTACGATAAATTGATTCAGATTGCGAATCAGTTCATAGTCATACATACGCCAAAAGTCATTCGGAAATTCCTGCATTGTATTGGGGCCACCGCTTGAAAATCCTGCCTCGTCTAACATCGCAAAAGATCCATTGTCGCCAAATTGCTGTCCCCAGCTAATCCGTCCATAATAATTAGCTAGCACAGATTTTATCATATTCTGATCCGAAAAGATCTGATCGTCCGTAAAAATAGCCTGTGATTCCCGTTCCAAAAATTTATTGCAGCTTGAAAATGTACATACCAAACATACACCCAATAAAATAACTTTCTTATTTATCATCTTCATTAAAAAGTTAAGGTAACACCAACGTTTATAACTCTGTTTGTTGGGTACTGAACGCCCGAATCACTTGTGATTTCCGGATCGATCTTCATATCACCCAAATTATCTATGCTAAACAGATTCTGCATCATGGTATATATCCTCAATTTCTGAATTCCTCGAGGTTTCATCCATTTCTCCGGCAAAGTATACCCGATCTGCAGATTTCTTAATTTCAGATAGTTGACATTGGTAAGCCAAAAGTCACTATGCCAATAATTGCTATGATCTCTATTTCCTTTAATTAACGTAGGGTATTTCCCGGGGATCAAGGCACTATTTGGATTCGTAATATCACTTAACATCCACTGGTTTTCCATATAGTATTGGGGGTTGTTGCCACCATCATGGAAAGGGAATACGGCCTCATAACTCGGATTAAAAGAAGCAAAAGCTGCTCCGGTGAAATCCATTGCCAAATCAAATCCCTTAAATTGGCCGCCAAGGTTAATTCCGTAATTGAAATAAGGAAGACCGCCTTGTCGATATCCGATTGGCCGTTCATCCAGCTCATTGATCACTTTATCGCCATTAATATCTTCGTACTTGATATCACCCGGCCGTAATGATGAGTTACCTTTACGGTCATTGTCTATATCATAATTTGCAATTTCTTCCCAAGACTGGAATTGTCCAATGGAATGTAATCCCCAATTGAGAAAGGCATAACGGTCATAGATCGATTTTCGATATTGATCCAAAGAGTTTCCAAAACGTGGTTTATATTGCTCACCGTCAGTTTGCCGTGCGAAAGTGAAATTACCGCCTACGAAATAGTTAAATCCATTGACGTTACTCCGCCACATTAATGATCCATCGATACCTTGGTGAATATCTGAATTCAGATTTTCATAAGGTAAACTAAAGCCTACTTCATTCGGTATCAATACATCTTCCCGCTTCGCGGGTAACCCTGTTCTTTTTCGGCGGAACAAATCTACTGAACCTGTTAATTTTCCTTTTAGTGTACTAAAGTCCAAGCCAACATTTAGCATGTGAGCCTGAATCCAAGAAAGCGTTTTAACAGGAAGACCACGCGCTTGAGAACCAATCACATACTTTCCGTCAATTGTTGATCCGACGATATTCTGATAGCCATCACGGACTGGTTTTCGGAAATAATTATATCCACTGAGGTAACCAAAAGCAAAATAATCCCAGGCATCCAAATTATCATCACCCAATACACCGTAAGATCCTCTTAACTTCACATCGTCCAATACCTTTTTCATACCTTCAGACCAGAACTTTTCAGATGAAATACGCCAACCTGCAGATACCGAAGGAAAAAATCCCCATCGGCTTCCCGGGGCAAATTTCCAAGAACCATCATAGCGCGAAGAAAGCTCCAAAAGATATTTCTGATCATAATCATAATTGACCCTGCCTGCAAAACCGGCTCTCGCCTGGGTATTCACGCCCGTATCATTGTAGGTGTCCATCGTCTGGAAATAGATCAGACTCAACGCATTGGAGGCTGGACGATCGTGCACATAGACATCCGGATTATCCCTTTTTATGGACTCAGCAGCAAGCACAGCATTAATACCATGTTTGCCGAATCGCTTGTTATAATTTAAGGTAAATTGGGTGGAAATTTCTTCAACCTGCGAAATAGATCTTTCCCGCCAAGGATTGTCCATGCTAAAAGTAACCGGGTAAGTATCTGTCTTCTCATCGTAGCCATAGAGTTTATAGGTAAACTCCTGATTATCCATCCATTTATTGGCCAGATAATAGCCCACTGTTCCCTTAGCGATCAGATCATTTGTAATCTTATATTCCGCATTAAAATTTAACTGCATCACCCGCCATTTTTCCTGATATGTACCGGAAAGATCATAATTCAGCATCGCAAAATTGGTTTCCGCATTGGGCGATGTCTGCGTTGGATACAAAGGATTGTCGTTGGCAAAAGGTCGTGCAGTGGGTAGATTACGATATATCGCAAATAAGGCCTGCCAGGTATCGTCAGCACCGGGTACGCCCGGCTGTTTGCGCTGTTCGATCCGCCCGTTCAAATTGGCCCCAATTTTTAATCTTTTGGATACATTCGCGTCAATATTCATCTGCACATTGGTACGATTAAAACCGCCGTAATTACGAATGATGGATTTCTGGTCCAGATGCCCCACACTCAGGTAATAATTAATTTTTTCTGATCCACCGCTGACATTACCCGAAATATAGGTTTGTGGGCTGGTTTTGAGAATATAATCATACCAATCAAAAGGACGATATCCCTTTTCGGTGCCCTGCTGCCACTTTTCAAGATCGCTCAATGTATATTGTGGATGCTCGGTTCCGAGAATGGCATCCGACTGAATATAGCTTTTGATATAAGTACTGGCATCAGCTGGCTTCGGAAAGCGAAACATACTCTGCCAGCCATAATACGAATTGATATTAAAGGTATTATTATCGCCCCGCTTCCCCTTCTTTGTCGTCACTACAACAACACCATTGGCCGCGCGTACGCCATAAATAGCGGCCGATGCATCCTTCAATACCGAAACCGATTCAATATCATTGAAGTCTAAATTATTAAATTGTCTCTCGTCTTTTTGAACACCATCAATCACGTACAATGGTGTTCCCATATTGCGGATACTGATTCCTGTAGAGGCTCCAGGACGGCCATCTTCCATGCGGCTGTTAACACCGGCGATCTTCCCGACCAGCGCTCCAGAAGTCGTGGTTGCCACCGATCTTGAAATATCCTGCGAAGAAATTGCGGTGATTGCACCGGTAACGGATTCTTTCTTTTGCGTACCATACCCCACCACGACAACTTCATCGATACGTGCATTCTCATCTCCCAGCGTAATCGCCAAATCAGCGATTGCCATTACTTCTTTGGAAAGATAGCCTACAGATCTTACGGTCAAAAGTTCTCCGACATTGACACCTGTCAGACTAAAATTACCTTTCGCATCTGTTGAGACTGCGATACTGGGTTTGGATTTCAATGCGACTGTCGCTCCCACGATCGGATTACCCGCTTTATCCTTAACAACCCCTTTAATTGCTTTTTGCAACTCGATCCCATCAGAAGAAACTGGAATTAAATTAGCTCCCTTTGCTAAGGGAATAAAACTGCTCGCACAGCAGAGCAATGTAGCAGATATTGGCAGACATTTAAGACCCTTAAACATACCTAGATTGATTAGTTTGTATAATTGATTTGTCCAAAATTAAGGTATATTCAATCTTACAGACTTTCGTTTTTTCTCAAAAAACTGCCTATTTGTATCAAATAGATGAAACAAACCTAAAACGTTTTAAAGGTCTTTAAAATAGAGAAAGTACACCTCTTTTCAGTTGTGTACTTTCAAACCAATCATTATTAAATATGTATTATTTTACCGAAAAACGATACAGGGATTTCGTTTGATAAACTTGTCCGGGGTTTAGGACAGTTGATGGAAAAGCAGGCTGATTCGGGGCATCCGGAAAATGCTGCGGCTCAAGGCAAAAAGCTGTACGGAAGGAGTCTTTTTTACCGTTCTTCAATTGTACTTGCTCGTTCATAAAATTACCGCTATAAAATTGTATCCCGGGTTCTGCGGTCAGAATATCCATAACAATACCCGATTTATCTCCAATCACATGGGCTGCTTTAAACCAGTCGCCATCTTTCTCTTTGCTTAAAACAAAGTTGTGATCATAGCCTTTTCCGAAAGCAAGTTGCTGATCATTGGCATTAATATCTTTTCCTATTGGTTTCAAGGCCGTAAAATCAAAAGCTGTTCCTTTTACCGATGCTAATTGTCCTGTCGGTATTAGGGTGCTATCTACTGGAGTGTATTGATTTGCAAACAATTGAAGCTGATGATCCAAAATGGTACCACTTCCCTCGCCATTTAAATTAAAGTAAGCATGGTTTGTTAAGTTGATCACCGTCTTTTTATCGGAAGTAGCCCGATAAGCAATCATCAATTCATTATTATCATTAAGCGTATAAGTCACCTCCATCTGGATATTTCCCGGAAAGCCTTCCTGCCCGTCAGGCAACGTATATGCAAAAGTAAGCGATGATTGATCTGAGGATTTTAATGTCCAATTGGCAAAATGAACTCCTTTGAAACCTCCATGCAACGTATTGGGGCCATTATTTACCGCCAATGTATAGGTTTTATCATCCAGTTTAAATTTTCCTTTAGCGATCCGGTTACCAAAAGGACCAACAATGGTTCCAAAAAAAGGCTCTTTTGGATTATTATAGTCAGATGCTTTAGAAAAGCCCAAGACAACATCGCGTAGATCCCCTTTATTGTCCGGAACCCACAAGCCCACCAACCGTGCGCCAAAATTGGTAAAATAAGCCTGTACGCCATTTTTATTACTCAATTCATAGAGATAAACTTGTTTCTGATCGACCGTTACCCTAAACTGTGCGGTATCCATTAAGGCCGATAAAGAATCTGCTTTTGAGGTTTTAGAACCAGTCGGTTGCTGGCAGGACACGGTAATAGCAAGCATTGCAGAAAGACCAAGCATGGTCATTTTTCCTTTCATTCGTAATATTTTAAATGGTTTATAATCTTTGTTTAGATAGGACTTGCATCCTTTTCTAGATTTTTTATAATTTTATCGATTACAATATATAGGCTAAAGTCTTAAATTTTTTAGAAATTTTAAGATTAAATTGTTTCATTTTAGCACTATTTTGTATCAATAACCAAATGATCATGATCAACCTGAAGTCTTTACGTTTTCTATTCTTTCTGTTGCTTCCGAGGTTGCTCTACGCACAGCCCTATTATTTTAATCACTATCAAATCAATGAAGGATTGTCAAATAATGCGGTCATCTGCAGTATGCAAGATAGTCAGGGTTTTCTATGGTTTGGCACAAAAGACGGCCTAAATCGCTTTGACGGCAATAATTTCAAACATTTTGATGCCTCCAAATCTGGGAAAAATAGCCTTGGCGGTAATAATATTATCTCATTGAAAGAAGACTTTCGAAAAAGAATATGGGTTGGTACAGATCAGGGAATCTATTGCTACGATCCCGTCGATGAACAATTTAGACTCTTGAGCAAACAATTTGAAAATGCCGACGTCCCTGTTATCATTACCGATCAACGCCAAAGGATTTGGTTTATATCCAATGGAATGCTCTATTGCCATGATTTGGTCAGTCATAAAACCCAGCAATTTACTCAATCAAACCTCTACATCACTTCCATTAGCTGCACAAAAAATGGAACTGTTTTTTTTGGAACTCCTGAAGGTAAGATATTCCAAATAAACTCTTCTGGAAAACCCGTTCTCATGCTTGACTTTCAGGCAAAATATGGTGCTAAGGATTGGTTTAGTATTGAGAAAATAATAGAAAACCGTCAGGGAGATTTGTTGATTGGCACTTCAAAAACTGGTGTTTATAGCTACAATTTTAAAGACAAGTCCCTCAAATCCATCCTTGGTCCGAATCAATTGCATACATTTCTTTATGTGAGAGATATTATACAGCCAAATGATCATGAATATTGGTTTGCCACGGAATCTGGTCTCTTTATTTATCAAATTGCTAACCGACAATATATCAATATTCAAAAAGAACAGGAAAATCCATGGGGGATATCTGACAATGCCATTTATAATATCTTACAGGATAAAGATGAAGGCATTTGGCTGGGAACCTATTTTGGCGGGATTAACTATTATCATAAAAACAACAGTATAATCGAAAAGTTCCTGCCGCAGGATCGCCCGGGAAGCCTAAAAGGATCTGTCGTACGCATTATCAGAAAGGATATCGACCACAACATCTGGATAGGCACCGAAAATGGCGGGTTATCAAAACTCGACCCCATATCGGGTAAAATTCAAAACTTCTCCGACAAACAAGGGAACCTGGCAAACAACAATATCCATGGTATTCTCCCTATGGGTGACAAACTGCTGATAGGTACTTTCGTCAATGGTCTCGATATTTTTTCGCCAAAACTTCAAAAAGTTATCTATCACATCGATCGCAACAGCAATGTAACATCGTCCGATCTCCAAAGTAATTTTCTTTTTTATCTCTATAAAACTCGAAAAGGCGAAATTCTCGCAGCTTCAACGCGTGGATTATACCGTTTTGATCTCGAAAAAAAATCATTCCATCTGATTGACAATGTTCCTGAATACATGTTTTATACGACCATTTTAGAAGATAAAGAAGGGAATATCTGGGTAGGTACATGGCGCGATGGGCTATTTTGTTATAATCCTACAACAAAGTACTGTAAGCATTTTACCCATCGCCAGAACGACCCCAATTCCTTACCTAACAATAGGATCAATAGCTTATTTGAGGACTCGCGTAACCAGATCTGGATAGCCACAGAAGGCGGAATGGCAAAGAAAAAAACAAATCAGGAAAGCTTTGAAAACATTGGTATAGAAGAAGGAATGCCCAGTAATGTGACACTCGCCTTTTTAGAAGACAAACAAAATAACCTCTGGGTGAGTACTTCAAAAGGTCTGGTACGCTACCATCTTCCCAACGGCAGAAAACGGACCTTCAATTTGGAGTCAGGTTTACCGACTATCCAGTTCAATTACAATTCATCCTTTGATGACGGTAATGGAAACTTCTACTTCGGCACCATCAACGGGCTTATACGTTTCAATCCAGAAAAGCTAAACCAGATCAACTATAAGAATCAAATTCCAATTTACATTACTAATTTTTACATCAACAATAGAGCGATCAATCAGTATACCGATGCAAATATTCTGTCTAAATCAATTCTGTTTACCGATAAAATCAAGCTAAAACACGACGAATCATCCTTCAGCCTTGATTTTGCAGCATTACATTACCAGGCCCCGCATTCTATTCACTATAGTTATAAAATGGATGGGCTTGACGATAACTGGATAGATATTACAAGCAATCAACGTGCTTATTTTACCAAACTTGCTCCCGGCAACTATGTTTTTACTGTAAAAGCGGAAGACCCAAATGGGAATACGATTCCTACTTTTGCCAGTCTTAAAATCACCATTCTTCCCCCAATCTGGGCAAGTATACCGGCTTTTATCTGCTACGCACTGATTCTTGCTGGACTCATTATCTTTATTATTCATCATTTTAATGAAAAGATCAAGCAGCGCAATCGACAGCACATTTTAACCGTACAAAATCTCCGCGAGCAAGAACTCTACCGTTCAAAGATCAATTTTTACACGGATGTCGCTCATGAAATACGTACGCCATTAACATTGATTAAAGCTCCTTTGGAAAAGCTGATGGATAAGGTCGATCACAATCCTGTAACGGATAAGCTGCTACTGACCATGCAAAACAACACCGAAAAGCTGATTGCACTCAGCAATCAATTGCTGGATTTTAGACAGGTCGAAACGGAAGGATTTAAATTGCACTTCGAATTAGAAAATATAAGCCAGACTGTGCAGGAAATCATTAATAATTTTAGTATCACACTCCAAGCGCAAGGTAAGCAGATTGTGTCAAACATTGAATCTGAAATCATGGGGCAGGTCGATATTGATGCCTTTGACAAAATATGCAATAATTTATTGAATAACGCGCTTAAATATTCTTCAAACTACATTGAGGTAAATTTAGATATGGATAAACAGAAAAATATCTTTATATTGACCGTGAAAAACGACGGAGCTTTAATTCCTTCAGAAGAAAGGGAAAGAATTTTTGAACCATTCAATCGCTTAAAACAAAATAAGAATGTTCCTGGAAGTGGTCTAGGCTTGGCATTGACAAGATCCCTAACCTTGAAACACCAAGGCACCTTGTTATATAGCACAAACGACCTCCAATTGAACGTATTTAGCTTGACGTTACCTTTGAATCACAATACAAACCCATGATTATGAATGCGAAATCCAATTTATTATTAGTAGATGATCATACCGAACTACTCGAATTCATTGCAGATGATCTCAATGAGGATTATCAGATAACAACAAGTTCCAATGGAAGAGAAGCCCTGGACTTATTGGCCACCGAATACTTCGATCTGATCGTAAGCGATGTGATGATGCCAGAAATGGATGGTTTTGAGCTCTGTCAAAAAATTAAGGAAAATATCGCCTATGCACACATCCCAGTTATACTTTTGACTGCAAAAAATAGCATTGAATCAAAAATTCAGGGATTGGAATTTGGAGCCGACGCTTACATTGAAAAACCTTTCTCGCCTGCTTTTTTGAGGGCGCAAATAGCTAGCTTGTTAAAAAACAGGGTTAAAGTGAAGGAATTTTTCATCAAAAATCCGATGTCGCAAATACAACAGATCGGCCAAAATCAAAGTGAACAGGAGTTCTTGCTGAAGATTGAAGAAATTATTATGCAGCACCTCGATGATCCGCAGTTCAATGTGGACCGAATGGCCGATATACTCTGTATGAGCAGACCTACACTCTACCGCAAAATCAATGTTGTATCAAGCCTCTCCCCCAATGAATTGATTAATTTAACAAGGCTCCGAAAAGCAGCAGAACTCCTTATTCAAAAACAATATAAAGTCTACGAAATTTCTAATCTACTGGGTTACAGTTCCGCAACCCATTTCTCGCGTAATTTTCAAAAACAGTTTGGACAAAGCCCAACTGAATTTCAAGACTCACAAGCTGCTCTATCCAGGTCATAATTGAACAAAAGATAATGAATGTATAAACCCAGTAGGTACTTATTTACAGCGCCTATTGGGTCGGTCGGATCTGCGAAAGTGTCGCATATTGTGCTGCATAGGTGAACATAAACATTCCCTCCAGATCATTCCTACTTTTATCATTTGTCCAACCGCCAAGCAGGTCAGTCGGCAGGAAACCATCCTGTAAAAAGTGCGTATATCCATAATCTAGATTTTTCTGAAAGGCATCCATGTAAACACCTGTCTTCCCATACACGGGATACATCGCAGAGAAGCCTCTTAATAAGATTCCATTAAACCAGTTATTAAATCCATCGGTAGCATACGTATAATGCTCGGGAATCTGCACGCCCAGCCTTCCAAAGTAGCTAAAGCTTGCATCAGCAAGTTTTTTCCCGTCGTCCAAATAGTTTTTCATTTTTGTGACACGATATAGATCCGCTGCTCCCGAAAGCATCGTTCCACTATTGTAGGAAAATGCCGTTCCGACTGCTTTTCTTAATTCGGTATTTTTTCGATATTGTATGCCATTGACGGTTTCGTAGGCGATGGAACAATCTGGAAAACAATCTCCCATCATATCAGCATAAACTCCATTCTCATTAAGCAGGTGTGCTTTTTGCCAATCATAAATCCTTTTAGCATAATTGAGATAAAAAACACTCTTTTTCTCTTTTTTAGCAATACGTGTTAATTTATCTTTGGGGTCTATCGAATGTGCTAGTATTTGATCATCCTTCTTTTTATAAATTTCATACAATGTAACGAGTGGACTAATAATCGGCGCGTTGCTACAGGCATGTTTAGTGACGTATCCCGGTCCCCACGGGATCCCTCCATGCTCCTTCCCTTTCTCATCCAAGGTGCAATCCCAGCCATCGAGCACATACGCTGTCAGGTATTCGGCCTCTTCCAAATAACGCTCTTGTCCGGTCAAATGATAGGCTTCCAGCAGTTCTCTGACCAACCACATCTGGTCATCATAAACATTCAATACCCCAGTGACATTTGCTTTGCCTTTTTCCCGGGCGCGATCCACAGCATACACCGTCCATTCTTTATGCTGGGTAAAGGATGTTAACGTGAAAGTACCTAAATAGTACGCTGCATTTGCATGGAGCTTGGCCAACAAATCCACATAGCGGGCATAATACGTTTTATAAAGTTTATCGTTGCCTTCTTTTTGTTGTTTTTTCAACCCGCTCAGCACAGCATTAACAGCTTCAATCGAAGCAGAATACATCCATACGCTCGCCTTTTCCTCCGACCTGATCTTGGTAAACGGATTATAAAAACGGTGCATTTTCAGATCGTCATCCGAAAAATAAACTTCCATTGACCGATCGATCAGCTGGATCGCCCGCAAAAGATTCTGCTGATTTTTATGCTGATTATTTACTGATATCTGGCGCTGGACCTCCTGCGCATAAACCTTTTCTACACAAAGGGATACTGTTGAAATAGAAATTAGAGATAGTGCCAAAAAGGGCCGAAAGTGAAAAAATTTGAACATGATGTGGTTTTAAATTGATTATGTAGTTTTTCATTCGCTTGGTAGAGCGTGATAACTGAGGTTGAAGATAAGAATTTTTGAACAAAAAAATCGCATTTAAAAAAATGCGATTAAACAGATTGCCCTAAAGCTCTGTTGACCAAGACTTAACTCAGTTAACTAGGCCGCCATTGGCTGCCGATGGCGATTCACAAATTGTTTCTTCAATAGATACAATTTGTAATGATCGTATAAACCAATGATTAAAAGAACAAAACAAACCACGTAAAAAGTCTTATTTGATAAATAGGTAAATGAAATTCCACTTACAAGCCCTCCCAAAACGTAGGCACCTACGATACTCAGCAACAAATGGAATTTGTCTACCAATGCTTTATTGCTCCGATTAGCCTCCTTTGTAAACATGGAAATTAATAGGGCTAAATCTGTCGTTAGCCCAGTCAAATGTGTCGTTTTCACCACTGAATTGGATATACTTGCCGTCAGACCATTCTGCAGTCCCATAGCAAACAATAATGCCCCAACAAGTATTTCTGTTTCTTTCAAAGAATCCTCATAAAATACATCCAGATATATCCCGACAAATAATATACTCAGAATTTCCAGTACCAGCGGAATAGAATGTGTCAGATACGAGCTAAAACGCCCCTTGCCATGAATGATAATAAGGTTTGAAAGCATGCTCCCGACCAAAAAAAGTAAAATCCAGAATAGTACGACGGCTCCTTGATACCAATTTCCTTTGGCTACTTCCTGTGCAAAAACAGCATAATAACCGGTTACATTTGACGTAAATGAGAAAAAGACAATGACGGAAGCGACATTGACCATACCTGCAGAAAATGCGGTAATTCCCCCTAATTTAATATTATCCTGAATCGTCCTATGATTGCTATATTTTCTCAGCATATTTTTCCTTTCCTCCTTTTTTCAGCACGATACGTGCGATCCCCTTCGTCTGCATGTCTAAATTAAGGTGCAGAATCAACTGGTTTTTATTTAATTTCTGAATCACAAAACTCTCCACAAGCTCATCGTTCTTGCGAAGCTCAAGGATATGCCCACGTCCCTTTAAAAACCAATTGTATTGTTTATCTTCATGATGAGCAATAAAGTTTTTATCACCCATTTTTTCAAAATGCCACAGTCCATCCTGTAATGGTGGAAGATGCGCAATGGCGGCATCTTTTATCCCCTCATGGATAATTGCCTGTTTTTTGAATGTTGGAGATTTCTCCACTTTCTCAAAGTACCAGCCTTGCTCTTCCCATTCTCCTTCTAAAAGTCGCTCTGGATTTTCATAAAACATCACCATGGAGCTCGCTCCCAAAAGCAAAAAGGACAACAAAACAAAGTTGAACCGTGCCAATATTTTTCTATTAATAATTAACATCCCATTTTTTGTTAAAAAATAAATTCGCCAAGACATTTCCACCTGTTTTATTCACCCCAGGTTTTTCTACAATCGAGACATTCTTCTGCCTAATTTTATTTAAGTGAAGCAAAGCCTGCCCAACATCAAAAAAATGACGGGTTCTTTTTTCAAATTCATAATCAGCAGGAACCTTGACCTCGTCGATGCGGGCACCACGCAAATAATGTTGTAAATAATTAGGATTGTCGGTACCTATAATATCTGCGTAGATATTTAGCTTACGGCTTGCGTAGCGATGACAGATCATTTGGCAGGCTTTCAAAAAATCCTCCGACTGAAGATCATTGAGCTGGTCCTCCAATGTAATTCCCAATAGCTCACTGATCGAAGTACTACTCTTATTGCCATACACCAAAACCACCTCCAATTGTTCTGCGGTAGATTGCTCAATGCTATGGATTACAAAAGATAGTGAGTCTATTGTAAAATCACTTGGAATCAATACACGTGTTGCCTTTGCCATATCCAATTATTTTTATACAAAATTAATACGGCAGCATGGCAACGGAATGAATCTGAAATTAACTTTCTATTAGAATTTTAAGACGAGTATTAAAACAAGATTAGAAATCGAGTTGAAATTAAAATTACATTAGAATCGAAGATAGGTAGGCAGTTCAATTTCTACTGTTGTTCCCTCTTCCACAACAGAATTGACCTTCAATGTTCCCCCATGTAGCTTAATAATATTTCTGGCCAATGGAAGGCCAATACCATAGCCGTCAATACCGCTTGTATTGGAGGCTCTAAAATAAGGGTCATAAATATGATCCAATTCCCGGGAGGGAATTCCAATACCTTTATCTTTTATCAGGATAAATACTTTATTGTCCAGTGCACCCAAGGCGATATAAGCGGTTCTATCGGGAGAATATTTACAGGCGTTACTAATGATGTTGGATAGCGCAAGTTGAAGCAAAACCGCATTGCCGTTTACCTTGAGCCGCATGCTATCATCCGGCAATAGACTAAAATCAGTAACAATCTTAAATTTCTCATTGATGGCCTTGACAGTCAATTCGGCATCCATGACGATCTGATCAATACGAACTGGATTAAATGCGGTCGCATTATTAACAAAACCAGTGCGTGCAAGCAGTAAAAGAGCTTTTGTTTTTTTCTCCAAATGCTCGGCTGATTCAATAATCTTAAATAACGTCCGCTGATACTCTTCGGTGCTGCGTTCTTTGGACAGCGCCAGGTCAGCTTGACCTATAATGGAGGTCAAGGGTGTATTTAACTCATGTGAAGCATTGCTGATAAAATTCTTTTGCGTTTCGAATGAGGTTTCTAAACGTGTAAGCATGCGGTTAAATGTCAGGGCCAATGCATGCAGCTCCCCTTTATATTTATCCTCATCCAGTCGCTTATAAAGATTTTCCGAACCGATTTCTTGCACTTCCTTCATCATGGTTAATATCGGCTTTAAGAACGAACGTTTCATAAAAACCGAAACCACGAAAATAAAGAGGATTCCCAAAATCAGACTGATAATAAGCAAATTCCGAAGGTAGGCTAAATGGTGTGTATAAAAGTAATTTTCAGCTGAGGCGCCAACAATGTAGTGCCGACCATTTTGCGAGAAATATTTTGTTGAATAGAATTGATTGCCCGACTTGAAATTGGAACTACCTTTTCTGTTAATCTTATCCCAGAGCTCATTACGGAATCCCTGACTTCTTAAAATGGTGCCTCTGCTATCAAACTCCACTAAAAACTCATGCTGATTATTGAGATTCTCAATAAAATCAAGGCTCCACTGATCGGTTTGGGTTGCAGATTTGCTATTCAAAAATTTTTCAGCAGCAATATTTCGCCTTAGATCCAAACGTTTATAAAAGTCTGTAAAGGCAAAATTCGTTATGGAATAAAAGATAAATCCTACAAAACAACTCACATAAATAACGAGAATCGTGATGAGATAAATAAGCTTTCGGTTATAATTATGCATTATTAACTATTCAGTCTTCAATCTTTAAAACGTATCCCATACCAATTACCGTATGAATCGCTTTTTTATTTGTCACTTTTTCGATCTTTTTTCTCAGATAATTGACATACACATCAACGACATTTGATCCAATATCAAAATTTATTCCCCAGATCTTATCTAATAATTCAGTTCTTTCAAACACCTTTTTGGGGCTTTGGATAAACAACAAAAGCAAACGATACTCTGTACTGGTCAAATTGAGCTCCTGCCCTTCACAATAAGCCACTTTTTTATAATCATCTATACTTAGAAAACCATAACTAAAGATGTCTTTCGATGGTTGTATCTCGCGTTGGGTCGCCTGTACAATGGATTGTTGCCTGCGAATCAAGGAACGTATCCTGGCTTTCAGTTCAATCAGCTTAAAGGGTTTGGAAAGATAATCATCAGCACCATTGTCGAGCCCAAGTACCACATTCTCAGGAGTACCAAGTGCAGTCAACATCATTACCGGTAAATCTGTATAGCCCCATTGCCGGATCTGCTTACAGATATCCAGCCCATTGGTACCTGGCAAAAGGATATCCAGCAGCACAAGTGAAACATCTTGCTTCGCCAACAGCTGCTCCAAACCTTCCGAACGGCTCAGATGAATGACTCTATACCCATCCTCGCTCAAGCCCTGCACGATCAAATCAGCAACATCCTGCTCATCCTCTACCAAAATAATTTTTTGCTCCTCCATATTCGTTATGATGTGTACCAATTCTTTCGGATGCTACGATCCAAACCATAAAAATAACGTTTTGACCTAAAAGACACAAATGCCATTTTACAGCTATACCTTTCCCCCATCAGGCAAACGTAGCCCATGCTGTTACCGAATCCATCCTTCGACAAGATCCAGATGCTGTTCAACCCATTGTTTTGCCACAGCTTCTTTATCCTTGCTACCTTCCATCTCGGACAATAAATCTGCCATGGTTGTTTCATCAAAATAGATTTTAGAAAAAAACTTCGCTAATTCTGGCTGTTCCATTTCAAAAGCTTTTCGTGTAAAAATTTTAATTTGCTCGGCATCGCCCAGTGTCTTTTTAGGATCTTCCAAAAACTTCAATTTCATCTTGGCAAACATCCAATGGGGCTGCCAACCGGCAACAACAATCCATCGTCTCGCCCTAATTGCATTTTGCAATTCTGTGATCATAGCTACAGTAGAGGAATTTATATGTTTGTAATCTAAGCCATAGTCTACAATAACCTGATCTACCGCCCTTGTGATTCCTGCGCCTTTTTCAATGCCAATAATTTGTCCGTTGAACTCTTCCCGATGTGTTTTCAATTCTTCGATGTTATCAATCGATACGTAATCCGGTACAACAAGCCCATTTCGCGCATGACTATAACTCGTTCCGAGCTCCTGTAAATTGGGAAATTTAGCTACTTTACTTCCATGAGTCAACGGTAACCATACATCTAAATACACATCGGTATCTCCATTGTTCATCGAGGCCAATATCATATCAGGAGTAGCACGCTGTATGACAACATGATAACCTTTCTGCTCCATAATTACTTTCGCTATATGGGTCATAGCAACTCCCTCGGCCCAGCCATCAACCATACCGATATGGATAATCTTTTTATTTCGACCTGTCGTACATGCCACCATCAACAGTGCCATCAGACAAAATCCTACGAATTTAATTTTTCTCATATTATGCGTTCTTTTTCACAAAACCCTGGGTGATCCGATCGAGAATAATGGCAAGAATTACTACCGACAATCCGCTTTCAAACCCTAGTCCAATATCCAAATTATTGATCCCCTCCAGCACTTTTTCTCCCAAGCCCCCGGCAGCGATCATCCCGGCAATCACAACCATCGATAAGGATAATAATATGGTTTGGTTGATCCCCGCAAGAATCGTTTTCGTAGCCAAAGGCAACTCTACTTTAAATAAGATCTGGCTATTGGTCGCTCCAAAAGAACGTGCAGCCTCTACAATATCCTTTGGCACGGCATCAATCCCCAAGGTTGTCAAACGCACAGCCGGAGGCATCGCAAATATAATGGTGGCAAAGGCGCCCGGTACTTTACCAATACTAAAAAAGAGCACTGCTGGAATCAAGTAGACAAAGGCCGGCATTGTCTGCATCAAATCAAGCAATGGACGAATAATTTTTGCAGCCAACTTATTTTTTGCAGCCCATACGCCCAAAGGGACCGAAATAACCAGCGCTGTCGCCGTAGCGACTAATACCAATGCCAAGGTTTCCATCGTGGCGACCCAAAATCCCATGAGATAAATCAACGTTAACCCTAATACTGTTGTCAATGCTACACCTTTACCCGATTTCCACCAGGCTAATGCCGTAAACAAAGCGATTAGAATAAAAAACGGGATGGTTGTTAACACCCATTCTAATCCTAGAATGGAGGCATTCCCCGTATTTTTTATCAGATTAAAAAATGGTTCTAAATGATCTGTCAGCCAATTGACGGCGACAGCGATGTATTGTCCTATATCGATTATTTTATTCATTTCTACTGATTATTTG
>JALAGS010000151.1 GCA_022712315.1 Sphingobacterium sp. | reverse complement strand
GAGTAGGGAAGTGAATTTATGTTATGTAGGTTCTCTGTTTGGAGTGATTGGGTTGTTATTTTTTATTTATTTAACACTTCGGGTTAATAATTGGGCAATACTGGTCAAAATTCGGTTAACAATGAAAGCCTTGTACTTATAACTTAGTTGTTATAAAAAGCACTATAAACTAATACATCTGAAACTAAACTTATGAATAGAAAAAGTATTGCTATGCTAGCCGCTACCGTCTTGGTAAGCTCGGCAGTATACGCACAAACAGTTTTGAAGGGGAAGGTGGTCGACCAAGACGGGAAACCTATCCCCGGAGTTACAATCACGCTTAGAGATGGAACAGCAACCCAGAGTGGACAAAATGGTGAATTTACGATTAACTATAAGCAGGCGGGGACATTAAGTGTGTCGGCAATTGGTTATGACCGTAAAGTAGTAAATTTGACCAATCAAACTTCACTTCAGGTCACACTTTTATCGGATGAGACAAATTTGGACGAAGTTGTTGTAACGGCAATGGGAATCACAAGAGACAAAAAATCCCTAGGGTCAGCGGTTCAAGAGGTAAAAGCTAAGGAACTAACGGATGCTGGTCAATTGAGCTTAACAGGTGCACTTTCCGGAAAAGTTGCAGGGGTACAGGTTAATCAATTTGGTGGTGCTGTGGGGGCCTCCGCGAGGATATCGATTCGTGGTAATTCCTCACTTCTCTCAGATCAACAGCCCTTAATTGTTGTTGATGGTGTACCGATTTCCAATAATGCCGTTCGTTCAGGTGACAATACCTATTCTGGCGTAGATTATGGCTCCGGTTTAAATGATATTAATCCAGAAGATATCGAAAGTGTTGTTACCTTGAAAGGAGGTTCAGCAGCCCTGTATGGTATGCGAGCTGGTAAAGGTGTTATTTTAATTACGACAAAGTCTGGAAAAAGAGCCAAAGATGGTGTTCTTTTGTCGTATGATGGGAATTTTTCAATAGATCGAGCGTCCACTATTCCAAAATACCAGAATCTCTATGGCCAAGGAACCCGGGGCGACGAATATCATTATAATTCGTTAGGAAGCGGCTTAACTTATCAGCAATATGCACAGCAAAAATCTTTTAGTTATAAAGATGGAGCTGGGGGAGGTGTTAATGATGGGTTTGATGAATCATGGGGACCTCGCTTAGACATAGGATTGCAATTACCTCAATTTAACAGCCCTGTGGTTAATGGCGTTCGGCAAGCAACACCATGGATATCACATCCCAATAATGTGAGGGAGTTTTTCCAAACAGGTTACTCTCAAAATCATAATCTTTCATTGTTAGCGAAAAATGAAAGATCCTCTACTCGTGCTTCATTATCTTTTCGTGATCAAAAAGGAACAGTACCGAAAACTGATCAAAAAAAGTATTCAGCTCAATTGAATAATGAGTACAAGATCAATGAAAAATTTTCTTATGATATCATGTCCAATTTTACCAGAACAGAAAGTGGTAATTTGATTACACAGGGATATGATGGCGCAAACCCGATGAATGGTTTGATTTGGTTTGGTCGTCAGGTGGATATGCAAGATCTGAAGAAAAATTGGAATGAAAGGGATGCTCAAGGAAATTATACCTATTATAATTGGAATTCTAATTATCATATGAATCCTTTTTATACCATGCATAATTCTTTGAATTCATTGAAGACCAATCGGATTTTTGGAAAATCATCTTTGTATTATCAACCGTATGAATTTTTGAAATTTGAAGGTAGAGTAGGTTTGGATTATTATCATACAGATATCTTTGAACGCAACTATTACAACTTTGATCATCCATTAGGAAGTTTCAATGAAATTAAAAGCAGTAATTCAGAGTTCAATGCGGACTTCTTGGCCAATTTTAATAAACAATTTGGTGATTTCAATATATTAGCGATAGTAGGTGCCAATTACCGAGATAATCAGTATGAATCAAATAGTTTAGGAGCCAGTGGATTAAATGTTTTAGGTGTATATACGATTACCAACAAAATAGGGGATGCGGTAACAAATATGGACCATGCACATAATCGTTCCAATTCTGTTTATAGTCAGGCTTCGATTGGATGGAAAGACCAGCTTTATCTTGATGCGACGGCGCGTAATGATTGGTCTTCAACAATTACAAAATCGTTTTTCTATCCTTCAGCAAGTTTAAGTTGGATTCCAACAACGTCCTTTTCTAATTTAAAGGGAAGCGCGTTGTCGTTCTGGAAACTTAGATTGAATGTCGCTAAAGTTGGAAATGCAACAACTCCGTATAGAAATGGGAATTACTACTATGCGCAAGCAAATGCTTTTAACGGTATTGCGCAGATGTATAAAAGTATGACTTATGCAATTAATAATTTGGAGCCTGAAGCAATTTATTCTTGGGAAACTGGTACTGAGATCGGATTTTTAAATGACCGTATTCATGCTGATTTCACTTATTACCATAAGAATGCGAAGAAGCAAATCCTTCCTGTAACAACTTCCAATGTGGTCGGGTTTAGTAGTATGGTATTAAATGCTGGTAACATCGAAAGTAAGGGGGTCGAACTGCAGTTGAGAGGGGATATCTTAAAAAATGAAAATGGCTTGAATTGGACAACAACGATAAACTATTCAAGAGATCGCAATAAAATTTTGGAATTATATCCGCAATTGAATTTGACAACCTATCAATTAGGATGGACTTGGGGTATCGCAAATACAGCAACTGTTGGAGAAGCTTGGGGCGCGTTGAGAAGTACTGGATATGACCGTGTGGAAGATGGAACTATGAAAGGTGCTATCAAAGTCAATGAAAGCGGTTTGGTTATGTCTAAGCCAAATCAGATTATTGGAAATGTTACGCCAGACTATCTTGCAAGTATGCGTAATGATTTTAGGTATAAAGATTTCAGCTTTGGTTTTATGCTTGACTTTAGAAAGGGGGGAGATATTTGGTCCCAAACAATGAGCCATGCTTATACCACAGGGGTTGCTGAAATCACTGCCGCCAATGGCGTACGTGAGCGAGCAATCGTGGCTGGAAAAGATGTGATGAGCAATGAGCGCTTTGCAATGTCTGATGGTAAAGGAGGATGGATTGCCAATACAATTGAAACCAATGCACAAGATTGGTTCGAATCAGGAGGTATTGCAGAAAGCTACGTGTTTGATGGGTCTTTCCTCAAATTGCGCGAAGCATATTTGACCTATACTATTCCTTCACATCTTTACAGTAAGATTAAAGGGATCAAACGCGCAAATGTCTCATTGATTGGATCGAATCTGGCATTGTTATGGGTTCAAAAATCAAATACAATGCGTTTAGATCCTGAAACAAGTGGCGTGTCAAGCGATAGCCGCGGTGTTGGTTTTGAACAGGCTACAGTGCCTTCTTCAAGAAGTATTGGATTTAAATTAGGATTTTCATTTTAGTGTAATTAAAAAGTAACTCGTATAGAATTACTCTGGATAAGATAGAAACTATGAAAAGTTTATTTATAAAATTAAGTATACCTGCCTTAGCATCAATGATGTTTTTTTCGGGGTGTACCAAGAGTTTTGATGAGATCAATGTTGATCCAGACGCATTGCCAAATGTACCTCCCGGAAATATGTTGACCAATGTATTAAGAAATAGTGCGGAATCCTTTGGAGGGGATGTGGATGGTTATGGAACGTTTGCGGGCTATATTGTGAAAATTCAATATATGGATTATATGTCCGGCTTGATTCCAACGAATAACACCTATGGGAATCGTTGGTATAATTGTTATTATAACAATACGCAGATCAAAGATTTGCTGGCCAAAACCGAAGATAAGGCAGAAGCTTTTAAAAATGTAAGAACAATCGGACGTATTTGGCAGAATTATATGTGGTTTTTGCTAACGGAAGGCTGGAGAGATGTACCCTATTCAGAAGCGCTTAAGGGGCTTCCTGCTGAGGGTAGTATTTTGTTGGCTAAATACGATAAACAAGAAGATATTTATCCTGCAGTGATGGCTGAATTAAAGAAAATTGCTGATGAAATGGCTGCAGGAGTAGGTTCCGATGACGTTGGTAATTTTGATGTTATCTACGGTGGGGATATGGAGATGTGGAAAAAATTCTGTAATTCATTGCGATTGAGAATGGCAATCCGTATCTCTGGGGTTTCTTCCAGTCTAGCTAAATCTACAGTAGAAGAAATTGCAGGGAATCCGACTAAATATCCTTTAATCGTGAATAACGATGAAAATTGTTACGTTGATTTTCCTGGCGCACTACCGTATTTTGAGCCATGGTATAACTCTGGTATCTATGGAAAGCGAATTGATAACTGGGCATTGTCAGATATTTTTATAGACCACATGGTTGCCACAAATGATCCGCGGATAGCTGCTATTGCTCAGAAGACAGATGCAGATACTTATAAAGGATATCCAAATGGGGCTAAATCTGGGCCAGCTGTATTGAGGTCTGTTTCATGGATTGGAGAGAAATATATGGGTGATCCCGCTGGATTTATTCCGTTCTATAAATCTTGTGAAACTTATTATAACTTGGCTGAGGCAGCAATGTTAGGTTATAATGTGGGGATCACAGCAAAAGATGCTTATGAAAAAGCGGTAAATCTCTCTATGAAAGAAAATGGCGTTTCTCAGACAGGTATAGATACATACCTAGCCGGTGCTGGAAAATGGAACAACACGAAAGAACGTATTTGGTGGGATCAATGGGTGGCACTTTTTAAAGAAAATTATGAGGCTTGGAGTTTGTATCGGAGAACAGGTGTGCCGACAACAAATTACCCTTCGTTGAATTCGGTATATGGTTCAGCGCATAATGATCAGCCATGGCGAGCTCCTTATCCTAATAGCGAATATCAAAATAACAAACTCAACGTGGAAGCGGCAGCTACTAAGGTAAAAGATTTTGTCTGGGGAGAACAGATGTGGTGGGACAAACGTACTGGAAAATTTTAGTTTCATATGTTTATTTTTACGCAGCGAGGCAATTTCGGTTGTCTCGCTGTTTTTTTTAATCGTTCCTCCATCTCATCTTAAACTGGTATTAAATCTAAGTGTAAGGCAGTTTAACAGTCTTTCTTTGAGAGATATAAATTGTGAATCCACTGCATACGAGATAATACCCTTTCCAGACCCTATTCCAGACTGTGTAAATATGCCGGCAGGTTGGTCGGTATAATAAGCGAATTTATGTTAACTAAATGTTAATTTTAATTTTCTGATTGGACCTTCTTAAAGCTGTTCTTTTAGGCAACTTTACAGCTCCAGTATAGATAAAGCACAGATAAAGCACGGATATAGTACGGATATAGTACTAAAGTCATACTAGGGGTTAGTACTATAACAGTGCTTTAAACAGGCTTTATGTGTCTCTGAAAACGGTATAAAATGGTCGACTTTAGCTAAAATAAACGACTTGTCTTGTTTAACTTTGAGGAAATAATAGGTTTCATTCGCGCTGCCTAAACATCAGATCAAATGCAACTTTTTCCCGACGTATGCTATCCATTGAAATAACGAATTGAATAGCTCGTTGGAACGATCAATTGGCCATAGGATAGGAATGAATCAATAGAAACGATATTTAGTCGGTGCCGGAACTGCTTTGGATCCTGATAAATTGACAAATGAATTGCTGCGCCGGTTTCTATCAATTGGAATAAGGAAGCAAAAAAAAAGGTTTTCAAACGGGGAGAATGAAAACCTTAAATAACCAATTATAAACCTAAATTATGATAGTACAAAGATAGTGTGTTTATTACACTCTGTCAAGTATTATTTCAAAAAAAATTATATTTTTTTGAAAACGATACTCGAATTGTGCCCACCGAAACCAAAAGCATTGCTCATTGCTGTATTTACGGTTTTTTCCAATGGCTGATTAACCACAATATTAACTCCTTCGGGAATCTCCGGATCTATATTTTCGATGTTGATCGTTGCAGGGATAACATTGTTATTGATCGATTTTATGGCAATGATTGCCTCGATAGCTCCGGCAGCACCAAGCAGGTGTCCTGTCATTGACTTGGTAGAACTGACCCAAAGATTGCTGGAGTTGCCAAAAGCACGTTGCATGGCTTTTAGTTCAGCGATATCGCCAACCGGCGTTGAAGTTGCGTGAAGATTTAAATAGTCGAGCTCGCTGGTATTAATTTTAGCCTCTTCCAAAGCCAGCGACATTGCCTTTGCTGCCGCCACTCCCTCGGGATGGGGGGAAGTCATATGGTAGGCATCGGCAGTCATTGAAGCTCCTACAAGTTCTGCATAAATTTTTGCGCCTCTGTTCTTTGCATGTTCGTACTCTTCCAGGATGAGCGCACCGGCCCCTTCGCCCATGACAAAACCGTCACGATCGCGGTCAAATGGTCTGCTCGCAGTCTGTGGACTATCATGCCGGCTCGACATGGCTTTCATGGCCGAAAAGCCACCGACGGAAGCGGGCGTAATGGGAGCCTCTGAGCCGCCGCTGATAAAGACTTTCGCTTTTCCCAACCGGATGTAATTGAAAGCGTCCATAAACGCAGTATTGGATGTTGCACAGGCCGATACTGTTGTGTAATTGATTCCTTTTAAACCATATTTCATCGATATCATTCCTGAAGCCATATTGACGATAAGCCGGGGAACGAAAAATGGGCTGAATCGTGGTTTGTAATCTCCCGTAACGTAGCCTTCTACCTCTTTTTCGAAAGTTTCCATTCCGCCCTGACCAACACCCCAAATGACACCGATGGCAAAAGGATCCATGTTTTCAGGTACAAGTCCCGAATCTTCCAGTGCCTGGGCTGCACTGTATAAAGCATATTGTGTGAAAAGATCGCTCCTTTTGATCTCATTTCTATCTAAGTATTTTTCGGGTTGAAAGTGCTTAATTTCACTTGCAATCTGTGTTCGAAATAAGGAAGCATCAAAACGGCTGATCATTGCTGTGCGGTTTTCACCGCGCAAAATGTTGTTCCAGAATATATCAATGTTTTCTCCCAATGGGTTTATGGTTCCCATACCGGTAACTACAACTCTTTTCATCTCTTTTTATTTTAATATTAATCCAATAATATACCGATTGGTATTTGTTTTTATAAAAAAACTAGCTTTTGATCTCCCGATCAATCATTTCCCTCATTTTATCTAAGACAATTGCTAAGTCTTTTCCTCTTCCGGTAATTTTTGATAGCAAAATTCCGCCCTCGATCATTGCCATAAATGTAATGGCGTAATTTTCAGTAGAAACATCTTGCTTAAATTCTCCGTTCGTTACTCCTTCCTCCAGAATCAGGATTAAACGCTGACGCCAGAGGTCAAATGAACGTCTGACTTTTGGCGTTAGAAAAGATAAAGAATCATCTGCTTCAACCGCAGCATTCATCATTGGACAGCCGCCAGAAGCTGCAATGGATTTAAAGTTGTCTTTATAAAAATCTAGGAAAGAGAATAGTTTTTTTAGTGCTGTTTTTTGCTGTGTAATCTGCTGATTTACGGCTTCCGCTATTTTTTTACTCTGATAACTATAGACATGAATGGCTAGGTCGTCTTTATCTTTAAAATTACCATAAATACTCCCCTTGGTTAAACCGGTAGCCGTGGTGATATCTGACAGGGAAGTAGCAAAGTAACCTTTCTTATTAAAGATCGGTGCCGTTTTTTCAATAATGAACTGTCGGGTCTGCTCTGCTTTTGACATAATTATTCTGCGTATTTTGATGCAAATATAAAAAATACTTTTTGGTATATTATTAATTTATTTGCTGTGTTTTTAGCTGGGGCTGCTTTATTTCTTTTTCATGATGCGATACGTACAGCGCGGAGCACTGTCGATCATGTATTCCGTTCTGCTGATCACATAGGCCGGACCGATCAATTGTTGGAAATTATTCAGTTCTGAACGGCAAAATCCCTGACACTCGGTTGCCGCTGCACATATCGGGCAATGATTTTCAATGAGAAGATAATGGTCACTTTCTTTTCTCCATTCGGCCATATAGCCTTCCTCAGTCCGCTTAGCGGCAATTACCTCAAGTTTTTTTTCAATAGATTCAGTACCCGTGATAGCATGGGCATATTTCTGGTATACTTTAGACTCTCTATCGCTGATCAGCAGATCAAGCGCATTCTCGCCAAGTACTTGTTTAATCGATTGTAACAACTGTACCGTAATGTCGGCGTGACTATCCGGAAATCTTGCCATGCCCTGTGGAGACAGACTGTAGTAAGTTGAAGGACGGCCTATACCTTCGCTTCGGCTGTTGGATACAATCAGGTTCTGATTTGCGAGGTTCAATAAATGTTTACGGGCACCTTCTTTTGTTATCGCCAATTCTGTTGCAATTAAAGCTGCTGTGGCTTCCCGGCGCATTTTTAAGAACATTAATATTCGATCAGCTGGACTCTTCTGCATTTGACAATAAAAAAGTTGTTTTATAGACTTTCAACAAAGGTAGTGTTTTTATTTTTTGTTCTAAAGTAGGGCGTAACACGAGGGTTTGGTATTTTTATGACTTTAATAAAACAACTAAATGGTTGTTTTATTAAAATGGATTCTCTAGTTTTGACTTATCATAAAAACAATAAAACTATGCACAAATTTCAATTACCCCAGTTACCATATGCCTATGCGGCGCTTGAGCCTCATTTTGATCGTGAGACCATGACGATTCATCATCAAAAGCATCATCAAGCCTATGTCGACAATCTCAATAAGGCATTAGAAGGAAAGGAAAGCGAAGCCGGCGAATTATCGGATATTTTGGTAAAGGTCAGCGAATATGGTCCAGCGGTCCGAAATAATGCTGGCGGTCATTTTAACCACACGTTATTTTGGGAAATTTTATCGCCCAATCCACAAACGGTACCCACAGGAAAATTAGCGGATGAAATAAACGCAGCCTTCGGTTCTTTGGATCAGCTCAAAGCCCAGATAAAAAATGCAGGACTTGGGCAATTTGGTTCGGGCTGGTCCTGGCTTTATGTCAAGAACTCGGGGGCTTTGGGTGTAGCAGCTACTCCAAATCAGGATAATCCGTTGATGGATACGCAACTGACCAGCAGAGGTTTCCCTATTTTGGGGGTCGATGTCTGGGAGCATGCTTACTATTTGAAATATCAGAATAAAAGAGCGGACTATTTGGATGCATTTTGGTCAGTTTTGGATTGGTCTGTTGTGGAACAAAAATATGAAGCGGTAATCGCTAGTTTGGTGTAAAGACGACATGTTTGTAAATAAAGTTGAAAACACGGGCATATTGGCCTTAGATCTGATCAATTTTAAGACCAACCTGACGATCGAAAGCTTTGATATCAAAGTATTGCTTTATCAAGAGGCTATCGTCAGAGAAAAGGAATTTAGAGAAGCTTTGGCGGCCGTGGATTGGTCCGTTTTTGCGAATAAAGCCGTTGCCATCAGCTGTTCTGTTGATGCAATTATCCCGCCTTGGGTCTATATGACCCTGGCGGAGAAACTTCATCCTATTGCAGCTTATTACGATTTTAAGGATGCCGAGGAACTGGCCATAGACCTATGGAGGCAGGCTTTTCGATCGGTGGATTTATCGCATTTTCAGAACCAAAAAGTTGTTGTACGAGCCCGTCCGGATATCCCGGCATCACTTTATATGGTAGCAACAGAACGTTTGGTTCCGATTGTACAAACGCTGATGTATGGTGAGGTGGGTATGCCTAAAGTTATTTTTAAAAAAAGTAAAGTATAATGAAAGCATTGATATTTAACGGTGCCTTGGAAAGAAGGCAAGAATCTACATCGGGAAAACTGTCGAATTATTTTTCCGAAAAATTGAACCAAATAGGCATCGATAACACGATTTTTAATCTAGCTGACAGCGGGATACCTTTATTTGATCTGAGTCTCAACCGCGTGCCTAATGCAGTAAAGATAATGAATAACTTATTTCTTGAGGCAGATGTGCATTTTTGGTTGTCTCCTTTATATCACGGAAGTATTCCCGGCGTCATGAAGAACTGTCTGGACTGGCTAGAAGTGAGTGCCCAGAACAAACCCGCTTATCTGACGGACAAACATATTGGACTGGTTTGCTGGGCCGATGGTGTACATGCGCTGCAAGGGATCAATGCTATGGATGCGATCGCAAAATCACTTCGCGCCTGGACATTGCCCTTTAGTGTCCCTATCATGAAATCGGCACTTTTTGAGTCCGATAATCCAAGTGTTATTTCTTCGGCCTATCAGTGTAAATTGGATTTGCTGATCGATATTGCGACGAAAAAGAGCAGCACATATCGTTAAAAAAACGCCTCCCGATAGCTCGAGAGGCGTTTTTTTCAACGGAAGTATTTTAGCCTGTATTTAAATAGATTAGCCTATCCTTATGTTGACAATTAATTTCAAAAAAGTAGAAGAATGTCTTTAGCAATTCATCGCGGAGATATATCTTTGTTTTTTGGACCCGCCATTTATTATGCGGTTTTCCGGTCTATATTTTCTACTGTTGGCTTTGATGAAGTCTGATCGGCGGGAAATTTGAGGTAGATAGAAGTCTTGAACCACCAGAAGACTTTCCGTATTCATATTATGAAACTATTGGCTGAAAAGGCCCCATTTAGTTAATTGTTTAAATGATATAAGATATTGGATTAATGATGTTTCAGTTGAAAGAGTTAACGAGGATAATTGCGTTTTTTATAGTATACTTTACTGTACATGCTGTAGCTGCCCAGAGTTTTCTGCCATTGGATGAGAACAAATCTCGAACTGATGCAGAAAAACTATTGATGACAAGTTCGGACGACAGTGTGAAAGCCATGCAATGTTTTTATTTGGCAGATTACTATAGATTTAGGGATACGACCAAATTTTGGGATCATATGCGAAAGGGGGAGCGTTTGGCCAAACCATTCCGGAGCTTACAGGCGATGGGGGCACTTTATAAAAGCTATTATTATGGACAATTTCTGGATAGTAAAAACGCTGGAATTGAAGCCCAAAGATGTGTAGATCTGCTTGTAAATATACAAAAGCCCTTTCAGCAGGGACTTTTGGCCAAAGCATGGTATAATTTGGGGCTGATTCGATTTCCTAAAAAAGGATTTGCTGATTTTCTGGATATTCTCAACGGGAAGTGCCTGCCATATGCCAAAGCACATGATCCCATCATGGAAGGTAGTATAAATACGATGATCGGCATGACATTTATGTCGTCCAACCAGCTTGCAAAAGCTGATGAATACCATCAATTGGCGATCAAACAGCTCGAACAGCAACCACCGAGTGCTGCACTTGTGGTGGCTTATCTCAATGCAGTCAGTAATTATTGCTATCAAGTCAAATCCAAAGAAGCAAGAGCATTATTGGACAAGGTCAAACAGCTGTTGAAAGATTACCCAAATTCTTCCCAATTGCCCAATTACTATTACAATGAGGCGCTTTACTTTACGACAAAACAGAACACCGATGAAGCACTTCGCTTATTGGATATCGGGTTGGATTGGTCGGTGAAAATGAACAATTGGAAATTATTCCAGATGATGCGGTTCAGAAAGTTTAATGTGTACCTCCTGCAGAAAAAGTATGCCGATGCTAAACTGCAGCTGGAGGAAATCGTAAAAAATGGCTTATTGACCCGGGATCTTTATAATAGTAAAATTGTATATAGTCAACTGGCGGGTGTAAATGAGCTGATGGGTAACTATCAGGATGCACTGAAGATGTCAACAATGGCAAATAAACTATCCGATAGCATTCAAAAGGTCCAACTGCTGGAAAAAATGAATGAGATGGAGACGAAGTATAAGACCGTTGAAAAAGAAAAAGAGATTCTGAATCTGCGCGCAGAAAAGGACCGGAACCAATTTCGGATTTTTCTAGTTTTGGGTATTGCCATTTTGCTTTTCTTTATTGTGCTATTTGTTGCTTTTTTCTACAGAAAACAACGGAAGCTCAATACACAGATACAGCTCAACCACGAAATAGTATTGGAGAAACTGGAAAAGGAAAAGCAACTGCAAATTTCAGAATCTATGCTCAAGGGGGAGGAGCAGGAGCGGCAGCGTATTGCTCAGGATCTGCACGATAGCATAGGTGGCATGTTAACAGGCTTAAAATTTAAGATTGCCGGCGACGTAGCAAAGAGTACAATCTTGACCGATGAAGTACCTCAGAGGCTGAATGACATTTTAGGGGAAGTCAGGCGGATATCACATAATCTGATGCCCGAATCATTGCGTCAGTTTGGATTGATAGCAGCCTTGGAGCAGTTGTGCGTGGCGATGAAAAATAGTCATGTTTCGATCCAGTTTGAGAACTACGAACCTGAATTGAATGTGGATTTTCAGAAGGGATTGGTCATATACCGAATTGTTCAGGAAGCCATTTCAAATGCACTAAAGTATGCCAATGCAGATTCGATTATTGTTCAGGTAAGTAAATCGGAAGAAATATTACATATACTCGTGGAGGATAATGGCAAAGGCTTCGATTCCTCCGTATTAAATTATGGATTGGGATTAAATAATATGGTAAATAGGGTTAAATGGATCAATGGATCAATTGACATTCAGAGCAAGCTCGGATCCGGAACCCAAATCGAGATTGGTGTAACTGTTTAAATAAGCGGAGTCATGAAGGTAATTGCAGTGTTAGACGATCATCCCTTATTGTTGGAAGGAGTTGTTTCTTTTCTCAATAATCAGGATGGGTATCGGGTATATCCTTTTTTGGAAGAGGTATCATTGATTGAATTTCTAAATACAACCAAAGCTGACCTGTTGCTGATGGATATGCAGCTGCTGAATACCAGCGGAGTGGAGGTCTGTGCACAGGTAAGGAAGCTGTTTCCTTTGATTCCCATTGTTGCGTTGAGTAATCTGGCCGATGGCAACCTTATTTTTCAGTTTATGCAGGCTGGAGGAAATGGTTATATTTTAAAGGACGTGTCCAACAGCGAGTTTCTGGACTGTGTACAGCTGGGGCTCGAAGGCAGAGAAGCCATCTGTGATCGTGCAAAAGAATTATATACTGGTGCAGTTTCTACGATGAAGAGCCTTCCCCGGCTTACGCAGCGTGAAAAGGAGATTTTGATCCTGATCTCAAATGGTCTTACGACGAATCAGATCGCTGAACAGCTGTTTTTAAGTCCGGTTACAGTGGAAACACATCGACGCAATCTATTGACTAAATTTACAGTAAAAAACATGATAGAACTTGTTCAGCTTGCGTTGAAACATAAACTATTGGGGCTTTAATAAAAAACGATTACTTAGTGTTCGCCATAACCTACGTCATCCAGTTTACCTTTGAACACCCTAAATTGGATGATGAAATAGGCTACCACCAAAATAGCTGCAAACATAAACCAGCCTAAACCGACCGAAAGACCATATTCATGTGCTGCGGCATTTTGAATGGTCAAGGAAGGATTTACGCCATTCGTTGAAGGTAACAGTATGGGGAACATGGACGCAACAGTGGTCGCAAAACTGCCTAATATAAAAAGTGATGAAAATAAAAAACCGGTACCATCTCTTTTAAATGTTCGGATCCAAAATTGGCCAAGCAATCCAACTGTTGCGATAAGCGGAAATATCCAAAGCCAATAATGATTTTGAAGATTGTTTAAGGAGATCGGTTTTACATAGTGCCATACGTAGGCCGATAGGATGACCAGAATAAGCAGGACAAAATTGAGTTTAAAAATAATGTTTTTTAATCTAGTGTTGAGTGTGCTTGACGTTTTCAGGATTACCCATCCTGCACCGTGAATTGTTAAGGTAACTACGGCGACCAGACCTAATATAATGGTGAACCAGTCTATAATGCCTTGATGCTGGGCTAAAGGGTCAAATGTCGGATTCCAAAGTGCTAAGAAGAAATAATGTGGTTCTTGCGTCGATACACCATTTTCCACCATACCCAGGTTGACTCCCCGGACGACATTTCCTAGGGCTGCGCCAAAGAAAAGCGCGAGCAATAAGCTTGCAAGGCCAAAGGCTCTGTCCCATAAAGCTTCCCAAAGGCGGTGGTGAACCTGGCCCCTTAGCTCGAGACTTATCGCTCTAAAAATAAGCAGCCATAATACAAGCATGAGTGGCAGGTAAAATCCACTGAACGAAGAAGCGTAGAGTGTAGGAAAAGCAAAAAATAATACCCCTCCGGAAGCAATGAGCCATACTTCATTGGCATCCCAAAATGGTCCAATGGAATTTGTTACAGCTTTTTTTTCCTCTTCGGTCTTCGCGAAGAACAGATGGACAATTCCCGCCCCAAAATCGTACCCGTCGAGTACAATATAAATTCCCAGCATGAAAGTTAATACGATAAACCAGAATATTTCCATAGCTAATTAGGTTAATGCAACTGTTGTTTCAGGACCTTTTCTAATAATTTTTAAGACTAACATCAAGAAGAGCAGTCCCAACAGGATATATAATCCGACGAAACCCAGAAAGGTAAATAAGGTGTTGCCGGAAGATACGGTAGGTGAGACCCCGTCGACCATCCGCATTAAATTATAGACGAGCCAGGGCTGCCGTCCGAGCTCTGCTGTATACCATCCGGCGGTATTGGCGATGTAGGGAAAAGGGATCATAAACATGATAATCCATAACAACCACTTGGTTTGATAGAGTTTATTCCGCCAGAGCAAAAGTGCTCCAAGAACCATAATTCCGATAAATATCGTACCCAGACCGACCATAATATGATAACTGTAATACAGTCCCGGCACGTTGGTTGGATGCAAAGACTGATCAAACTCATTTAGTCCTTTAATTTCTGCATCCCAGCGTTGATAAGTGAGGAAACTTAATACATTCGGTACCGCTATTTTATTGTCTAATTTTTTATTTTCCATGTCCGGCTGACCAATCAGAATAATCTCTGATCCACCTTTCTCGGTTTTGAAAATCCCTTCCATACCAGCGAATGCTGCGGGCTGGTATTTAACCACATTTTTGGCGGCAAGGTCTCCCGTAGGAAATGCAAGCATCACCGACGAGATCGCACCAAAGATGACACCGCTTTTAACGAATATCTTTCCAAATTTGCTATGCCGGTCACTGAGCAGATAAAACGCGCCGATCGAAGCAACGAAAAAGGAGCTGGTCACCAACGATGCGGCTTGATTGTGGAGATAGGAGGGCCATAGCCACGGATTGCTAAATAGTGAACTGAAGTTGTTGAGGACAAACTTGCCGTTTTCGAGTATTTCATACCCAACGGGATGCTGCATCCAGGAGTGGGTGGCAATAATCAGAAAGCCGCTGGCCCAAGATCCGATAAAAACCATGAGTCCGGATAAAAAATGGAGTTTATGGCCGAGCAGTTTCTCTCCAAACAGAAACATCCCCAGAAACGAAGATTCCAGGAAAAAAGAGAACATGCCTTCCATGGCTAAGGTCTGACCAATAATCCCACCGGTAAGTTCAGAAAATTTAGCCCAGTTGGTGCCAAATTGAAACTCCATCGGAATGCCAGTTACAACACCCATGGTGAAATTCAGCGCAAAGATTTTCATCCAGAATTTTGACGCATGGTTGTAATCTTCGTTTTGTGTCTGCAGAAATTTCCATTTGAAATAGACGATCATGAGGGATAAACCCATGGTCAATTGAGGGAATAAGTAATGGAATGTAATTGTAAAAGCGAACTGAAGCCGATTATAGAGAATCATATCTTCCATGGATCCGAAGTTTTGGTTAAAAGACAGTTAAATATAGCCATTTTATTTGCGTATATATCCATGAAAAGTTTTATTTTTTGATAAAAAAGCTGGATTTCTGCTGATTTCTGTCCTGATTGTAAAATATGAAAGTCAACCGAAGCAATCCATCCCTATAATCTCTTTTTTATCTTATCTTCGTCCGAATTTTAAGATAATGGCGGAAGGGTAGAAGAGCATTAGGGAAATGAAAAAAGTGATGATTTTGATGGGTGTTTTATTGATACCCATACTTTTTATTATACTGAATAATACCGGGCGGGGAACAGTTGCTAAAGATAATTTGGTATTCAGGGATAAATTATCTGATTACAATTTATTCAAGGGTAAAATTGCGGATCTTGTTCCAAACGATCAGGGTATTTCCTACGAATTAGCTTCGGCCTTATTTACAGACTATACAGATAAAAAACGTGTCATCTTTCTTCCCAAAGGAAAAAAAATGATTGCCTCAGACGATGGTTTACCCAGCTTCCCGGATGGTACCATCATTGCCAAAACTTTTTTTTATCCCCCGGGAGATACGGTAGGGAACTCAAAACTGCAGCTGCTTGAAACGCGGCTATTGATCCATAAAGACGGACAGTGGAACGCCGCTACCTATCAATGGAATGCGGCCCAAGATGAAGCGTTTCTGTTGATGGACAGTGCTTCCGTACCGGTTTCATTTTTGGACGACAAAGGTGTCGAGCGACAAACAAATTATATTATTCCTTCACGCAAAGATTGTATTGCATGCCATCGACAAGGAAATCATCTGTTTCCAATAGGTCCGAAGATCAGAAACCTGAACCGGATCATCGTTCACGATCGCGACAGTATCCAGCAATTGATGCTGTTGGCGAAGCAGGAAGCACTCGATTTGAAGTCCCTGAAAGGCCTCAATCATTTGCCAGCTTATGATGATGCCGGACAATCGACTGTAGAACGTGCACGAGCTTATCTGGAGATTAATTGCGCCCATTGTCATAATCCTAAAGGGACTGCTTATATGACAATGCTGGACCTTCGATATGAAAGCCCCATGAATGAAACTGGGATCTGGTTGAAACAAGCCAAGATTATTGGGCGGATGTCTACATTAGGGGAGATGCATATGCCTCAAAAAGGAACCACCGTATTGCATGATGAAGGAATACAGCTGATCAAAACCTATTTAAAAACGCTAAAATAAGAACTCCCCGGTTAACCCCAATCGCCAATTCTTTAAGCTTACCGGCTTGCTTTTCTAACGCGCCCGCATGTCCTATATATTTATTTTAATAAAATCTATAGGGCTAGTAGATTATATTAAAATTACTTCTATATTTGTGAGGAGATAACAGGTGGCTGTTGGAAGTGGGTTACTTTTTCAGCGTACCGTATGAATACATTATTATGGAACATATCAATATTAGTAAAAGCACATTTTTCGTAAGTATTACTGCAAAGTCTTTAAAGGCTAAATCCCCTGATGTAAGAAAGATGCGAATGTGTTATATAGGATAATTTCCCTTATCTTTTCTCAAACTGACAGCAGGGGAGGCGCTCGCTTCCCCTAATGTCTTCAAAATAAAAACAAGTATTCGATTGGCGTTGGCACTTGTTCGTATTCACCATTAACACTTTATCTATGAAAAATTTTAGGGTACTCCGGTATTCTACCTTGTCGCTATGTTTACTATTATCTGGCCTTGGGCATCGGGTATATGCGCAAACAGATGTTAGACCGATTATCAATGCATCCTTATCAGGATATGTCTATGACAGCCAGCATAAGCAGCCACTTGAAGGCGTAACCATTCAGCTCGAAGCGGTAACTCATGCGGTTACAACAGATCAAAAAGGATTTTTTCAAATTGTAACCGGACAGAAATTACCGTTCTCCATTACGCTCTCGCGCATCGGTTATAAAAAGAAGACCTTGTTGGTTTCCGAGTCTCCTACGAAAATTGAATTGGAGCCCCTTACGCAGGACCTTGATGAGGTGGTCGTTGTTGGCTATGGAACACAGAAGAAAATCTCGCTGACCAATTCAATTTCCAGTATTGAAGGCGATAAACTGACGAAAAGACCGGTTTCTAATACCCAGCAGGCTTTACAGGGCCTGCTGCCGGGGGTAACAGTTCAAGACCTTGGTGGAAAACCGGGGCAATCAGCGGCCAATATCCGAATCAGAGGTCTGACGACATTTAATACCAATTCAAGTAGTACAAGCGGATATGATCTCAGTAAAAATAATGCTTTGGTTATTGTCGATGGAATCGAACAGCCCTGGTCCAAACTCAACCCGAATGATATCGCCTCAATTTCAGTCCTAAAGGATGCCGCTTCCACAGCGATATATGGTTCACGCGCGACCAACGGTGTCATTATTGTCACCACCAAAAGTGCAAAATCGGGACATGTCGTGATTGATTATAATGGCTATTACGCCCTGCAGAAGTCAATTAATAAGCCTAAGCAAATGGATGCTATATCTTATCTGCAATTGCAACAGGACGCTTACCGCAATGCAGGACTAGCGGTGCCGGCGCGATTTAGCGATGAATCCATTGCGGCCTATCGCACAGCAACAGACCGTGAAAAATATCCTTTACCGAATACCTGGTTTGACACACTGTTGAAAACGGCTCCGCAACAAGACCATTCATTGTCATTTGCTGGCGGGAATGAGATTCTCCGGTCTAGACTGGCGGTGCGTTATAATAAGCAGGATGGTATTATTGAACATTATGGTTCCGAGTTGGCTGACATTCGGCTAAACAACGATTATAAAGCAACTTCTTGGCTCAATTTTACAGGGAGCATCAATTACCGGTACAGCAAAGCTTCGGAACCCGGACGTGATCCGATCAATAACTTTTTTCACGGTTCAATGTGGGTTGTGCCGAAATACGATGATGGTACTTATGGATTAAGCACACAGGGCAATAACCCGTTGATGTTAATTGAAAAAAGCGGCTTTAAGAAAGTCAATGAAAATTATTTGAGTTCTATTGTGAAAACAGATATTCAGCTCTTGAATAATTTGCTGTTTACTTCTCAATTTGGAGCAAGGATAAATTTTAATAACAGCAAGGCATTTTTGAATGCATTTGAAAATAAGGATCGAAGTACGGGGGTAGTTAAGAGTTTTCCCATCAATTCACTAACAGAAATTCGCGATAATAGCAAGGAATATACCTGGAACAATTTGTTGACGTATCAGCTGGAGCTTGGTCCCCATCATATCAAGGCACTTGCCGGATATTCACAAATTCATAACGATCAAAATTACCTGAGTGCTTATCGCGAGCGATTTTACAATAATGACATTACGTCTATCGGACAGGGAGCCGATGACGCGACAAAAAGTAATGGCGGGTACGATGTGCAGTATGGTTTGCGCTCTTTCTTTGGGCGGGTAAATTATGATTGGAATGGACGGTATTTACTGGAGGTGAACGGCAGATATGATGGGTCTTCGCGTTTTACCGGAGATAAGCAATATGGTTTTTTCCCTTCCGCATCCGCAGGTTGGCTCTTATCGAAAGAACAGTTTTGGACCCCGCTAAAAACCTGGTTAAACGAGTTTAAGCTAAGGGCCTCATGGGGTAAAACCGGAAATCAATCGGTGGACCTATACAGCTATTATTCTGCCTTAATTGCTGCAGGTTATGATTTTGGGGGTAAATCGGTACAAGGCTATCGGCTCGACAGTTATGCCAATCAGCAACTGGGCTGGGAATCGACGACGCAGTATGATTTAGGCCTGGATGCTTCTTTTCTGAATAATAAATTGACGTTTACGCTAGATTATTATAACAAAGTAACGGATGACATTCTGCTGAATTTAGATATTCCTGCGGTACTGGGACTGAAGCCATCACCCCAGAATGCGGGAACGGTACTTAACCGGGGCTGGGAATTCAGTGCCAATTATCAGAAAAGACCAACTGCTCCGGGTGCCTTTGCTTACCAGTTAAACGCAAATTTTAGCATCAACCATAATGAGGTAACGGATCTAAAAGGTACTGGCCCATATATCTCGGGTTCGGATATAGATCCACGGTATATTATTGCCAAAGGGCTTCCCGTCAACACCTTGTGGGGGTATAAAACCGATGGTATTTTTCAATCTGCGGAGGAAATTAAAGCTTATGGAGCCACCTATGCGACAAATACCAAACCGGGTGATGTTAAATATGTCGACTTAAACGGGGACGGCGTTATTAATGCCGATGATATGACAGCTATTGGAAACTCCTTCCCGAAATATACGTTCGGCCTCAATGGTAATTTTACCTTCAGGAATTTTGATCTTGATCTGTTATTTCAGGGCGCCGCCAAAGTCGATACGCGATTGTCAGGAGCACTGGCGGAGATGGGAAACCAAGAAGGATTTACACACGAAATATTTACAGCTGATTATTGGACACCAACACATACGGATGCACGTTTTCCGCGTGTTGTCAAATATGACCTGCGTAATGTGGCGACCGCTGATCGTCTGGTCGTCAATGGATCTTATCTGCGTCTGAAAAATATTCAATTTGGATATACCATACCCTTACATGCCGTCGGAAAAACAACGGTCAATAAACTGCGCGTATATCTATCTGCGACGAATTTATGGACAATTTCAAAACTGAACGAATGGAATCTGGATCCTGAAGCAGAGTCTGGAAGAGCTGTTTACTACCCACAAACTGGACTCTATACACTGGGGGTGAATTTGACCCTATAATGTGATTGTTTATATCATTTATAATTGAAGAATAATGAATTTTTACAAATATCTATACCATAAAAGAAACCTGCTTTTTTGCCTTGGACTCCTGTCTTGCACGATGTTCGGATGCGATAAGAATCTGTTGGATTCAGTGCCGACAGATCGGTTGTCGGAAAATATATTCTGGAAGAGTCAAGCTGATGCAGAACTGGCTGTCAATGCCCTTTACAATGATCTTGATGGCGCGGAAATATTCTCTTTGGATGCATTGACAGATATTGCCCATGTCAATCAGCCATTTGCTGTTGACGCCTATATCGAGCTTGGGACCTATGACGCTTCAAGCTCCCGATTGTACAATACATGGAGCAATGCATATAAAGGAATTGGCGCGGCCAATTATTTTCTAGCCAATGTCAATAAGATCGAGGGGAGTAAAGACGAAACGCTGATCGCTCGATATATCGGTGAAGCGCGGGTATTGCGTGCGTACCAATACATCAAATTGGCCTATTTATTCGGTGCAGTTCCCCTTGTAAAATCACCCCTGACACTGCAGGAAGGAAGGGAGATACAGCAGGCGAGTCTCAATGAGATCTATGATTTTATCGACAGTGAACTGGATCAGGCAGCGGCGAGTTTGCCTGAAAGCTATACGAGCAACGATGTTGGAAGGATAACCCGTTGGGCAGCCTTGGGACTGAAAGCCCGGGCAGATCTGTATGCCGGACGTTTTGCCGCTTCCGCAAAAGCAGCAAAAGCCATTATGGATAGCAGACGATTTGAGCTATACCCCTTGTATGCAAATCTTTTTACGTATGCGGCCGAAAATAATAAAGAGGTGTTGTTAGATAAGCAATTTCTGGAGAATATATACACACAAAGTGTTTTTAACCTATTAGCACCTTATAGCCAGCAGAATGGGCAAAGTACCTATGTGCCGACCAAAGCGCTGACAGATATTTACGAAACTTCCAGCGGACAGGTAATTACGGATGTGAACAGCGGTTATGATCCAAAAAATCCCTCTAAAAATCGGGATTTCAGGCTTGCTCTTTCAATTTTTTTGGATGGCGATCCGCTTCCAAATGGGGCTATTTTTCATCCTGCACCCAACAGTGGTACCGCCGATGCGGTAGGGAGTACCTATATCGCCTCTACAACCGGCTTCAATATCAAGAAATATATCGATAAAAAAGATCTGGCTAATCCTTCCAAGAGCGGTTTGAATATTATACTATTACGTTATGCGGAAGTATTATTGACCTATGCGGAGGCAAAGATTGAGCTAGGTGAAATTGATGCAAGTGTATATGATGCGATCAATCAGGTTAGAAGCGGGCGTACTGATGTCAAACTTCCGCTGATCAGTAACCAGCTCAATCAGTCTCAGCTTCGTCAGCTGGTTCGTCGGGAGCGTACGGTGGAACTGGCTTTCGAAGGACTACATCTTGCGGATATAAGACGATGGAAAACCGCCGAAAATGTAGTTCCGGGCAAAGTTTACGGCATCACATATCAAAATAACAAGGGGGAGACAGCTGTTGTTGAGGCCGCTTCGGAAAGCCGTGTTTTTGATGCGAAAAAGCATTATCTCTGGCCTATTCCACAACGGGAAATTAATCTCAATCCGAATCTGAAACAGAATCCAAATTGGTAAAAATTGTTATCTTGTGACACAAATCCAATTAACTCATATACATATGATGCGATACACTAAACTGATGACCTCTATGGCTTTATTTTTACTGGTGGCTTTGGCCAATGCCCAGCAAAAAAAGCCTAACATTATCTTGATTCTGACCGATGATCTCGGTTATAGCGACATTGGTTGTTACGGAAGTCCGAATATTTCCACCCCTTTTTTGGATTCGATCGCCAGTAAGGGTGTGAGAGCAACAAACTTTATGGTTTCTACGCCTTCGTGTACGCCTTCGAGAGCTTCATTACTAACCGGAAGATATGCTTCACGTTATAACCTCCCGGCACCCATTGGTCCAGGCTCCGATTTAGGTTTACCTGATGAGGAGGAAACGATTGCCGAATTATTAAAAAAGGTAGGCTATCGGACAGCGTTGGTCGGAAAATGGCATCTCGGAGACAAACAGTCTTACCATCATCCTAATCAACAAGGCTTCGATTCTTTTTATGGGATGCTGTATAGTCATGACTACCGCGATCCCTACGTAAAGACAGATTCTGTTATTAAGATCTTCAGAAACCGAAAACCCGAAGTCGTTGCTCCAGATGATTCGGACTTAAGCTCACTTTATCACAAAGAAACAGTGAAGTTTATAGAAGAACAAGATAAAGATCATCCCTTCTTTTTATACTATGCGCATAATTTCCCGCATCTCCCTTTGGCATTTGCCAATAAAAAGAACCGATTTGCAGATCAACAAAATGCAGGCCCACTTGGTGCGGTGATGCAGGAACTGGATCATAATTTCTCGGAGCTTTGGAAAACTGTCGAGCGAAAAGGCCTTGCCGATAATACCATCTTAATTTTTTCAAGTGATAATGGCCCCTGGATAGCCTATCCATCGCGGATGTCTGACGATCATGCCACCAAAAATTGGCATGTGGGTACTGCAGGTGTCTTCAAAGGTTCAAAAGCCGAAACGACAGAAGGTGGTGTCCGTGTACCTTTCATTGTCTATGGAAAGGGCTATGCCCAAGAAGGGAAAGTTATTCGTCAGGCAATCAGTAACTTGGATGTGTTGCCTACAATAGCCAAATGGACTGGTGCATCATTGCCCAAAAAATCCATTGATGGCCAGGCTATTGATTCTTTGCTGAATGGTAAATCGGAAGATTTAAAGACGCCACATAGACCTATATTTTTGGTGAATTATGGCCATATCGAAGCGGTTAGATCGGGCGACTGGAAATATCGTCGGATAGCCGCTGGAGTTAATCAAATTTCGGGTAAGCCGTATGATGCAATTGAAGAGTTACATAATATTGCCTGGGATCCAAGTGAACGGACTAATATTCTAAAGGATTATCCGGAGAAAGCGGCCGAACTACGTTTACTGTTTGAAAGCTTTGATGGGAATATGAAATAGGTGAACTAACAATCATTCATCATAAACAAGGCGGCACTTATTTCTAAGTGCCGCCTTGTTTATGATACAGATGCAATAGATTTAAAGCAATTCAAACGCTTTTTCTTTGACATCGCGACTGTTGGGACCGATGTAGACTTTGAAATTTCCGGGTTCGGCAACATAATTCAGGTTGTTGTCGAAGAATTTGAGATCACCCACGTTGATTTTAAAGGTTACAGTTTTTTGCTCCCCTTTTTTGAGGAATATTTTTTGAAATCCTTTTAGTTCTTTTACGGGACGGGTGACAGAGCCAACTAAGTCCTGGATATACAGCTGCACCGTTTCTTCTGCGTCATAATTTCCTGTATTACTGATGTCGACACTTGCTTGCAGCGTACCTTTTTCATCGATTGTAGTTCGGTCAAGGCGAATGTCGCTATAGGCAAAAGTCGTATAGCTCAGTCCATAGCCAAAAGGGTAGAGCGGAGAATTGCTGACATCCAGGTAATTCGATTTGAATTTTTCAAAATCACCTGAATTTCCATAGGGTCTGCCGGTATTTTTATGCGCATAATAAATTGGAATCTGACCAACATTCCGAGGGAAAGTTGCCGTAATCTTTCCTGAAGGAACGACATCCCCGAATAAGACATCGGCTACTGCTTTTCCGGTTTCTGTTCCACCAAACCAAACATTTAATATCGCTGGCATGTGGGCATCTTCCCAAGTGAGCGTTAGTGGTCTACCGGTAAATAATACAAGCACAACTGGTTTTCCTGTGGCCAACAATGCTTTTAACAGATTTTGTTGATTTTTTGGAATGTCCAGTTCTGAGCGACTGGAGCTTTCACCTGACATTTCAGACGATTCACCAAGTGCAGCGATGACCACATCGGACTGTTGGGCAACTTTTACGGCATCGGCAATGATCTCTTCTTCTTTTCGGGAATCGCGTGGGATTGTACGGCCGAACATTGTTGCGTGGTTTTGGTAAATGGGATCTTCCATCAGATTGCTTCCTAGGTGGGTGAGAATATTTACCTTATTGCCCAAAACGGCCTTCATCCCCTCCACTAAAGAAGCTGTTTTGTCCAGTTCAGCACTGACACTCCATGTTCCCGGCATATTCGGTCCTGAATCAGCTAATGGGCCAATAACAGCAACTGTTCCGGATTTCTTTAATGGAAGTGCCTGATTTTCATTTTTCAGTAAGACAAATGATTTTGCCGCAATTTCTCTGGCCTTGGCATGGTTGGCAGCAGATCCGATCACTGTTTTGGCCCGTTTTTCGTCACAATAGCGATATGGATCATCAAATAAGCCTAATTTATACTTGGCTTCCAAAACAAAACGGCAAGCCCTGTCAATATCCGCAATTTTGACTTTTCCTGCATCCAAAGATTTTTTTAATGTTGTCAGGAACCCTTCACCGACCATATCCATATCAACCCCGGCATTCAGGCTTAAGGCAGAGACCTGTTGAAGGTCACCGAGGCCGTGTGCCGTTAATTCATTTACGGCTGTGTAATCAGTTACGACAAGTCCTTTAAAGCCCCATTGCTTGCGTAAGACATCCGTCATTAGCCATTTATTTGCCGAGGCAGGGACACCATTGATATCGTTAAAAGAAGTCATGATACTTCCAGCTCCGGCATCCAGTGCTGCCTTGTAAGGTGGTAAATACTCATTATACATCCGGTGCAGACTCATATCCGTGCTATTGTAATCACGACCGCCTTCGGCTGCACCATATAGGGCAAAATGTTTGACACAAGCCATCATGGTGTTGTGTGCGGCGAGGTTATCACCTTGGAAACCATGAACGATGGCTTCTGCAACCCGCGAGCTCAGGTAGGTATCTTCACCTGCCCCCTCGGAAATACGTCCCCAGCGTGGATCGCGTGAGATATCGACCATGGGCGAAAATGCCCAATTAATTCCATCGGCTGTAGCTTCTTCTGCTGCTATACGTGCAGATTGCTGAATCAGGTTCATATCCCAGGTCGCGGCAAGTCCCAAGGGAATTGGGAACACCGTACGATATCCGTGAATGACATCCATCCCAAAGATGATGGGTATTTTTAATCGGGATTGTTTGATCGCTATTTCCTGTGTTTTGCGGATTTTCGCTGGTGTACTCATGCTGAAAATACCACCGATTTGACCATTTCTAATTTTTGTGTCGACATCGGTGGATACAGTCGTACCGGTCGTCGCTTCACCGCCGGTGACCAGATTAAGCTGTCCAATCTTTTCTTCGACAGTCATCTTAGCCATAAGCTGATCAATGAATCGGTCCATTTTCTGATTGGACTGGGCCGGACTTGTATGCCAAGCTAGCAATGCAAGAAGGAAAGTACCTACTACTTTTTTCATCGTATTATTTTTTTTGTGCGTATGGATTTTGCGCTCCTCGCTACAGGGTAAGTTTATGTAAAGGGCTCAATATAATTCTTGAACCTTTCTGATTGTATGCAAAGCTATTTTCGTGGAAGGAACCATTCTCAACGTGTGACGAATTGAAAATGATTCCACAGACCACTATTTTAAATAAGGACTGGTAAAACCGAGTTTTTTTAGTCCCTGTTGAATTTCTGGGGCCTGCATAAATAAGTCCCAGATTTTACCTGTTCTGTAGTTTTCGATCATGACGATAATGGGGCCCTGATCGATTGCTAGATAACGCTGAGGATACCAATTTGCCGTTTCACTGTAGGCATCATAGTAGCCATATTTACCCCAGATTTTATTTCCGAGCTGTTTGTTTAAGTATTGAGCAAACTGAATGCTTTCATGCGGTATATAAGGCATAGACGATAAGGCCGCTGTCGGTGATATAACACCGGGGTCGTTATCAGGATGATGTGCGTCGTAGCCATTGATGGAATAGCTGGCCGTCCAGCCCCAGCCTTTAGCTGAACCATAACCTTTGTAACCTTTCGGGTTCAGATCTGCGTATGCCAAATTGATCTTGGCATGGTTGCTTGTTGCTTCCCAGTAATCAGCGTACTGATCTTTTAGCCCTTTGGGGCTGAGTCCTAAATAGGAATAATGCTCCCAGAAAAGCGGACCGACTTCACCTTCTTTGGCATTGTGCTTCAGCACGAGCGGAATGTCGTATTTTTTAGCACTGCTTTTAATGGCTCCAGATCTTGCCCAGCCCTCATGATATACATTCGGTGCAATCGGATAAGTAGGAGAGGAAGCGGCTAAGATATAGGTGATCAGACATTCATCATATCCTCTGACGGGATGATTTTGCTGGAAGTTAAATTTTGGACTCCAATGCCAAAAAATAACATTTTGTCCGTTTGTATAGTGATTCCAATTGATTTCTTTCCATAGCTTATCTGCTTTTTGGGCAACCTGCTGAGCGGAATCACCTTTATCCTTTAGATACTCCCGAATGGCAATCAGACCTTGGGCTAAGAAAGCGGTTTCAACAATGTCGCCACCATTATCTTTTTCACTGAACGGTTTCGCTGTGCCCAGTTCTCCATCATACCAGTGTGCCCAAGCACCTTTGAACCTTTCGATTTTGCCCAGGTAATCCATGATGTGATCCAACTTTTGAACCCCTTGTTCTTGGGTGATAAACCCGCGTTCCATGGCGACAATCATACCCATGAGTCCAAAGCCACTGCCACCTATGGTCACGACATTACGGTCATTTTGGGGGTAGACACCATCCATATGGATGCGTTCTCTAGCAAGGCCGGAAGTAGGTTCGGCACCTTCCCAAAAATATTGAAATGTATGCTGTTGAATATTGTTTAATAGCGAATCTTCATTGATCTTGTTTCCATCTGCTGAATCTATTTTTGAGGGATTGTCTGGGCTACTAGTGTTCGCATTTTGGCACGAACTGCTGAGAATAAGCGCCAAAGCTATACCGGTAAGGGTGGGATATGCTATTCGTTTTCTCATGGATATATGCTTTAATTCTTGAAAAAATGTTCAAACGGCCAAAGGCCGTTTGAACGGAGTTATTTTACTTATATAATTACCAACCGGTATTTTGAGGCATTTCTGGCGTTTGGATACGTTGATTTTCCGGAATTGGGAAAAGCATCATTTTATCCTGGAACGTTTTTCCATTCGCAGCCATAGCCGTTTTTGCCTGTTTTGTACGGATTAGATCGAACCATCGGTCGTGTTCGAATGCTAATTCAAGGCGTCTTTCCTTCCAGATCAGTTGACGGAGCTGTGCTTGGTCTGTTGTCGTTACGTTGGCTAGTTTTACCCGTGTACGGACAGTATTCAGTGCATTCAGTGCCTCGCTGCTATTGCCAACCTCATTTGCGGCTTCGGCAAGGATAAGGTAAATTTCACCTAAACGGAGGTAACGTACATTTTTATCACCATCAGCGGCACCCCCATTTGCGGACGAATACGCTTTTTCATTGTACATCGGATTTTCTACACCATTGTCAATCAGACGACCATCGTAAAGTGTTTCGCCTCTAAAAATAATCGTTGCATCGCGACGGATATTATCTTTTTCGGCATTGAAGGCATCCAATAAGTTTTGGCTTGGAATATTAAAACCCCAACCTAAATTGACCGCTCCCCCACGAGGTGCCTGTACTTGACTGTACTGTTGAATACCGTGCGCAATGGAAGTACCGCGAGCTTGCCATTCAAATAGTGATTCGGGGCCATTTTCTCCTGCTAATCGCCAAATTGTTGCGTAATCCGGTTCAAGACTGTAGCCTCCAGATGTGATGACAGTTTTCGCCATATCAGCCGCTTGTTGCCATTTACTTTGGTATAAATATACCTTCGATAGCAGCCCTTGCGCGGCACCTTTGGTGGCCCTACCCAAATCTTTTGCCGCATAAGCGGATTTGGCAGGCAAGTTGTTAATAGCGAATTGTAGATCAGCTTCAATATAGGCATAAACTTCAGCTGCTGGCTCTCTTTTTATAAGATCACGTTCTTGGATAGGGACATCTCCCCAGCCGCGCACAAGATAAAAGTAATTCAAGGCACGAAGAAAACGAGCTTCAGCAATCAATCTATTTTTATAAGCTTCGTCCGTTAATCCAAATTTCTCCGTATAGTCGATTGCTTGTGATGCCCTTCCAATGGACTTATACCAGCGGGTCCACATCGATTGGAATGATCCAGCAGTAGATGTATATGTTAAATTATCTAATAACAGTTTATCGCCTCCGGCATCGGTTGCTGAACTGCCTTTATCCGCATTATCAGAAATCATTTCTGTTATTCCTAGAAAAGAGAAGGCGTAATCCCAATCGGTAAACATACCGTAGACACCGTTAACGAATTGTTCAGGTGTATTGACTGTTTCGCTGTCTTCGGCCTCTACACGTTCTTTTGACGGAACATCGAGAAAACTATTGTCTTTACAAGACTGCAACGCAATGCCCCCACTAAGAAGAATTGCTATATAAAGTTTGTTAATTTTCATTGTCTTCAAAACTAAGGTGATTAAAATTGCATGTTAAGTCCAAAAAGGAAATTACGTGTGGTTGGGTAAGCTGAAAGTTCGATTCCCGATGTTAGATTTGGGCTGCCATCTCCAGCTAATTCAGGAGAGAAACCATTGTAATTTGTAAACATAAAAGGATTTTGAGCCGTTACATACAACCGTAGTTTAGATCTTGAGCTATATAAGTTATTAAAAGTATAACCTACGGTTATATTGTTGATACGGAAATAGCTTCCAGACTCTAAGTAATAGTTGGACGGTAGATATGATCTATCTGCTCCAGGGTGTGCATTCGTATGATTATCTGGCGTCCAACGATTTTCAAAAGTTTCCAGATCAACATTTTGACCAGCGTTCATGCGTGCACTTCTTAGTCCATTGTATACTTTATTGCCCGAAACGCCATATCCTGATAAATTAAAATCTACCGCTTTGTAGTTGATTCCTAAATTGATTCCGTAAGTGGAGGATGGTAAGAATGAGCCGAAGAAAACACGATCACGAGTGTCAATGATACCATCCTCATTTTGATCTTTAAATTTCAGATATCCTGGTTTGGCAGGACCATTCGATGGGTAATTGTTGACATCGTTTGCATCTTGAAACACACCGTTTGTTTCATACATCCACCATCCATAAATAGGTTGACCTACACGTAGCTGTTTTGTTAATTCTCCATTATTTAAACTGCCGCCTTGATCGCCATCGTAGGCAGCTTTTACTTCCTTAACGGTATTTTTGTTGTATGCATAATTTACACCAACAGTATAGCTGAAATCTGGCGAGATCGATTTATTCCAGTTTAAAGCAAGCTCAATCCCTTGATTCAGGATTTTTGCCCCATGATCATAAAATTTATCTTCATATGCAGAAGTATAAGTCGGTGTTACCAACAAGATCGCATTGGTATTCATCTTATGATAATAGTCGATGGAACCTGAAAGCTGGTTGTTTAGAAATGCAAAATCTAGTCCGGCTCCAGTTTCCTCCGTAACCTCCCAGCTTAGATTCTTGGCAGGGGTTCCATAAGCACTGCCAAATACCATTGTTTGTTCTGGTCCAAATACATAATTGTAATTGGAACTTTCTGGGCTTTGCAGAATAGTAGAAACATTGAGCGGAATATCTTGATTACCTAATTTCCCCCAGTTTCCGCGAACTTTCAATAAATTGATCCAGGTGGCGTCTTTCATGAAGCTTTCATTGGTCACGGTCCACCCCAATCCAACGGAAGGGAAAGTACCCCAGTATTTTCCTGTATTACGAAATACGCTTGATCCGTCACGGCGCAAGGTCGCTGTCAAATAATATTTGCTATCGTAATTATATTGAACACGGCCGAAATATGAAGCTAAGGCGCGTGGGGTATAGTAAGTCTGCAAAGCGATACGGTCGTAATCTGCTCCTTGGGTATTGTTCGCTAGATTAATATTCCAATATTGCTCTTTTTCTGGAACATCATATCCCGTCATACTAGTCATGCTATTGATATCGTATTTTTCGCGAGACATACCTAGCACGGCTTCGATATGATGTTTGTCGAAACTCTTGTTAAATGTTACAAAGTTTTCCCAAGACCAGCGGAATTGCTCCAAATCAACATAATTCAAACTGTTGTTGGCAAATTGAATATCTCCAGGAGAAGCTGCTTTATTGGCCGCAAAATCGGCATCCATTTTCTGTGGATTAGCGTTTAGCCAACGATCTTTAATGTTGGTAAAAACACGTTGTTTAGAATAAAATTTATTACCGCCAATACGTGAATTCACCTTCAAATAATCGGTGATTTTGAATTCTCCTTCGAAGCTACCCTGAAGGCGAAGTGTATTTATTTTTTCATTTTGGCGAAGAACCTCATACAAAGGATTGCCTTCATCATTTAATTTGGCTATTACATCATTTGGACCACCAGTTATACCGCCAAGCCCAGTATTTTGATTATAGTAGCCCGTTGCGTATCTTCCATTATCGTAACGAACAGGCATAATTGGCGCTTGTCGATAGGCTGTATTAAATGCACTGTAAGGCTTCGGTGTGGAATTTGTTAAAGTCAAATTTAGATTTTGACTAAATTTCAGACGATTATTTAGAAATTTGTATACGTTATTGTTGCGTATGGTATTTCGCACATATTTCGAGCCATCTAAGATCCCATTTTCAGTAAAATTGTTGGCAGATACAAAATAGTCGATTTTTTCGGTGCCCCCAGAGATATTAACGGAGTTATTAAAAACCGAACCTGTTTTTAATAGTTCATCGTACCAGTCTGTATCATAGGTTTGCTGGGTAGCTAAGCGATATTTATCTCCAGTGGATGCCCAATATTCATTTGCATACTGTGAAAATTGAGAAGCATTCGCCATTTTTACTTTATTAAGGACAGTTTTTAGTCCCGCATAACTTTCGTAATTGATATTTACTGTACCTGCTTTACCTTTCTTCGTGGTCACGATAATAACCCCATTTGCTGCTCGAAGACCATAAATAGAGGCCGAAGATGCGTCTTTTAAGACATCCATGGATTCGATATCGGATGGATTGATATTATTGATGTCCGTCTGTGCGATACCGTCGACAATATAGAGTGGATTTCTTCCGCCAAGGGCAGTACCTAGACCCCTTATAATGACATTAGGCGATGACCCCGGAGCCTCGTTCGCAATAATATTTAGACCCGCAGCTTTACCTTGGATCGACTGCATAGCAGACATTGCTGGCTGTTTTGTGATATCGGATGATTTCAATGAGCTGATCGATCCCGTTAGATCTGCTTTCTTTTGCGTACCGTAACCGATGACCACGACCTCTTCCAATGCTTGATTTTGATTCTCTAGAAATACATTGAGTTGCGTTTGATTGCCAATGTATACGGTTTGTGTGCGATATCCTAGAAAGTTAAATACCAGTGAATCGGTAGGAGAGGCGTTGATTTGAAATTTCCCCGTTGCGTCGGTTTTTGTAGATACTGCTTTCCCTTTGATGCTAATGGTGACCCCAGGCATGGATATCATGCTTGAGCCATCTTTGACCACTCCTTGTATAGAAGTTTGTCCATAGGCAACCGAGACGACCATGGATGTCAAAAATAATGCGGATAGATTCCTCATATCGTAAATTTTTGGTGTTTGTTTAAAATGTTTTGGTTATTTCCCTGAAGCAAATATGTTGATGTAGTACAACTTTGCCAAAATTTAACATTTGCACATCACTACTACACGAAATTTCCGCCTGCTCAACCTGATTTTGTTTTTATATTATCGGTTTGATAGCTAGATTTTTATAGGTGTGTTTTTCGTAAAATAACACGAGCTTTAGTGTGTTTTGTACACTAAAGCTTGTGTGTGGTAATGAAGTAGTGTTTGCAGGGAAAATTTAACGTTCCATCAGGAATTCGGACAGGTTTTTGTCTGTTGGGAGGGCTAGTTTCTTGCGTAGTCGATAGCGTCTGATCTCAACACCGCGGGTACTGATATTAAGCAATGACGCGATTTCTTTGCTTGACATATTAAGCCTTAAATAGGCACATAACTTTAGATCATTGGGGACTAGATCCGGAAATTCTTGCTTCAATTTCTTGAAGAAATTCTCATGCGATTCGTTAAAACTTCGTTCAAAGATATGCCAGTCACGATCGTCATTATGGGCGTCATCGATGAGTTTGTTGATTTTTTTCAGCTCATCAGAACTCAGTTTGTTTCCCTCGGCATCCTTGAGCTGCTTGAGTTCATCGTGCAGGTTGTTCAACATCTCATTCTTGTAAACAATATTGAGTGCTGCATTGGCCAATTCCTTGTTCTTTAACTGAAGCTGGTCTTCCAATTGCTGATTTTTAAGTTTGATCCAGTCTTTTTCTTTTTGTTCGTTTTCCCGTTCCAGAGCAATCTTCTTTTCTTCCAGCCATTTTCGACGTATCTGGAATTGACGCTTGCGTTCCCGTTGAAGATTAAGCTTATAAGCTAAATAAATGAGCGCTAGCATAGCCAGTGCATAAAATGCCTTTGCCCACCAGGAGAGGTACCATGGATACCGAATGGTAAAGGAGAATATCTGGACTTCCGAAATCAGCCCAGTGTTGTCCTTCGCTCTTATTTTGATCTGAAATTTTCCATAGGGCAGATTGGTGAAATCTTGATAGGCAATTTCGCTCCATTCAGACCAATTATCTGAGTAACCTTCGAGATAATATTGATATTGAAGCGGTGAGGATGAATAGTACGGGCATGAAAAACTGATTCTAAGGTTATTGTCTGACGACGATAATTTAAAAGAAGAATCTGGAATAATAGCCTGACCGGTCGTCAAGTTGACGAGTTGCGATATTTGCGGAAGCGGCAAGGTATATTTTTGTGATTTATCGGAATGGCGATAGATCGCAAATCCATCATCCAGGCCAATGAGATAATATTGGTTTTCAATGGGAAGGATGTTTTCATAGTTATTCATCATTCGGTCCTGTAAAGGACTGAGCAGATTGGAGTCAATGTGCAACTTGCCTTTACTATCAAAATCTACCTTCGCAATTTTGGTTTTCTGAATGAACCAGTAGCTGTTTGTATTGATCGGTATGACCTTATTTGAATTTTTATAAGTACCTAATGCGGTGTTTAATTCGTCCGCATAACTGAATTTTTTTACAATATTGTCGAATTGAAGAAACCCGCTATCTGTGGCGAAGACAAGATTATTTTCTAAGGTGTAAATTCCTGTAAATTGCCTTTTTGAGGCGATGCTGTCCTGTTTAGAAGAAAATAAAATGTTAACCTCTTGAAAACTTGGATCGAATCCGAGCAGTTGTATTTGTCCCCAATCTCCGATCCAAAAAGCATGGCTATCCTTTTGTGCCAAAAATCGAACTGGCTCCTTGATACCGGCGAATTGCTGGACAAACTGCAAGTGTATACCATCGAAGGTAAATTTCGATAGCCCCGTGTAGTTCCCTTGAAGTATATTTTTTGTGCCAAATATAGGTTTGAAAATCCATCCACCTGTGATCTGCGAAATCTTCTCGAGGTGGCCATTAACCAGTTTGAAGGTCCCATCATTATGCCCACAGATTAATTCATCCCCAAATATTGCTAAGGTCCAAACTTGACCGTTTGAATTGGGAATTTGAGAGAAATTTAATGAATTATAATTGTTTAATCCCTTCCATTCGCTCGAGAATAGCCCCTTGTTGGTTCCAAGATAGATTTTTCCCTGATAGATAATCGATGTATAAACGGTACCAATTTTTCCAACAAAATCAGTGTAAAATGATAGGGGAGAATTGATTTCAATGCGATCGATGCCATTATCCAATCCCACCCAGATATTTTTTTGATTGTCTTTGACAATACTGAGCACAGTGTTGTTTTGGAGCCCATTGTTTTTATTGATATGCTGAATGACTTGGCCATTTTTGTTGATGACAATGACACCATTTTGGATTGTACCAAAAGCATATTGTCCATCATATAAGTAGATACCATTGTTTATCTGGGATTGGCTTAATAGCTGGTTTGCGGGAACAGACCATGGCGTTATTGTTCCATCAGCTTTCATCAAATAAAGACCATTTCGCGAGGTCGCAATAAGCGAAGTATTTGCATCGAAAGGCAATAGGGCGAGCACATTTTTATCTTTCAAGACGTCTTTTCCTTTTACAGGAATTAATTTGCCTTGTTTGAATTCATGCAGACCACTCGGTAACTGTTCAAAAAATAACTTATCATTGAGCTGATGTGGAAATAAAAAAGGTTCACCCTTTGCCGTTAGTGGCCTTATCGTATTGTTTTCCCAAATATAAGATTTAGAAAATGTGTGAAAAAAGACCCTTTGGTCCTCAACAATGATTTTCCAGATCTCTTCATTCGGAAAATAGGTTTTGTCCTGTACCAGCTTGGAGAGACTATGATAGGTCAAGTTGCCAAAAGACTTCGAAGTCCAATAACCAAATTCTCCTCTTCCGCCCGTATAGATCTTCCCATCTTTACCAATTGCAACATTCCGGACTGTTGAATGATTTGGAAGCGGAAAGATACGCCAGTATTGTCCGTCAAATTGCAGCAGGCCTTCGGTATTTGCGCTATAAATACGCCCCTCTTTATCTACTGCCAATGACCAGTTCTGATTGCCGGCTTTATACTGGCCTTTTTTGTATTGTTTTACAAAAGGTGTTCCCGTAGGTATGATTGTCTGGCAATAGCCCCTGTGCAGCAAAACAAATAAAATGGTGCAAAACCAAAAGATATAGACGTTACTATATTTTTTTGTTGTCATCGACTCCCTCACTTTTAATTTGATTTGGGGACAATATATCGATTTTATTGCAGAATTGATAATCTTCCGGGCGGTAGGGGGCTCTCGCAAGTTTCTCAGATCTCCACTTTATTTTCGCGCTGAAATGGTCGTCGACCCCAAGAAAAATCAGAAGATGCCGGGAGGTAGGCTTCTGTTTTTTTTAAAATCCATTTAATCGTGCTGAAAATCAGGAATGAAGCTATTTTTTCCACCTATTTGAACAAAAACTCCTCCTTTTGCTGTTCGCGATTTTTGATATTTGGGTTCATTTACTTCGTTAAATAACCAAATAAACCAAAATAACTATGATAACACCGATAACCAAAACGGTAGGCAAGGGGTTACTTTTATTTTCATTGATGAGTATGTCCGCACCGGTGGTGCTGGCTCAGTCACAATTAAAAATATCCGGAAAAGTAACCTCCCCGGGAGGAGAGCCTCTTGCAGGGGTCACAGTACAGATAAAAGGGGTGAAAACCGGAACGGTAACCGACGGGGCCGGCAATTATCAGATTCTTGCACGGGACGTTGATGTGCTGATCTTCTCATTGGTGGGCAGAGAGAAAGCTGAGGTTGCTGTCGACAAGAAGGATCATATTAACCTTGTATTGCAGGAGTCCAGTAGTCTGATTGACGAAGTGGTCGTCGTCGGCTACGGTACCCAGAAAAAAAGTAATTTAACAGGCGCTGTTGCTGCCGTCGATGGAAAGGTACTCAACAAGCGTATCGCCACGAATCCCACACAATTGCTTCAGGGCCGCATGCCCGGACTTCGTGTTACCCAAGGATCGGGAGAAGCGGGTAATGAAAATGTAAATCTACAGGTCCGCGGATTGGGATCGTATGGGGCTTCTTCTGCACCATTGGTTATTGTGGACGGTATTCCGGGAAGCCTGGAAAATTTAAATCCCCAGGCGATCGAGAATATAACGGTATTGAAAGATGCTGCCTCAGCCGCTATTTATGGCGCAAGGGCAGCAAATGGTGTGATCCTGGTGACGACAAAGCAGGGCAAGGCAGGAAAGACGCAGCTTAGTTATGATTACAATGTGGGAATTACCAAAGCCTCTGCGCTGCCAGATCTAGTCTATAATTCCGTGGATTATATGAACCTGTATAATCAGGCAAATAAAAACTCGGGTGTTACCAATCCAAATGCTTCTTTTAGCCAGGAGATGATTGATGCCTACAAAAATGCAACAGATAAAACATTATACCCCGATTTTAACTGGTTAGACGCTGTATTTAGAACTGTTCCTGTACAGACACACAATTTAAGTTTAAGTGGCGGGGCAGGAGGAACAAATTACAACGTCATATTGGGCTATGTAAATCAACCTGATATCATGATCGGGACTTCCTTTAAAAAGTATAATCTGCAGCTGAATCTGGGTTCTAAAATCAATGAGCGGATCAGTTTTGGGTCAAGTATTACCCTGAACTATGGCGATCGGAAATATCCTAGAAACGGGAGTGAAGATCAATTTTTGTCCACAATTAGCCAATCACCGTTATATGGACCCATATTACCTGATGGCAGTGGCCGTTATACTTCTAGGGCATATCCTTTTCAATCCCCAAATAAAAACCCGGTTGCAGTCGCTGAAAATGCATTTACCAGACTGAACAATTATTTTATGCAGGGCAATATCTTCCTCAATGTGAAAATATTGGATGGACTAGATTGGAAGACAAGCGGCGGTTTAACCTATGGTTTTACAAAAAACTATACCAATAAGCCCGTGATTAATCAGTACATGTGGTTTGCCAAACCTGATGATCTGCCCGCCAGACAACTTGATGTCGGCGGTCAGGGGCTTGAGGTAACGGACGACAACAATGTGTATCCGGTGGGGTATACCCAACTGACGTACGATAAGTCCTTCGGAAATCACAACATCAAAGTACTGGCAGGAACACAAGCCGAATATAATAAAACACAAAAACTGTTCGGGAGCAGGCTGCAATTTCCCAACAATGACTTGCTTGAGCTTGATGGTGGCGGAGCCGGACAACAGTCGAATAATGGTGTAACCAATGAATGGTCATTAAGGTCTTATTATGGTCGCTTAAACTATGACTACAAAGGCAAGTATCTACTGGAAGGTAATGCACGTTATGACGCATCTTCACGTTTCCCTGAAAATAGAAAATGGGCATTTTTCCCTTCCCTATCCGGAGGTTGGAAAGTCTCGGATGAAGCTTTTTATGGGGCAAAAATGAAAGAGGTCGTTAATGAGTTAAAATTAAGAGCTTCAATCGGAACTTTAGGCAATCAGAATATCGGTAATTATCCGTATCAGATTGTATACAACTCTTCTTTCGCTTACCCTTTTGATGAAACGCTGCAGCAGGGGGCTCGTCAGGTCGCCATGGCCAATGACCGGATCAAGTGGGAAAGTACCAAAGTCCTGGATTTCGGTGTGGATATCGGTTTATGGAACAACAAGTTGACGGCTTCTTTCGATTGGTACAACAAGGTAACTTCTGATATTTTATCTGCTTCTACGGCTTTCCCTTCTTATATTGGCCTGACAGCACCGACAGTAAATTATGGGGAGTTGCGCAATAGAGGTATCGAGCTAGGTCTTCAGTATCGCGATAAAATTGGAGAGGTCTCGTTGACGCTCAATGGAAATATTCAGGCCAATCGCAACAAGGTGATGAAGTATGGTGCTGAGCGTATCTCGGGCAATACCATTATTCGGGAAGGTTTGCCGTACGGAAGTTTTTATCTTTTGGAGAATACCGGCATATTCCGCTCGAAGGAAGAGGTGGCCGCTTCGCCGGTGCAGCAGATTCCAGCGCAGCCAGGCTATCTGAAATTTGCTGACGTGAATGGAGATAAAGTTGTTGACAATAACGATCGTGTTGTCGTGGCAGGCGCCTATCCAGATTTCGATTACTCCTTTAATGCGACTGCGGTATGGAAGAACTTTGACTTTACGGCCTTTTTCTTCGGATCCCAGGGACAAAAAATATTTGTGAGTGAATGGGGAATAGTACCATTCAGACAGGGAGGCACATTTACCCGCGACTGGATGGATGCCTGGACTCCTGAGAATCCGAATGCATCCCTACCGATTGTAGGTGCTGAAAATACGCCTGCAGCGAACAATGTCAGGACCGCATCCACTTTCTTTTTAAAGGACGGATCGTTTTTGCGTCTTAAAAATATTCAGGTAGGCTACTCTATCCCGCAGAGCAGTTTGTCAAAAGCTGGTATTTCGGGCCTTCGGATCTATTTTGCAGCGGACAATCTGCTGACATTCTCCAAGTTTCCGGGTTTAGATCCTGAGCGGGGAGTGTCTTCAAGCGGCGGTGCAACATCTGGGCGCTATGTAACTCATCCTCAGAATAAAGTATTTGCATTTGGAGCCAATATCACCTTCTAATATCGGGTAACAAAAAAATATTTACAGATGAAAAATAACGTAAAAAAAACATATCTATATCTGAGCTTGGCCGCTCTAATGGCCTTAGGAAGCTGTACAAAAGATTTTTTAAATAAAAATCCAACAGATAAAATTTCCGAATCAAACTTTTGGAAAACGCAGGCTGATGCTGATTTGGCTTTATCAGGCTGTTATGAATTTCTTTGCCGCGGATACAATTCGACATCTTCATCCAATGCGCGTGGTGGATGGGGTGGAACCAGTATGTTTTGGGATGGACTATCAGACGATGCCTTTGTGTCCAGTACATCCAATAATTTCAATATTATCTCGCGGTCAGGAATCTCCTCGACAACAGGCGGGATGCAATCGGAGGGATATGAGATTTCGTATCAGGCCATTGCGGCATGCAATAAATTGATTGCCAATATTGACCGTATTACAAGTATGAGCCAGCAGGACCGTGACCGATATAAAGCGGAAGCTCGTTTTATCCGCGCCCATTACTACTTTCTATTGACCAATCTGTACGGCGATGTGCCATTGACTTTAGAACCTCTGGGCATGGACGATGCGAGTATTCGGCTGGGTAGAACACCCAAAAACAACGTTGTGGAGGCGATTTTAGCAGATTTAGATTATGCGAGTGAAAAATTGCCAAATACAGGCTATAAGGGGCATGCTGTGAGAGGATCTGCACTCGGATACAAAACAAAGGTGTTGCTGACAGCTAAAAAATGGGCAGAGGCGGCTGCAACAGCTAAAATTATTATAGATGAAAACAAGTTTTCGATCTACCAGGGGGGATACCGCGATCTGTTCAGAAAGCCTGGGCAAAACAGTAATCCAGAAATCATGTTTTCAGCGCGATTCTTACCTCCCAATATGTACAGTCCGGCAGATATGATGTATTCCTATCTAAAAACGATACAGCCTTTGGGTTATCTGGTGGATTCCTATTATGCTATCGATGGCAAGGATATTAAAGAATCGTCAGTTTACGATGCTAAAAATCCTTACGAAAATAGAGATCCACGTTTGAAGTCGACAATTATGTACCGCGGTGTTTGGCGCGGCACAACGGCCTCTTCCGCTTTCGATCCTGTCGCTGAGGGCGTATTGGGCGGGTTTTTGCCGAGAAAATATATCAACGAATCAAAATGGCCGACAAGTTATGCCACACAGAGTGATCAAGATTGGGTGTTCTTGCGTTATGCTGATATTTTGTTGATGTATGCGGAAGCAAAGAATGAAAGTGTGGGACCTGACCAAACAGCTGTCGATGCATTGAATAAAGTACGTTCCAGAGCTGATGTAAAAATGCCTTTATTGCAGTTTAGTAACGCATTGACAAAAAGTGAATTTCGCGATATTATTCGTCATGAGCGCAGGATTGAACTGGCGCTGGAGGGACAGCGTTATTTTGATCTGAAACGCTGGGGAATGATCAAAGAGGTGATGGATAAAATCAAGGATCCAGATGGCGCGTCAAGATTATTTATGGCAAGAGATACCTTATGGCCTGTGCCTCAGTCTGAGGTAGATATGGCCAAAAGTTTAGGTAATGACAATTTTAAGCAAACACCAGGTTTCTAAATTAAGGACTGTGAAAAATTTAGGTATGAAAGCTATATATAAAATGTTGCTGGCACTTGTCCTCATCATGGGCATGAGTAAGGGGGTATTGTATGCGCAAGTAAGTCGCATGCCCGATAGTGCACGCATGAAATGGTGGGAGGAAGCCCGGTTTGGTATGTTTATCCATTGGGGAGTCTATGCCCAATTTGGCGGTGTGTATAGAGGCCACGAGCAAGCGCGCGGCGGAGCAGAATGGATCATGAACCGATCTAAGATCCCGGTTGATGAATATCAGGCCATGGCCCAACAATTTAATCCCACAGCATATAATCCAGATGAATGGGTACGCATGGCCAAAGATGCCGGGATGAAATATTTGATTATCACAGCCAAACACCACGATGGTTTTGCGCTGTTCGAAACAAAAGCGAGCAAATGGAACATGGTTGATGCTACTCCCTATGGAAAGGACGTGCTGAAACCTTTGGCGGAAGCCTGCCGAAAATATGGTGTTAAACTTGGCTTTTATTATTCACAGGCACAGGATTGGAATAATCCCGGGGGATCTGCTGCCCGTAAATTAATGCGGGAAGGTTGGCCTAATCCAGATTCAACGAATATTGATGCCTACACCTTAGCACATCATGGTCATTGGGATCCAAAACAAGAAACAGCCAGTTTCAACGATTATATCAAAAACGTATCGGTGCCACAGGTCAAAGAATTGCTAAGTAACTATGGCGATATTGCGGTGCTGTGGTGGGATACACCGACCAATATGACCGATGAAGCGGCAAATATGCTTCAGGAACAATTGGCCTTGCAGCCAAATATTATTACCAATGATCGATTGAAGCGGCCTAATTTTCCGGGCGATACAAAAACACCCGAGCAGAAAATTCCGGATTGGAGTGAACTTGAAGGTAAACACTGGGAAACCTGTATGACGATGAATGGTACCTGGGGTTATCGTACATCCGATCAGAAATGGAAGTCAGCGGAGACCTTAATCCGCAATCTTGTTGACATCGCTTCCAAAGGTGGGAACTATTTATTGAACGTTGGTCCAAAACCAGACGGATCATTTCCGCAGGAAAGTATAGAGCGTTTGGCTGTCATTGGTAAATGGATGAAAACAAATAGTGAAGCCATCTATGCGACCAAGAGCAGTCCCTTACAACCATTTGAATGGGGGAGATGTACCATGAAGGAAGACGGAAACCGGACCTATTTATACATATCCGTATTTGACTGGCCGAAAAATGGAGTAGTTGAACTTCCCGTTACAAACAAAGTGTTAAAAGCCAGTCTTCTGGCTGATGGCCGGGTGTTAAAGGTGAAAAAGAATGCCGCGGGGATCGGGATCAGCGTACCAGAACAGGCAATTGATGCCGTTGCCACTGTAATTAAGATCGAAATAGCCGGGAAATTTAAGGGGAATACACCGTCAGGAGCAAAGAAAATGAAAACCGGAGCTTTGGACGAGTAAGGTCGATAAGCTGGAAAGCAGATACTCAAATAGCATAATGAAGAAAAGTAGATTGAATAAAATAGTTGCGTTGTTGTTGACTCTTGGAGTTTCGCAGCTCCATGCTCAGGAAGTCAGGCGGATTGATCAAGGCTGGGATTTTTTAAAGAGCGATCTTGGTGGCATTTGGGAAGCCGTAAGGCCTGTGGGTGCCGGTAATCCCGAGTCTGTTCCATTATGGCAGCAGGTGGATCTGCCACATTGTTATAATGCCCTGGATGCCGTAGATCCTGCTGTAAATTATTATCAGGGGCCAAGCTGGTATAGAAAATCGCTGGTTATAGACAACCCCTATTTACATGGCCGTACCCTGCTTCATTTTGAAGGAGCTGGGCAAAAGACATCCGTTTATATCCATACGGTTAAAGTTGGCGAGCATGTCGGCGGCTATGACGAATGGAGTGTAGATATTACGGATGCGGTTGAGAAGTTTAAAAAAACGGATGTTTTTAATAAACAATTTAAAGGTAAAATTCCGCTTTCAATCCGGGTTGATAATTCACGTGATTTAGAAATGATCCCTTCTGATTTGTCTGATTTTAATATCTATGGGGGTATTTATAGGCACCTAAACCTGAGATATGTTCCACAGACAGCTTTGGAGCGTGTATTTGTCGATGCGACAGTCGGAGCTGATGGCAAGCAGGGAGTGGTCAATATTCGTGGACGGCTGATGCCATCTTCAGCCCAGACAGATTTTGAAGTCGAAACACAACTCTACGACCCTACGGGAAAAATGGTGCAAACGCAGAAGCCGCAGGTGAATAGGGGGGCGTTAAGCCTTGAATTTGGACAATTTCTGGTCAAGAAGCCGCAGCTTTGGAGTCCAGAGCAACCCGCTTTATACCGTCTGGTCACAACGGTCAAAAGTAATGGACAGGTCTATAAAGAAGAGAGTGTATTTGGCTTTAGACATGTAGAATTTAAAGAAAAAGGTCCTTTTCTGCTGAACGGCAAAAGGCTTTTGCTTCGTGGTACGCACCGTCATGAGGATCATGCCGGTGCGGCTGCCGCAATGACTGATGAACAAATCCTGCAAGAGATGACCCTGATGAAAGAGATGGGCGTAAACTTTATACGTTTGGGACATTACCAGCAGAGCCGTAAAGTGCTCGAAGCCTGTGATAGCCTGGGTATCTTGGTTTGGGAGGAGATTCCATGGTGCAGGGGCGGGCTGGGAGGAGAAGTCTACCAGCGTCAGGGAAAACGGATGCTGACCAATATGATTGAACAGCATTACAACCATCCATCGGTCATTATCTGGGGGCTCGGCAACGAAAATGATTGGCCAGGGGATTTTACGGAATTCGATCAGGCGAAGATCAGAGCTTTTATGAGTGAACTCAATACCTTGTCTCATCAATTGGATCCGAACAGAAAAACAGCGATACGGCGCTGTGATTTCTGTAAAGATATAGTTGATATCTATTCGCCATCCATTTGGGCCGGTTGGTACAGGGGTGTTTATACCGATTACAAAGCCGCTTCAGAAGAAGAAATGAAAAAGGTAAAACATTTTCTTCATGTGGAATGGGGGGGAGATAGCCATGCGAGAAGACATGCCGAGGATCCTGATCGCGCTTTGGCGAAAATCAAAGGCGACGGTACGACAGATGAGCGGGCAGGCGATGCATCGCTTATTGGTGGTGCAGCCCGGGTTTCCAAGGATGGGGACTGGAGTGAGAGCTATATCTGTAATCTCATCGACTGGCACTTAAAAGAACAGGAAGCCATGCCTTGGCTCACGGGGACTGCCTATTGGCCATTTAAAGATTTTTCGACTCCGGTGCGGCCAGATAATCCTGTGCCCTATGTCAATCAGAAGGGTGTTGTAGAGCGTGATTTTACCAAAAAGGAATCTTACTACGTATTCCAGTCATATTGGACAGCGAAGCCAATGCTGCATATTTATGGACATAGCTGGCCGGTTCGTTGGGGTGAAAAAGAGGAGTCAAAAATGATCAAGGTATATTCCAATGCCAAGGAGGTGGAGCTTTTTGTCAATGGAGAAAGTCAGGGAATAAAGAAAAGAAACAGTCAGGATTTTCCAGCCGCGGGCTTAAGGTGGATGGTGAAATTGAAAGAAGGAAGCAATCAGATTAAAGCTATTGCGAAAAATGGCCGGGACATGCTCGTGGATGAAATTGAACAGCAGTATCAGACAAAAAAATGGGGTAAGCCAGCAAAGCTGCTTGTCGAGCAGGTTGCTGCGGAAGGTGATATGATCACTGTGCAGGCTCAGATTGTCGATGAAACGAATACCCCCTGTCTCGATGCGAAAGATTGGATCTATTTCGGTTCAACCGGCGATGGTCAGTTGATCGTCGATCAAGGGACTTCTACGGGATCGAAAAAAGTACAGGCGTATAATGGCCGTGCACTGATTAAACTTCAGCTGCCTTCGGGAAGGGCTGTGGTATCCGGTCGGATGGAAGGATTTGCAAGTACCTTATTAACAATAGAAAAATAAGTACAAGATGTTAAAAGTAACGAATCATTTGAATCTCTTTTTACTGCTTGGCGTACTAGGGGCGATTTCGCCCTGCCGCGCACAAAGCAATTCGCAGCAGCTAAAGCTTTGGTATAATCAGCCGGCTTCGCTTTGGGAAGAGGCGCTGCCGCTCGGTAATGGCACAACAGGAGCCATGGTCTTTGGTGGGGTGCGTAAAGATAGGTTCCAGATTAACGATAATACGTTGTGGTCGGGTGAACCCGATGCGGGCAATAATCCAAAGGGCCCTCAGATCCTACCTCAAGTGCGCGAAGCTATTTTTGCCGGAAAGTATGAGGATGCAGCCGTTCTCTGGAAGAAAATGCAGGGACCATATTCGGCGCGCTATCTGCCGATGGGAGATCTCTGGCTGGATTTTCATCAGGATGAAAAAAAGGTTAAAGATTATAAACGCGAGCTGGATCTCGAGCGGGCGATTAACCTGGTCAGCTATTCCTACGAAGGCGTTCAATATCAACGGGAGAGTTTTATCAGCTTTCCCGACAAAGCCTTGGTTGTTCTATTGAAAGCAGACCGGAAAAAATCAATTACATTAGATCTTTCCCTGACTAGTAAGCTTAATTATCATGTTTCGGCCGAGGGCGATAATCAGCTGGTCCTTGTTGGAAAAGCCCCCAGTTTTGTGGCGAATAGAGATTATGAACCCCAGCAAGTGGTGTATGATAGCATTAACGGAAAAGGGATGAGCTTTGTGATGCAAGTAAGGGTAAAAACAACCGGTGGCAGGGTTCAAAAAGATCAGGATAAGCTTAAAATCGTAGGTGCTGACGAGGTGCTTTTATTTTTGACGGAAGCGACAAGTTTTAACGGTTTTGATAAATCACCGAGCCGGGAGGGGAAAGATGCCCGGTTGCTCGCAAAAAATCTTTCGAATAACGTCTCAAAAAAGAGTTCTCAGACCTTGTCTTCAAGTCATCAAAAAGACTATCAGGCGCTATTCAATCGCGTTGCTTTTGAGCTGAATGGCAGTTCGCCTCACGATAAATTGCCGACAGACCAGCGTATCATGCAGTTTTCCAACGGAAAAGCAGATCTGGGACTTTTGACACTGTATTATCATTATGGCCGATATCTGCTGATTGCCAGTTCGAGGCAAGGTGGAAGGCCTGCCAATTTACAGGGTATTTGGAACGATCATGTACAGCCGCCCTGGGGTAGTAATTATACGACCAATATCAATACAGAGATGAATTATTGGCTAGCGGAGAATACCAATCTTGCGGAATGTCATCAACCTCTGTTTGATTTTATGAATGAGCTGGCCATCAATGGGGCTAAAACTGCATCGATAAATTATAATATAAATCAAGGTTGGGTTGTTCACCATAATTCCGATCTCTGGGCCAAAACTTCCCCGCCGGGGGGATATGACTGGGATCCCAAAGGAATGCCGCGCTGGTCGGCCTGGCCTATGGCGGGTGCATGGTTGAGCACACATCTCTGGGAGCACTACCGCTTTACGGGCGACCGGACTTTCTTGAAGGAGAAAGCCTATCCCTTGATGAAGGGTGCGGCCCAATTTATGCTGCAATGGCTGATCGCGGATCCCGAAAATAAATATTTGATCACGAACCCCTCTACTTCGCCTGAAAATACGGTTAAAATAGCGGGCAAAGAATACCAGTTGACCATGGCTTCTACAATGGATATGGCAATCATTCGTGAGCTCTTTACAGCTGTTATCCGCTCCTGTAATATCCTGCAGGTTGACCCCGAGTTTAGATCAGCTTTAGAACAGGCGAAGGAAAAGCTTTATCCCTATCAGGTAGGTCAATATGGGCAGTTACAAGAGTGGTTTAAAGACTGGGATGATCCGAAAGATCAGCATCGCCATATTTCTCATCTTTTTGGACTGTATCCGGGCAATCAGATCAGCTTGGCAGAAAACAAAGCTTTGGCTGCAGCCTCCAAGCGTTCATTGCTTTTAAGAGGCGATGTCAGTACCGGCTGGTCGATGGCCTGGAAGACAAATTGGTGGGCAAGGCTTCAAGATGGAAATCACGCTTATAAAATCCTTCAGGATGCCTTAAATTTTATCGATCCTAAATTGGATCGTGCGCAGATGAGCGATGGGGGAGCGTATCCGAATCTTTTTGATGCCCATCCACCTTTTCAAATTGACGGTAACTTCGGTGCTACGGCAGGAATGACAGAGATGCTGCTGCAAAGTCATGATGGTGCCGTTCATTTATTGCCGGCTTTACCGGATGAATGGGCTGCCGGCACAATTAAAGGGATTAAGGCCAGAGGAAACTTTACTGTCGATATGACCTGGAAAAATAAGACGCTGACCGAAGCAGCTATCGTGTCCAATATCGGTGGTGTCTGCCGTTTGCGCACACCGCTGCCCGTTAAAGTTGTCGGCATCGAATCCAATCCAGACACTGTAATAGAAAATGCCCTGCTATACAAGCCGGAACAGCTGCCGTCTACTATAGCGGACCCGTCCAAATTGCCATCGTTAGGATCGACGAAAACGTTCGAAGTGCAATTTGAGACGGTAAAAGGTAAGCGGTATCGGATTGTTCCCCTATAAATCAAAATCGAGGAAAAATGAAATCAACATCAATTGTTAGCATTGTAAGCTGTCTTCTTGGGATCATAATTTCCCCAATATTACTGAAGGCTAAAGGTAAAGAAGCTGTTTTTGATCAGGAGATTATCCATGTGCTGCGTCCCGTTATTACAAAGCAGTCGAAATGGGCGATGAAGCAGAAACCATTGACGGTGACTGCTTACAGAGCCGTTCGGAGTACCGGTGGTATACATGATTTTTATTCCGAGGGCGATTATTGGTGGCCCGATCCCAAAGATCCCGCTGCCCCCTATATACAAAGGGATGGTATGAGCAATCCGGCTAATTTCGTCGAACATCGGAAAGCGATGATCCGGTTCAGCAGAATTGTGGGTGCACTGGCCTCAGCTTATCGTTTGAACCCCGACAAAAAATATGTAGAGCAGGCGCTTCGCCATTTAAAGGCTTGGTTTGTGGATGCAGAGACCATGATGAATCCCAATCTTCTTTATGCGCAGGCTATACAAGGACGTTTTACAGGGCGAGGTATAGGTATCATTGATACCATTCATCTGATGGAGGTGGCGCAGGGCGTAAAGATATTTGAAAATGATCCGAACTTTCCCGCATCGGCCAAGGAAGCCATACATCGCTGGTTTGCGGCCTATTTACGCTGGTTAACATCGCATCAATATGGGATGGACGAGATGAACGCGGCCAATAATCACGGCACCTGTTGGGTGATGCAGGTTGCCGCATTTTCAAGTTTGGTACAAGATACCCTGTTGCTCAATAAATGTGCGGATCGCTATGAACATGTATTGCTGCCGAATCAAATGGAAAGCAACGGGAGTTTCCCGAGAGAGCTGCAGCGTACAAAACCCTATGGCTATTCGCTGTTCAATCTGGATGCGATGACCATGATCTGCCAGATTCTTTCTAAGACTAATAAATCCCTTTGGCAGTATGCACTACCCGATGGACGTACTATACAAAAAGGAGTCGATTTTATGATTCCCTATATTGCAGATAAACAGAAATGGCCTTATCAGAAAGATGTCATGTATTGGGAGCAGTGGCCGATTGCGCATCCGGCACTTGTATTTTCGGCAGCAGCCTTCCGGAATAAAGATTACCTGCAGCTCTGGATCGACCTCGATCATGACCCACAAGAGGATGAGGTGATCCGCAATTTGCCCATTCGCAACCCGCTGATATGGTTGTGATTTTCCTTGTCTCCTGATCAAATAATTTAACCAGTTCACCTTAAAAACCTACAGATAACATGAATGTTAATGCTACGTCTTTGCGAAGATATACCCTCTTTTTGCGCTTTCGTAATTTTAAAAAGCCATCTATTGCCAAAACAATTGTTTTGATCGGAGTTTTGTGCACTTTTCACTATGCAGAGGCACAGCGTCCAAAGCAGCTGCAAAAAGCCTGGAGCTTCGCCGATCAACAATCTCAGCTCCTTTATCAGGAATTGCAGCTATTGAAAAAAAGCGATTCATTATTGGTTTCTCCACGGACGCTTTCTGAAAATAATCAATTGGTGGCCGTAAAAAGGGGCGACTGGACCAGCGGTTTCTTTCCTGGTGTGCTATGGTATCTCTACGAAAAAACCGGAAAGGGCAAATGGAAAGAGCTGGCTTCTGAAACAACTAGGTCGATAGAAGCGGAACAATTTAATGGAAAGACCCATGATATGGGCTTTAAGATCTATTGCAGCGTTGGAAATGGTTACCGGTTAACTGCAGATCCACACTATCGGGACGTGATTGTTCAGGCGGCCAAAACGCTGGCAACACGCTTTAATCCGACTGTCGGCTGTATACGTTCTTGGGATCACAATAGCCACCGCTGGGATTTTCCGGTTATCATTGATAATATGCTTAATCTAGAACTGCTGTTTGAAGCAACCAGGCTAACAGGTGACTCAACGTATTACCATATTGCCGTGAGCCATGCCAACACGACGCTCAAAAATCATTTCAGACCCGATTACAGTACCTATCACGTGATCGATTATAATCCGAAAACTGGCGCTGTGCAGCACAGAAATACACATCAGGGTCTGAGCGATGAATCTACCTGGTCCCGCGGCGAAGCCTGGGCACTGTATGGCTATACCATGTGTTACAGAGAAACGGGAGATCCCAAATATTTACAGCAAGCTGAAAAAGTTGCACATTGGCTATTCACGCACCCCCATATGCCGAAAGACCTGATCCCTTACTGGGATTTCAATGCGCCCAATATTCCAAATGAACCTCGTGATGTATCGGCAGCGGCAGTAATTGCATCGGGACTTTTGGAATTAAGTACTTTTAGCAATCAGGGTAAAGATTATCTGATGAAGGCACAGACCATATTGTCTAACCTGATAGACGGCTACATGTCGGCACCAAATAAGAATAAAGGTTTTATATTGTTGCACAGTACAGGATCAAAACCTTCCAATGCTGAAGTGGATAAACCCTTGAGTTACGCAGATTATTATTTTTTGGAAGCATTGCACCGGCAAGAAGAGCTACAGTCAGGAAAAGTGCAATCGGATCTGGTCAGGAAAAATCCAGCTGGAAAGCTGGTTTACTTTCCTGATGCCCAAGGGAATATTATCCCAGATTTTAGTCATGTAGGCTATCATCAGGGGGATAAAAAGCTGCCCGATATACCTGTTGTTGTAGCGGTGAAGCCTTCAGGAACTGGTCACGACCAGCAGGTCATCCAGGAAGCAATTGATGCTGTATCGGCAAAACCGCTTGATAAAAGTGGTTATAGAGGTGCTGTTTTGCTAAGAAAAGGAATTTACGAGATACCTGGAAACTTGGAAATTCATGCCAGTGGTGTGGTGCTGAGAGGTGAGGGGGATGCCGAGGGGCAAACTTTGCTTAAAGCAACGAGCTCACATCAACGAAGTTTATTAAAGATCTCAGGAATGGGTACCTATACCGAAGACCTGACTAGAAAACAGTCTGTTAAAGCAGGCTATGTGCCTGTCGGTGCTCAATATGTTCTTGTCGATCAGCATAACATGCTGAAAGCCGGTGATCAAATACTACTTTCTTATGAAATGAATGATGCCTGGATCGAGGCACTTCAGATGAATCAAATCGAAAAAAGAGAAGGTACAAAGCAGTGGACAGCGCGAGAATACAAATTGAATTTTGAACGTACGATTTTGGCTATTAAAGGCGATTCCGTATTTTTTGATAATCCCTTAGTGATGGCGATTGATCCGAAGTATGGAAAAGTGTCCGTCATTCCTTACACCTTTGGGGGGCGTATAAGCGAAGTTGGGATCGAAAATATACGTTTCGAATCTGATTTTGTAAGTGATGACGACGAGAATCATGGCTGGATAGCTGTTGAAATGGATAAAATAGAGAACGCCTGGGTCAGAAATATCACCGCCCGCTATTTTGGTTATGCCGCTGTGAGTCTTGGGGCTCTTGCCAAACAAGTTACCGTGACGACATCAAAATGCCTCGATGGAAAATCTCAGATTACAGGGGGGCGTAGGTATTCATTCAATAACGATGGTCAGCTTAATTTATTTAAAGAACTTTATACGACGGAAGGCCGGCATGATTACGTAACGGGCGCAAGGACCCTTGGACCGAACGTTTTTAGCCATTCCAGTGCGCAGAGAACACATGCCGATATCGGTCCGCACCATCGGTGGGCCGTTGGAACGCTCTACGATGAGATTGTAACGGATGGTGAAATTAATGTGCAGGATCGAGGTAACTGGGGGAGTGGACATGGCTGGGCCGGAGTGACACAAGTCTTATGGAATTGCAAAGTCAAAAGTGCTGCCGTACAAAAACCATGGGTTTCCGGACAAAACTTTGCAATAGGGGTAAAAGGTGAAAAAAGCGCTGGAAGGCTGAAAAATAGAAATACCGGTTATTGGGAAAATCAAAATAGAAAAATGTCGATAGGATCACTTTATGAGCAACAATTAAATGATCGATTAAAGTGATTCCTCTTCGTGTTTATTAAATGGAATGATTACTTTTATCTTCCATTTCAATTATATACCTTATGATGCCAGTACGTCTTTTTATGCGCTGTTTTTGCTGTGCGATAGCCTTGCTTTCTGTTTTGCATGCACAGGAAAAAAACTACCGTTTTTTACATTTGGACGTCAACGAAGGTCTGTCTCAGGGAAGTGTTTTCGCCATAGCCCAAGATCATTTGGGTTTTATGTGGATCGGTACCCGCGACGGCTTAAATAAATATGACGCCCGAAAGTTTACAATCTATCGAAGCAATCCGCAGGATAGTCTTTCCCTGGAGCACAACTTTATTCAGGCGATTACGGAAGATAAGAAAATGCGGCTTTGGATAGGCACCATGACTGGCCTGAATTTATATAATCGTGAGTCTGATAATTTTACCCGCATTCCGCTGCCTACAGTGGAAAGCAGCAGTGGAAAAATGGATGTCAATGTGCATCAGATTTTTCAGGACTCCAACGGAAAGATCTGGATTGCGACAAATATAGGCCTGTATAAAATTAAGGAGGGAAGGCACCTCGAAGCTGAATTGGTCTTCAATGAGATCACCGTGGAAAGAAGCCAGGGAAAAGAATACTACCGTAACTTTCGGACTATTTATGAGGATCGAAGAAAGCGGCTTTGGTTCTGTACAGATGATGCCATTGTATTGATGCAGGCCGCATCGAAAGATGGAAATAGCTTAAAGGTTTTACGGACCTATTTTAAGGAAAAATCGGCCGATAATAAAGTTAATCAACGGTTTCAATCTGTACTGGAAGTTAGTCCGGGTGTATTTTGGGTAGGAACGAAATATAATGGCATCCGGATTATCAATGAGAATACAGGCCAAATATCCTCGTTAACAGAAGATAGCAATCATACCGGTTTAGCCAGCCAGGATGTACGGTCTTTAAAGAAAACGGATGACGGAAAGATCTGGATCGGAACATTCAATGGTCTATATGTCTATCAAAATGGAAAATTGCTTTTTATTCAGGCCGACGATGGAAATCCCAATAGCTTAAGTAATAATTCCATTCGTCCAATATTTCAGGACAAGCGGGGATCTGTTTGGATTGGAACTTATTTTGGTGGTGTCAATATCTATGATAAGGATATACCTAATTTTCAAAATTTTACCCATCAGTCTAAACGGAATGGTTTAAGTTACAATGTGGTCAGTGCCTTTGTTGAAAACGCGATGGGCGAACTTGTGATTGGAACTGAGGGTGGGGGACTGAATTATTTTAATCGGCGTACGAATTCGTTTTTTAGTGAACGTCACGATAAAAATAACCTGAATGGCTTAAGCCACAATAACGTGAAGTCTATCTGTCTGGATAGGGAAGGGAATCTATGGGTAGGGACCTATGATGGTGGGTTGAATTTAAGACGGAAGGGGCAGCAGGGATACGAACATTTTCGCTTTGACCCTAATAATAGCAATGGGCTGGCGAATAATAATGTTTATGCCATCCTGGAGGATCGTCATGGTGACATGTGGATAGGCACTTTTGGTGGCGGGTTACAGGTGCTCCGTAAAAATCAAAAAACAGGATCTTTTCAGACATTTGATGTTGCAAAGAAGCAATTAAGCTCGAATATGGTGCGGGCATTATTGGAGGATTCAAAGGGTAATCTATGGATCGGTACTTCAAATGGATTGAATCTTAAATTAGCAGGGACCGATAAATTTGTTTCCTTTCTAAATGACAAGAAAGATTCGCTTTCCATTAGTGGAAATGATATCGTGAGCATCCATGAGGATCGAAAAGGACAAATTTGGATCGGTACTTATATGGGCGGGTTAAATCGCTATCTCCCCGAAAAGAAAGCGTTCAAAAGGTATAATGAGCGGAATGGATTACCGATCAACAACGTGTTTGCTATTCTGAGTGATCTGAAAAATAAATTGTGGCTGAGTACAAATACCGGTATCTCCTGTTTCGATCCCCAGTCTGGCAATGTACGTACCTATACCAAAATCGACGGGCTGCCCGGTAATGAATATATACAGAATGCAGCTGCGATGTTGCGGGACGGAAAACTTGCTTTTGGAAGTTTTTCGGGATTTACGCTTTTTAATCCGGACAGTTTAAGTGTCAATAATTACATTCCGCCCATTCGATTTACTGATTTGAAGCTGTTCAATAAAACGGTCCGTCCCGGCCTTGATGGTGTTATCCAGAAAGATATATCCCTGATGGATGAATTGGTGCTCGATCACAATCAGAATGTTTTTAGTCTCGAATTCAGTGTGCTGAATTATGTCCATCCTGAGAAAAATCAGTATGCTTATTACCTAAAGGGCTTCGACCAGGAATGGAATTATGTGAGCAATCCTGTTGCGACCTATACCAATTTAGATCCGGGCACTTACGAGCTTTGGGTGAAGGGTACCAATAACGATGGGGTTTGGAATGAAAAAGCAACAGTTTTAAAGATTAAAGTACTGCCTGCCCCCTGGAAAACCTGGTGGGCCTATAGCTGCTATTTTCTTCTTTTTGCAGGGGCTGTCTTTTTGGTTGTCCGCTTTTTCCATGGTCGGAATAAATTGAAAAGAGATCTTTTGATTCAGCAGCTGGATGCTGAAAAACAAGAGGAGCTTCATGAAGCGAAACTGAATTTCTTTACCAATATTTCCCATGAATTCCGTACGCCACTCTCACTCATCATTGGTCCCTTAAATCAATTAAAGGGCGATCGCTCGCTTTCAGCCTACGCACAGGAGCATCTAGGTTATGCAACGCGAAATGCAGATCGGTTGATGAACCTGGTCAACCAGCTGCTTGATTTCAGAAAACATGAAGGTGGCAAGATGAAATTGTTTTGCCAGAAGGTTCACGTTGCTACGTATCTGGAAAACATTCTCTCGAATTTCCACTTTATTGCTGAGAAAAATAATATTCAGTTCTTTCTTGACAATAAGGTAAGCGATGATTATGTGGCGGGTTTAGATCCCGAACAATTTGAAAAAGTTCTTGTCAATTTGATCTATAACGCTTTTAAATTCACAGACAATGGTGGCAAAATAATGATACAGGTTGCCGTGGAAGGGGTAGGAGAACTGGAGAGATTGCTTGTTTCCGTGTGGGACTCCGGACGTGGGATTCCGGCAAAAGATATACCTTTTGTATTTGAACAGTTTTATCAAGCCAATGCAAAAGGACTGTCGGCAACCAGTGGTGGGATAGGTTTGGCGCTTTCCCGTTCAATTATCAATTTACACGGTGGAACACTCACTGTTGAAAGTAATATGGCACATGATCCGGCCGACTTCAATACGGTATTTCGGATCAGCCTGCCGCAAAGGGATATGGTGATCGAAGATCTATTGGCCCTAGACGCTACTGCGGTGGCTGTAAATACAGACGCAGCAGACGCTCTTATTTCAAATGCTGAATGTAGAGAAACAGCAGTGGAGAGTCCTGTTGCCGATGAAGACAAACCTGTCATACTTGTTGCCGAGGACAATGTGGAGCTCCGGTGTTTTCTATGTGAAAATTTAAGAAAGAAATACATTGTTCTAGAGGCTAATGATGGTAATGAGGCCTTGGAATTGGTACAAAGCCGACAGCCTGATATTATTATTTCGGATGTCACCATGCCTAACTGTGACGGAATCACACTATTGCAGCGGATTAAAAACGATAGCAGTTCAAATCATATTCCAGTGATTCTTTTGACGGCCCGGACGGCTGATCCCTATATAACAGAGGCATTTGAAATCGGTACGGATGACTATATTACAAAACCCTTTAGCATGCCGCACCTGATTCAAAAAATTTCAAACATCATACAAACGCGAAAACGCTTGGAGGAGAAATTTGTGCAGGATTATCTACTCGGTGCACAAGGATCAGATTTGCCCGAAAGAACCCGTTTCCTGGATCAGGTACTGAAGATTGTGGAGGAAAATCTAGGCTGCGAAGATTTTGGTGTGCAGGATCTCACAAAAGCGATCGGTGTAAGCCGCTCGGTGTTGTATCGCAAGATTAAGCAGCAGACTGGACTGAACCTGATTGAATTTATTAATATGGTGCGTCTGAAGAAGGCTGCCTATATTTTGGTGAACGACACTGGTTTGAGCATCAGCGAGGTCGCTTATCAGATCGGATTTAACGATCCAAAGTATTTTAGCAAAACATTCAAGAAATTCTATAAAGAGAGTCCACGTACCTATGTAGAAAAATTTGGTATCAAAGAAAGCAGCAATTAAGAAAAATAAGCAAGAGGCTCGGTGATTTGGTAAGCTTCAGCAGCCATGAAAGCAGAACGTAGTTTTTTCTGGTCAAAAAAAAAGGTTTTCAAACGGGGAGAATGAAAACCTTCAATAACCAATTATAAACCTAAATTATGATGGTACAAATATAGTTGTTTTAAATACTATTTTAAAATAATTTACTTTTTATCATCGATTTTGTAGCTCGATAGCTACAGCTGATTGCTGCTTTCCTGTTTGAAAGATTTGGTCATAGGTTATATGCTTCTGACCAGTTTTTGAATAACATATAACGTGATGAGTCCTAACAGGGCAAATATCCCATATCCTAATCCAATTTGAAACTGGGAAGAAGGGTTTACCAGGCTTACAGTGATATAGCTTAGTGAAGATGTCAGCAGGTAGGTAATTCCGCCGACCAATCCGCCTGCGATACCAGCCGATAGGGGAAATCTACCCAGGCAGTAGCTGAAATAATTGTTAAAGACAAATCCCGCAGTACAGTGGACAGCGAAAGCAAAGAAAGTTAACGTATATAAATTCGCCTGATAGAGCGATACAATAAGCATACATATGATCAGCAGAATTTGAATAAAGTTGGCAATTCTCAATTTGGGTATCAATGCTTTCTTGATCAGCGCTTTGCCAATAAAACCACCGCACATCCACGCTAAGCCCATAATAAGCGAAGTGTAGCCTGTTGTGATCGCACTGTATCCGAGTTGATGCTCAATAAAAAAGGGACCACTGAGGTTATAGAACATCACAAGACCATAAGAGATGCCGCACATGAAAATGCCAAACGTAAAATCATTGCTTTTTAGCATCATTTTAAATTCTCCGATCAGGTAGTTCATATGAAGCGGTTTTTTCTGTTTGATCGTTTCGCTGGAAAAGATAAGTTCAAGCACGAAAAGTACAGCACTGTAAACCGCCAAAACCATAAAGTTAGAACGCCAACCAAATTGAGTCTGGAGATAACCGCCAATAAAAGGAGCAACAATTGGCCCGATGGACCAGACGATGGTCATAATACTGAGGTAGTGCTTACGCTGTTCACCTTCATAGACATCCACGAAATAGGCTCTTTTGGAGATGACCACAAATGCCGATAAGATTCCCTGAAGTATCCGCATGAGGTAAATAACCCAGATATCCTGCGTGCTTGCTGTGATCCAGAAGCTGACAACGAAAAGGAAAAGCGAGATCAGGTTGATGCGATATCGTCCCCAGGCATCCACCAGTGCTCCTGTAAAGAACTGGGCAACACCATAGCTGATTAGAAAAAGCGAAAGTGTTAACTGGATCTTACTTTCATTTAAGCCAAGTTCCTGCGCCATTTGTGGCATCGACGGAAGGTAGATATCAGTGGCAAGCCCCGTAATCGGAACAAGTGCAAATGCAAGTATCGTCGGGATAAAAGATTGCTGCGGTTTAGTGTTTTTTTCCATCCTTTATATTTTTTTAATTACGCGTCTCCATGGACGTTCAGGCTGTCAACGACCGCCCATTGTGACGGGAGATTTTTTATTCGCCTAAACGGCTTTTTTCTCTTTCGTCATGTAAATATGATGTCGACAAAAGTAGCTCCATTACCTGTTTCGAAAGATATACAATTCAAACAAATTATTGTGAAAATCAAACAGGCCTGTTGCGGAAAGCTAAGGGCGGTATACCCGCATGCTTTTTGAAATAATTACTGAAGTTTGCGGGTTCTTCAAAACCCAGGGCATAAGCAATTTCGTTGATATTCCAGTCGCTGTGCTGAAGCAGTGCTTTTGCTTCTTGGGTGATACGCAGTGCGATGAGTTCTTGCGTTGTTTTCCCTGTATTTTGCTTTAAAGCCCTATTTAAAGAATTGACGTGAATATTGAGCTGCTGTGCATAATCCGTCGCATTCTTAAACCGTAGCAGATTTTCGGTGTCAATTGGAAATTGACGCTCCAAAAGCTCTAAAAAAACATGAGAAATGCGCTGGTTTGCATTTTGGTAGGGTGATATGCCCTGATTTGGCACTAATTTTAATGTTTCTAAAACCAGTAACTGTAATTGATTTCGGATAATTTCATACTTGTAGACAAAATCGGAGTGGAGCTCGGTCTCCATACGCCGAAAAATGCGGTCGAAAAGATGGACCTGTTCTTTCGTTAAGAAATACACCGGGCTGCCGCTCGGGTTGAAAAAATGACTTTCGAGGATATTATGATTATAATGTTTGTCTTCCTGAATGAACTTTTGCGTAAAAAGGCAGAACCATCCCTTCTGATCCGGATTGTCTGTTTCCCAGGAATACGGAACGAGTGGACTGGAAAATACAAGTGCGGGACGGTCGATGGGAATCCATTGATCGCCATAGTGCAGCTGGCCCTGACCGATCATCAGTGATATCTTGAAATAATCTTTTCGGTTATAGGGCGATTTTAGGGGACAGTGCTCACGGGAAAATATATTAAAATGAGAAATCTGCTCGGGCGAGGAGCCAATGGGGTAATTGGCGTCTCGAAATACCCTTTGATAGAAATCGATAATATTTTCAGAAGTTGTCATGACGCAAAGTTATAAAAATCAAACCTTTTGTTAGGCACACGATTCCTCCCGGTCAGTCATTGATTGGTAAAATATGAATTGGAGCAAAAAGGAAGGTCCCATCGCCGCGTTGCCAAAATCAGGCGGGGCGATGGGACCCGATGAAGGGGAGAGACGGATCAGGATCTCGATTTTAGGAAATCTTTGACAAATTCATCATCGTTTAAGTCGGGGTAATCGCTATATACGCGATCAATTTCTTCCTTTTGTCCAATGGATAAGTTTTCTTCCGGATTGAGACACCAGGTACCTTTCATCAGCCCTTGTCTGCAGAGTACTTCATGCAATCCGGGTATGCATCCGTGGAATGCATTCGCGGGATCAAAAAAGGCCGCATTACTGTCTGTTACAGCAATTGCCTTGCTCAAAAGACGGCTGGCAGCAAGGTTGTCGGGCTGTTTTTTATATGTTTTTATTTCATGAAGCAGTTCTACGGCCTTCGTTGTCCATACAGCCCAGTGGCCCAATAGCCCGCCTTTGAAATCTATGGAAACGTTTTCCTTGCCTACCTGAAAATTATAGGTGGTCATTAGATCATTGACAATGTTATCATCGTTGCCCGTATACATAGCGATCTGATCTCTCCGGCTGGAACTGGCTACAGCACGCATCACATCCAGTGTCTGGTAGCGGTTGAAGGATGCACATTTGATCGCTACGACGTTTTCTATTTCAGCAAACTGACGCCAGAAAGAATAGGAGAAAATACGCCCCCCGACAGCGGGCTGAAGATAGAAACCAAACACAGGGATAATAGCTGCAACTGCGCGGACACGATCTAATATCGCCTGTTCTGTCCAGCTCTGCAGGCCGCCCATACTCAAAAGCCCGATATCATAACCGTATTTAAGAGCAGTTTCTGCTTCCTGGATAGCTTGGGCTGTGGCGCCGCAGATGCCCGCAATTTTAATAAATGGCCGCTGAAGTGCAGCTTTTTCAACTTCTTCACTTGCCCATTTCAATACCGTTTCAAAAAGATTGACCTCCGGATCGCGAATTTCAAATTGAGTGGAGTGTACGGCAACAGCGATTCCACCAGCTCCGCTGGCCATATAGTATTGGGTAAGAAGACGTTGATGTGTCTCATCAATACTGCGATCTTCATTTAACGCGAGGGGATGTGCAGGAATTACCGTCCCTTCCCAAAGCAATTGTTGTAATGTGTTGTCTAAAGTTCTCATTAGAATTTTCCTTTTCTTTCTTGAAAATGCGTGTCCTTGTTCCATAACTCGCCCCCCTGGGTCAGCCATTTGGCTGTAATGTCTATGGCTTCCCGTATTGTTGTCTTTGGATAACCAAACAATCGATGACATTCAGAAGCGTTGTTTAGCAAAGCTGTGCCTGCCGGTTCATTGATAAATATTGGCCTTGTGTTGAAATGTTCGGCAAAACGCTCGGCTATCCATCGGATGGAGAGGATTTCTGGGCCTGTGACATTCAATATTTTGGCCGGAGATTGGCAGTGCAGCAGCGATCTTAAGGCGATTTCGTTGGCGTCTCCCTGCCAGATGACGTTGACATTTTCAGTGGTTAGGTCTATCGGCAGCTGGCCTTTGACGGATTTGGCAATTTCTACGAGCACGCCGTATCGAAAATCCACCGCATAATTCAATCGGTAGATCAGGGTAGGTGTACCGTTTTTCTTCGAAAAATACTCGAATATGCGCTCCCGTCCCAAACAAGACTGTGCATATTCACCGATAGGTTCTGGGCTTCTTTCTTCAGAAACGCCAGCATTGCTTATCGGAACAAAGGGTAGCACGTTGCCCGATGAAAAAGCGACGATGTTGGAATTTTCGAAATGAGAAGCGACCATTCCGGGAAGATAGGTGTTCATCGCCCAGGTAAAATCTTCATTGCCTGTGGTGCCAAATTTATGGCCTGCGAGGTAAATGACATTTGGAACCTGGGGGATCTTTTTGAGTTCTTCTTCATTCAGCAGGTCACAGGCGATTGTCGTGATGCCTAGATCCTCTAGTTCCTGTTGAAGTTCTTTGGTGGAAAAACGCGAAACACCGATGACCCTTTTGTCAATCCCCGCTGCCTGAATGGCTCTGATGGCCAATTTAGCCATGCTCGGTCCCATTTTTCCGCCAATACCTAAGAAAAGTATATCCCCTTCTATCTTTTTTATATCTTCAATGAGATCTAATGATGGCGCAAGTATCTGCTGTTCCAGTTCCGCTAAATTGTTATGGTCCATGTCTGGTTATTTGATTAAATTATAGAAATTACTAAAGGCAAGAAAAATGAGCAATATGAGCCCAAGGATAGCCCATAGTCTTGTTAAAGGTGTGTTTCTTAGCGCGCCCATAATCTCCTTGTCGTTTGCGATCAGAAAGAGGATAATGCCAATAAAGGGCACTAAAAAAATGGTGATACTCTGGGCAAAAACAATAAGTTCCAAAGGCAGATTTCCAAAGATAAGTGCGATTGCAGACCCGAAAATCATGACCAAAGAAATAAAGAGCTTCACTTTGGGGTGATTAAGGTCGTTGCCATAGCCAAAAGTGTCTCCTAATAGGGATCCACCAAGTACGGCATTGCCGATCAAGGAAGAAAAGGAAGCCCCAAAAAGACCGATAAAAAAGAGATGTGAGGCGTAAGTTCCCAAAAGCGGTTCGAGCGCCCTTCCCATTTCAGCGGCAGAATTTAATTTGATGCCTTGCGGATGAAGCGTATTTGCTGCGCAGACCATAACGGCTGCACTCATGATCCCAAGAATAATGATCCCTATTCGGCTTCCGATAATCTGCCGATCTGATAGTTGTCCATTGGCGGATAGTTTTCTTCTTGACTGAACAAGATAACTTTGATAAAAAGCGCCCACAATTGAAAAGCAAGAAGCTGTGAAAGCGATGATTAAGCCCACTGAAGAGGGGGGGATGCTGGGGATAAATCCCAGGAAAAAATCCTGTGCCGGTGTCTTTATCATAATCGCCGTGGAAAGAAAAGCGAATAACATCAGGATAATGAGTGCTAGCATGAGCTTTTCCAGTAGTGCATAGAAGGATTTAAAGAAGAGCAGTAAAATGCCGATGACATTAAAGACAATGATCCATATTTTGGGGTTTGTCCCTGTAGCTTCCGATACTGAAATCGACACACCCGTGGCATTTCCCGACTGGAAACAGGTTGCAACAAGGAAGATTCCGAGGCCAATGATGATTGAAGTGGTTTTGCCAAATTTATGGCGAATTAAGGTCAGTAAAGATTCGTCCCGGGCTATACCTATGCGTGCAGCCATATTGGTAAAAACCATCATAAAGAAAATAGCGACGACGACAACCCACAAAAGTGAAAAACCGTAATCCGCGCCCATTTTTGATGTGATGGTCATTTTGCTGGGACCGAAAACCAGGGCTGCGGTAATAATGCCCGGTCCCAAGATAGAGAGCCAATTTTTAAGTAAAGAGGACTTTGGCTGCTGTTGCTGTTCCATAGGATTTATCGTAATGAGGTTAAATGCTGTTGGTTGATTTTGCTGGCTGAATTTCCAAAATGGCTACGAATGTAATTGCTGATTTCAATAATTTCTTCGTCTTTCAAAAATGAAAAAGACGGCATAGCACTCTCGTATTTGATCGTACCAATCTTTTTGTCTTTCAGCCCCTGGAGGATAACTTTCAATAAATCCTTAGGATTACCCTGCACAAGAGACGAATTGGCCAATGGAGGGAATGTATTTGTCAGTCCCTTTCCGTCTGCTTTATGACAGGATGCACAATAGGCTTCGTATAAGGCCTGTCCGCTTTTGGCCTGCTTGCCGGCAGTAGGGGCTGCGAGCGGACGGATAACGGGAGCTGTAGCTTTGTCGGCAATACGGAGACGATAGATCACATCGTCATCGGGCTTTGGAAATCCCTTTTGCGGATTCCAGTCCCGGTTGCTTGAACAAAAATAGATGTCCCCATTGGGTAAAGTCAATACCGACCGGAGGCGGCCGAGCTGATCTTTGAATAAAACCTTTTCATCGACGATCTGCTGGCCATCGGCGGATAATTTTAGGATGCGCAAAGATTGATTTTTTAAGGTCGCAAGCAGTAAACTGTGCTGCCACTCGGGAATAACACCAGATCCATAATAGGCCATGCCAGACGGAGCAACTACCGGAGTCCACGATTTAATGGGCTCCTGCCTTGGTGATTTTTTTGCAATCGCTTTTTCTTTTTCGGTGTCAATCATACCTTCGATCTGTGGCCAGCCATAATTTTTTAGCGGTTGGATGAGGTTGATTTCATCTTCAATGGCGTCGCCATGTTCGGATGTGTAGATCAGGCCCTTTTCATCGTGGGTAAGCCCTTGCATGTTTCGAAATCCCCATGCATAGACATAACTGTTTGCAATCGGATTATCTTTTGGGATGCTGCCATCGAGATTGAGGCGCAGGATCTTACCGTTTAAAGAGCTGCTGTCCTGCGCGAATGTATCACTTGCGGCATCTCCTGTGGCCCAATACACCTTTTTGTCGGTCGAAATAATGACTCTGGAACCGTTGTGTCCCGTATTTCCAGGTATTTGCAAAAGCAATTTGGGATGCGCGAGCTTGCCTTCGGGGCTATATTCATATCGATATAGGTTGGAAAAAATAAGGCTATCTTTTTTGCTGGTGTAAGAAAGGTAAAGATAAGCTTGCTGCTTTTCTGGCTGATAGAGCGCCATTCCCAGAAGTCCTAGCGTACGTTGGTGGTACACGTCTGTCAGGCTGTCGACTAAAGTTATCTTTTGCGTTTTCGTATCCAGCCTTCGGATGCTTCCACCGATTTCGGAAAATAAAATAGCATCGTTGATCTGGTCGTATTGCAGGTCCCATGGTACATGGAGTTTTGTAGCTTCTTTGGTTAGCGATAGTATGCTGTGCTCCAGCTGGATGCTGTTTATTGGCTTACTTTCTCTTTCTGTCTCGGAAGAACAGGAAGATAGCAGCGGGATCAGCGATACAAGCCAAATATAGGTTTGTTTTTTCATATAGGATCTACGGTTATTCCTTTGATTTATTTGGTTAGTCAAATGTAGTTGAATAAAAATAAATATACAAAAAATAAGTTAAATTGTATACAAAAATATATTAACAGATTATGCTAAATACGATTTAGTGGGTAAATCTTTGAGCAAACGATTGGTTTTTCAGTTTTAGTGCGAGGCTTAGTACGTATGTATTTTTGTAAAAAAGTAAAAAAAATATTGAATTGTATACAAAAAATATATATTATTGTATTCACTATGATAAAGTAAAGAAGAGAAATTGAGATCGCATAGGGGTCGAAAATTACTTTTCTTAAAAAATACCAATAAACTAAAGAGCTTATAAATCATTTATTTAACCACTTTAACCTGAGTATTCATGATACTAAAGCAGATTAAAATCCGGGATGTAATAAACAGGAGTTGCCTTTTGGTAGGGCTGCCTTTTATTTCGATGGGTGCATTGGCAAATGTGCCTTCTTCCCTCAGTAATGGAAAGATTCCGATATCGAATGTGTTAAACCCTTCGCGGGATTTAACCAAATTTCAGCAGCAGCTTGTAGGCCAGGTGCTGGATGCCAAAGGACAGCCGCTTTCTGGTGTAGAGGTGCGCAACCTCAAAAATGCGGCGGTTGCTGTTACGGATCAAGAAGGCCGGTTTAAATTAACTGGCTCGGTTTCGGATCAGATTCAATTTCGGTTAATCGGTTTTAATACAAAGGTGGTATCAGGAAGAGATGTGCAGGCTCTAGTGCTTGATGCAAGTGAAAGTGCATTGGATGAAGTGGTTGTGGTCGGGTATGGGAAGCAAAAAAAAGGCAGTTTGACCGGAGCAGTGGCCAGTGTCAACTTTGATCAGTCGACTTCAAGCCGGGGTCTTTCCAATGCCTCCCAGGCATTGCAGGGTGTTATCCCCGGCCTGGCGGTGAGCCAGAACTCAGGGATGGCTGGAAATAATGCGGCGGATCTTTTGATCAGAGGTTTGGGGACGGTCAATAGTGCCGGGCCGCTGATCGTGGTCGATGGGATGCCAGATGTGAATATGAACCGTGTCAATGTAAACGACATTGAAAGTGTAACCGTGCTAAAAGATGCTTCTTCGGCTGCGGTATACGGTTCTAGGGCGGCCAATGGGGTGGTGCTGATCACAACAAAGTCCGGTAAAAGAAACAGCAGGACAGCTATTTCCTTCAGTGCTAATAAGTCGCTGGTGAAACCGACCCGCTCTTTTGATTTTGTGAACAATTATGCAAAAGCAATGACGGCCACACAAAGGGCGCAAGCCAATAACACCGCGGCAACCGCATTCAACTTTAAGAACGGAACCATTGATGAGTGGCTGGCATTGAGCATGATTGACCCAAGATTGTATCCAAGTACCGATTGGTGGGATGTCATTCTCCGCAACGGTCAAAGTGGCAACTATAATGTCTCCATCAATGGGGGAACTGAAAATAATAATTATTATTTGTCTGTCGGTATGCTCGATGAGAAGGGGATACAGATCAATAATGATTTTAAACGTTATAATGCTGCATTTAACTTCGAAACGAAGGTAACGAATACGATTGGTGCTGGAGTCAGGTTTTCAGGCAACTGGTCTGATTACCGGTATAATTATGAGGACGGTATGACCGCCAACTCCACGAGCGGGATGGATTTGTTTACCTCGCCCGCAGGTATATTGCCTTATGATCCCGTGACTGGTTTTTATGGCGGTGCGATGTCATACAACGAGAGTCCGCAGGCCAATAACATTTATGCGGATTACATGACGCGTAACCAGAACCACATGAATCAAAAGCAGGCTTTGGTGAATGGGTATTTAAATTGGAAACCGTTTAAAGGATTTGAGGCCAAAGTAGATTATGCCTTAAATTATGATACACGTTTTCAATGGAAAGCGGATATGCCCACAAAATTATATAATATCCGCACAGGGCTGTCTATCCGGGATCTTGTTCCGACAAATGATGGGATATACAATACGGACAGAAACAATTACAAAACACAGCTGAACTTCAAGCTGAGTTACGACCATAAGTTTGGTGCCAACCATGATTTCTCTGCTTTGGCAGTGTATTCAGAAGAGTACTGGAACAGTCGTATTTTGGCGGGTAGCCGACTGGATCGTCTGCACCCGAGCCTGCATGAAATTGATGGTGCTTCTGAGGATGTGCAAAATGTGTCCGGATCATCCTCAGCAGAAGGTTTACGTTCTTATATCGGACGACTGAATTATACGGCTTTTGGAAGGTATATGTTTGAAGGAAACTTCAGGGTGGATGGATCATCACGATTCTTGCCAGGCGATCAATATGGATTCTTTCCTTCTGCCGCGGTAGGCTGGCGGATCTCGGACGAGGCATTTATGACAGCCTTTAAGGATAAGATCAGTATGAGTTCAGCCAAATTTAGAGCTTCTTATGGTTCTTTGGGTAATAATAGCGGTGTGGGCCTGTATGAGCAAAAGCAATCGTTGGTCTCCAGTCCTTATTATTTGATCGATAACAGTACAGGGACAGGTTCTGTAGTAAAAGGCCTGATCAATAAAAAACTGATCAACTATGACCTTACATGGGAAAAGACACGTGTGTTTAACCTGGGACTGGATCTTGGATTCTTTAAAAATAAACTGACTGCCGAACTTGATTACTACGAAAGAAAGACAATCGGCATGAACAGGCCTTCAGATGTATCGATGCATCTGACAGGTTTATTTACCGCTCCCCGTCGTAATATCGGCGATATGATGAACAAAGGGCTTGAAGCAAATGTGACCTGGAACGATAGAAAGGGTGATGTAGGCTATATGCTGAACTTCAATGTCGGATATAACAAGAATAAGCTGCTGTCCTGGAACGAGCAGTTGCAAAGAGGTTCGGTATTTATTGATATGCCTTATAATTTTATTTATGCCTTTGAGTCGCTGGGCATCGCGCAGTCGTGGCAAGATGTCTATAATGCTGTTCCACAAGGTGCTTCTCCGGGAGATATCTTGTTGAAGGATGTCAATGGAGATGGCAAATTGGATGCGAATGACAGGGTTGCCTATCCGGCTTATCAATTGGGCCGGCCAAAGGTGAACTATGGGTTTAGGGGTTCAGTTGATTACAAAGGCTTTGATTTCTCTTTCTTGCTGCAGGCCGCTACCGGACGAAAAGAATTTTGGATGAACAAAGCGAATTCAAATTTTTTAGGGACGGCAAATCAGGCGATTACGGAAGATCAATGGAATAATATGTGGAGCCTGGACAATCGTGATGCTGACTATCCGAAATTGCTTCCAAGTACATTGGGATCAACGAGTCCAAATGCATTCCTGAGTACATTTTGGCTGCAAAATATGTCTTATTTAAGAGTGAAAAATCTGCAGCTGGGATATACCTTTAAGAAAGAACTGCTGATGAAGCTGGGGATTCAGAAATTACGTGTGTTTGGTTCGGTAGATAATTTGGCCGTATTGACAAGTTTCAAAGGTTTAGATCCGGAGAAAAGTACCTATACCAATGATGCATATCCAATGACGAAGAGTTTTGTAGTTGGACTGAATGTAGACTTATAATATTTGAACTTATGAAATCGATATATAACAAATTATTTATTTCTTCTTTGCTGCTGCTTGGTTTGTCGGCTTGCCGCAAAGATTTGTTAAATCAAAATCCAACAACAACGCCGAGCTCCGAAACCTTCTGGGTGGATGAAAATGATGCACTCGCTGCATTAATGGCAAATTACTCCATCTTTAGACCTTGTTTTGATCGTGATTATCATTTTGATGGACATGGTGATTACCTGAAGATGTACAATACCGGAGCGGCACCTATTTCAATGACCGTCAATAGTCCCATGAATTATGGTTCAGGTGCTTCGGCGATGTATAGAGCCTTATATGGATCTGTATTCAGCTCCAACTTTGTGATCGAAAACACTAATGCGCGTCTGTTGCCCGTGGCAAAAACTGACGCGGTAAAACAAACCTTGGAGACCATCGTAGCGGAAGCCAGATTGCTGCGCGCCATTGCCTACTTCCGGTTGATTTCCCTCTGGGGAGATGTGCCTTATTTTTATAAGTCGGCACCTGCTCCAGCAGAGGCTGATACGGTACGGAGAATGCCTATTGCGCAGCTGAAAGATTCCATTATGGCTGATCTGAACTATGCGGTGGACAAATTACCGAATAAGGGGGCTGCAATTGGACGTGCCGGTAAACCTGCAGCATTGGCCTTTCGTGGTAAGTTTCAGCTGTACTGGGGTTCATGGAAGAAAAATGGATGGCCCGAATTGGATGGATTTGTGCAGTCTGCTGCAGATGCTAAAACGGCATACGCCGCTGCTGCTGATTTTAAGCGTGTGATCAGTGATTTCGGTATCAAGATGTTTAGAAATGGTGATCCGGGTCAGTGGGGGGAATTGGGAAAGGCAGATGTGCTTCCTAATTATTACTATATGTTTATACCTTCCACCGGCAACCTGAGTCAGGATGAAGAGATGGTCATGGTGCTGACTCATGGTGGTGTGGGAACAAAACAGAGCGAGGAATACCAGCGTGTATGGACCGGACCATTGGTTTCTTTGGGACAGAATCAGGCTATTCCCCGTTATGAACTGGCCGACCGTTATCAATCTACCGTTACGGGAGATTTCTTGCCTAAGATGGTTCAGCTAGATCCAGTGAAAAATCCAGCGGCGCGTACGACGGCAAATTCCGCTGTGAATCCCGAGTCGTACCGAAATCGCGATTATCGGATGAAGGCAACTTTGTTGTGGGACTATGAATTGATTATGGGGATGAGCCCTACGGAAACAACAGGCTATATTCCTTTTATCTACAAAACCTGGGGTGCTGCGGTGACCGTTAACGGTGTCTCTTACAAAACCTCTTTCACCGATAATACGACCAATCTTTCTGGATTGCAGTCGCGTAAGTTTGTGCGCAATTATGGTGGTGTGGCACGTAGTGATGGAAATTATAATTGGCCTTTGATACGGATCGCCGATGTATATCTGATGTATGCCGAGGCAACCAATGAGGTAAGTGGTCCGCAGGCAGATGCAATCGAGTTGGTGAATAAAGTGAGACGTCGTGGTAATTTACCTGCGCTTGCCGGTGCTAAAACCGCTTCACGCGATACCTTTTTTGATGCTATTGAACAAGAAAGAATTGTCGAGCTATTTGGTGAGGGACAGCGTGTATTTGACCTGAGGAGATGGCGTAAACTGGAAACAGTATTTGGTAAACCTTACGGGGACGGTAAATGGTTTCAGGATAGCTTTGGAAATAATTGGGAGCGCTTTTTCTTTAATGAGTCTGAACTGACCTATCAAAGGTGTTATATCTATCAGATTCCTGAAACGGAACGTTCGAGGAATCCGAATTTAACACAAAATATACCTTGGAAATAATATGGTAACACTTGATTGTACGAAAATGAAATATACGTTATTTTTAATCGGAACGCTGCTTGTAAGCTTGTCCGCCTGTAAGGATAATTATCCAATAGATGAAGATGGTTTGCTGATCACGACGAGGTCTGAATGTTATGTCAGTAGTTTTGAACTGTTAGGCGCCGATTTTCAGACGGTGCGCACCAAAGCTGCTGTGGTAGATACCGTTGCACAAACCATAAATGTAGAAGTACTTTTTGGTACAGATCTGAAAAGTTTATACCCGCAGTTTTCATTGGTCACTGATGCGATACTGGATCCCAAGATTTTAGGAAAAGAAGATTTTTCCAATTTGGGTACACCCCGTGAATGGACTGTCGTATCTGGAAACAGAAAGGTTCGGAAGACTTATAAGGTTTATTTGACAGTACAAAAATAAGGAAGCTGATGAAAACAAATTATTTAAAAATAGGACTGCTGTCCATCGGGTTTGGATTCTTATTGTTGGGGTCTTGTAAAGAAGACGCTTATGAAATTCCAAAAGCTAAGGATGGTCTGCAAAACGATATTATTAAACGTTCTTTAGGGCCCAATGTGGTTGGTTCTACACTAGATTTTGCTTACGCTGCGGCGATATTGCCAGATCAGGGGAAACTGACATCTATTTCTGTCGAAGCAAGTATTGCGGGGGATCAGGGGACCGTGCTTGAAAACAAATCATACTATACCAGTAGCACAGGGGCGGATGTCGGTGTTGTCATCGGCGATCCGGCAACCGTAAATGATAATCGTATGGAGGTGACCTTTACAAAAGATACCGCTGCATCAACTTTGCGCTATAGTTACAAAATACCGGCAGCGGCAAAGGGTAAATCTGTCACCTTTACATTCAGGGCTAAGTCCAGTAACGGACAGGAGATCGCATTGAAAACAGAAGCTTATGCGATTAGTAATATGGATATGGCTTTGGATTTGACGGGAAAGGATGGGGCGGCTTGCTTTTTTTCTGTTGCTGACCTAAAATGGTATACCGCCGTTGAAGCTGCAGCAAACCCCGAGAAAATTGATTTGATCTATCTGTACCGGACACTGCCGACAGCGACCTATGCACATTCATTGGTCGCGCCCACAACAGACACTGGCTATTTGCCGAGCTTCACTTTACCGGCAGGATTGACAAATAAAACGAAGATCGTCAAGGCTTGGACCGTACGCGATCAGCAGCTAGCTAGATTGCAATATAGCGTATTTGTGGATGATGTGGATCTGAAAGATAAATCTTTTGCAGATGCCCCGGATTTTGCCATTAATCTAAAAGCCGAAGCGGGGATATGGGTGCAGACAGCCGATGGTAAATACAACGCTTATGTATTTGTGAATAGCGTAAATAATACAACGAAAGAAATGAAAATAAGTGTAAAAAGATTGCAAGTAAAATAAGGATATGAGTGTGAGGATATGGCTAATCGTTAAAGGTACTTTTCTAGGACTCGCTTTTATGGCGATCCTGGGAAAGGCCTATGGACAACAGGCAAAGGTCACTTCGGTAAAGGGCAACGGGCAGCTGCTGCAGGTACAGGTGGATATTCCGGCTACAGGTGTCTATAGCTTAACTTCGGAAGGTGAAGTGACGGATTTGAATAAAATAAAAGCCGCCGATAAAACGGGTATGATGACATTATACGCTACGATTGATATTCGTGCTTCGCGACCGACCAAGCGTATTGTATTTGATAGTTTTAGGGGTGCGAAGCAGGATCTCGGTAAATTTTATTTTGAGAAAGGGAAGCAAGCAGTCAGTATGCTGTTGCCTGCCGATTTTAAGGTTAAAGCTGTTTCGATCAATGCCTTTGTGCCTCCGATTGCGCCAGTTGCGGCAGAAAATTATAAGCCCGGTATTGTTCCGCCTGCAGGCCATCCCAGGTTATGGGTGAACAAAGAATCTTTGCCGGTTGTTAAAGCACGGCTGGAGGAAGCGGAGCATCAGGAAGCATGGGGAAAAGTGAAGACGCTTGCGTTGCAGCCCGTTCAGTTTAGCTACGATCCGAAGAAAGAAATGTTTTACGATGAAAAGATCGAACGTGCCATCGAAGCCAAAGCCTTTTATTACCTGATGTCCGGTGACAAAAAAATCGGTACAGAGGCGGTTCGCTTGGCCGGTCAATACCTCGAGATGCTGGAGTTTGGGAATATTTCCTATGGTGACATCACGCGTGAGCTCGGACGTGCCATTTATACTGGGGCATTGGTTTATGATTGGTGTTATAGTTTATTGGATGCACGGAGTAAAACCGGATTGCATAAAAATATGATGCGGCTGGCGCAGGACATGGAGATTGGCTGGCCGCCGTTTTTTGGTATTGAAAGCATCATCAACGGGCATGGAAATGAAGCGCAGGTCTCGCGCGATCTTTTGGCGATGAGCATTGCTGTATACGATGAAGATCCGATGCCTTATAAATACACTTCTTATTCAATTTTGGAACAATTGGTGCCGATGCGCAAGTTTGAATATCAGTCTCCACGTCACAATCAAGGTGTAGATTACGGCGGTTATCGTTTCGGATGGGAGATGCATGGTGCCCGGCTGTATTACCGGATGCTCGGTTATCCAGTTTTTGATGACAATATCAAAAATATGCCCTACTATTGGCTCTACATGCGTACGCCCGATGGTAAAATGCTGCGCGACGGCGATATGTTTAACGTAAAGTATAATAGCAGTGCTGATTTTTATTGGAAAAATCCACAGACCATGCTGCTTTGCTATGCCTATTCCGGTAACCCTGCGATTAAGGCCGAGTTTGTGAAGCAGGGCGGTCTGCCTGAAAATCCAATCTTGTTTCTGCTGTTGGATGATCCGAAATTGAAACCAGACTTTGATCGTGAAAAAATGCCGTTGACCAAAGATTTTGGACCCGTTCTGGGATCTATGGTCGCCCGGACAGGCTGGAGTGAGGAGAAAGGTAGTTCGGATGTGGTTGCCGAGATCAAGGGAGGGGGCTATCATTTTGGCAATCATCAGCATGCCGATGCAGGGGCTTTACAGATTTATCATCATGGTATTCAGGTCGGCGATCTTGGTTTGTATCTTTCGTATGGTTCCCCTTATGATTTTAATTTCAATAAACGCTCGGTAGCGCATAGTATGCTGTTGGTGCGTGATCCTGCAGAGATGCTTTTGTTCCGGACAAAAACAAATGATGGCGGAACGCGCTTCAGTCAGCGTTTTCCGAGGTCGGTCGACGAAGTTATACATGATTCGTGGTATCATACCGGTGAGATCAGGGCATCAGCATTCGGCCCGGATCCTGTGCAGCCTAACTATAGCTATTTTAATGCGGATCTAACGGCAGCATACACGGCTAAAGTCAAATCGTATGCAAAAAGTTTCCTCTTCCTGAATCTGAAGCGGAAGGATGTGCCAGCTATCATTGTGCTGCTGGATGAGCTTGAGACAAATGATAAAAAATTTGAGCCCTACTGGCAGATCAATACCTTGGAAAAGCCGGTAAAGGATGAGCAAGGTTTTGTGTTGAACAGCTCCTTTAAAAACGCGGCCGGTTCGACCTATGTTGATCTGCTGAAACCGCAGTTTAAGGACTGTGAGGTAAAAATGTATTCGGGCGATTCGACCGCTTTTGTTTTTGGTGATCTCTATCAGGTTAAGTCCCCCTGGCCAGAAGCTAGCGGGACAAGGATCATGGTTTCCCCAAAGAATGAAAGCGATCAGGTTAGTTATGCGGCCGTTTTTCAGATGACGGAGCAAGGAAGTTCAAAATTACCTGTGCATTACGAAGAAAAGGGAAATTACTATCTTTTCAAAGTGGCTGACCGTTTGCTGGTTGTTGCAAAACCAAACCGGTATCTTGATGAACCCATTGAAGTTGTGGTGCCTGGGGATCAGCAATATGAAGTTGTTGTGGTTGGTTTGAAAGATGGTTTCTGGAATATGAAAAGTTCATTAAAAAATAGTAGCTTTAATATAAATGTCCTCAAAGGGAATCATACAACCAGTTGGAAATCTAAAGCAGAAACTATTTATTTGTCGCCGGGTAGGGCGTATGGAGCTCAAGAGGGAAGGATTAATTAAAGAATACATTGTTTAAATTTTTTTAATGATTTTGTATTCTTATTTTTGCACAAAATTGTATACAATATGAAAGAAGATTCGCTTGCCTATAAGGTTTATTTAGAAGTGCGTAAGAAAATTTTGTCCAGTCAGCTGGTTGGTGGGGCAAGGTTGGTGGAGAGTGCTTGGGCGGATAAGATGGCGGTGAGTAGGGTTGCTGTGCGTGAAGCTTTTATGCGTCTCGCGGGAGAAAGTCTGGTTGAATTTGGTGAAAAAGGCGGCTGCTTTGTGAAGAAAATGACTGTCGAAGATGTGAAAGATATTCGTGAGTTGCGTGAGCTGCTGGAGATAGGGGCCCTGAAAATTCTTTTTTCAAAGAAAAGCAAAGAGCTTATACAGGATCTGGAATTGATCTGTAACGACTTTTCTGATATGGTTAGCAAAGGTTATTATGGTGGAGCATGTGAAGCTGATGTACGTTTTCATGAGCGTATTATTGAGGGGACCTGTAATTCGCGGTTAATTGCTATTTATAAAAACAGCAATATCCCTTTATTTCATATGAAGCTGGGGGCTATTATGGGGCAGATGGAAGATTATCTGGATACAGAGAAAGAGCATCGGGCGATTGTGGATGCACTGAAAGCCGATGATTGGAATAAAGCTTATACGACCCTAGTTCACCATTTGGATCGCGGAGAACAGGAAGCGCTGGAGCTGGTTTAATAATTTTTATGGTTTTTATAGTGGGTCTATTGTTTACAATAGACCCTTTTTTGTGCTGTTCCACTGCAGCAATTGCCCTTTCTCGGCTTCCGTAATGATAAGTCCCTGAATACCTTGCGGGTCTAAAGCGCAATTTGTTGGGTTCTTGCCCGGGGTAGTAATTTTCTCCGTCGTCTTGTTTTTGGTGTCAATGGATAGGATATGCTGTGATCCGTAGATAGCCGCAAATAGATGGCCGTCCTGGCTGAAAGCGATTCCGTCCGGACCAATGCTGCCTCCTGTTGCTATAAATTTTTCGATGCCGTCCACTTGATGTAATAAGCTGTCCCAGCGCATTTTCCACATCCATTTTGTGCCTGTTTCAGCGACAAAGAGTGTGCTGTTGTCTGGGGCGAAAGCTAATCCGTTTGGGTAAAATAGATCCGTGTGAATTTTCGTCAGCTTTTTATGGGTGGTTAGGCAGCAAATGTAGCCCGTGCCATCTGTCAGGTCATCTCCGGGGCAGGTGAATAGGAGGTTTCCACGATGGTCAAAACATAGGTCGTTGGGCATTTTTAAGGGGTTCCCAGTGATTTCTGTGGCCATTGTTGTACAGGTTTTGTGCACTGGATCATAGCAGCGGATGCTGTTTTGCCGGGAGTCACAAAACCATATTATTCCCTTTTTATCTATAGCAATTCCGTTGGGATGCCCACCTACAGCTACCCGGCTATGCTGTCTATGATTATAATAAACCAGGTTTCCAGCTTCTTTCTCCACGAGCCATATGTTGCCCTGTCCGTCAAAAGCTGGTCCCTCTGGAAAAAGTAGTCCTTCAATAAGAATAGTCATTTTTCAAAAATTTTAAAATTTATTTTAAATGTATACAAAAATATTGTAATTTGGTATACATAAAGTAGCTTGTATTTAAATACAATTTACAGATGACTGCAGCAAAAGCGGCAGTGATCGTCCAATTATAACAATAACAAATAGCAAAACTTTTAATAGGCATGCAAGAAAATGAAAAATCAGCCGCTATACTGCGGGAGAATGCAAGATGGATACCTGGCGGAGTGGTATCGTTAAATCGGAAGTCAGATCCTAATATCTGCTTTGTAAAAGGAAAGGGTAGTCAGGTCGAAGATATCGATGGAAATAAATATATCGATTATCAGGCTGGATTTGCTGCATCTTTTTTGGGGCATAACGACCCGGATGTCAATGCTGCCGTGTTGCAGACCTTACAGGAACAGCAAGTATTGATGGGGGCTGGACCGACGTTGCTGGAAGGTGAATTTGCGGAACTTTTTTGTCAGTCTGTACCTTCAGTGGAAAGTGTTCAGATTACGACAACGGGATCTGAAGCGACCTACCATGCGATTCGTATAGCCAGGGCAGTGACGGGACGCGATCATGTGATCGTGATGCAGGGTGGTTACAATGGCTGGCATAATGATGTGGCTTGCAATGTGATCAGCCAGCGGGTAGATGTCGGCTCGTGTCAAAGTCCGGGGGAATATCCATTCGATTCATTGAGTGCTGGGGTTCCTAAAAATCACAGCGATTTGGTGCACATTGTCAACTACAACGATTTGGAAAGTGTACAATATGTCACTCAGAAATATGATGTTGCCTGTATTTTACTGGAACCTATTTTACAGAATATCGGTATTGTGAAGCCCAAGTCGGGGTATTTGGAAGGCTTACGTCAAATGGCCGACGAAAATGGATTTCTGTTGATTTTTGACGAAGTAAAAACCGGATTTAGACATGCCTTGGGAGGATATCAGTCCATCTGCGGTATTCAGCCTGATTTGTCCACTTTTGGAAAAGCAGTCGCGAATGGTTATCCATTAGGCGTTATTGCAGGAAAGAAGAAGTATATGGATTATTTTGTTGATCCCGACAAGTCCAAGCGGGTGATGATTGCCGGTACTTTTAATGCTTTTCCATTAACGACTGCGGCCGCGATTGCAACATTGAAAAAATTAGGCAGTTCCGAGCATCGGGTTTATGAACACGTAGAGGCGCTTGGTGCGCGTTTGGAACAGGGATATCAGGAAATATTTCCTAAATTAGGCGTACCGTTTTATGTCGCACGCCAAGGATCTGCCTTCTGTACATATTTTATGGACCATGCGCCAGTCAATTTTCATGATATTTTGGATAACCACAACTTTGAGCTGGATACCCAATATCGAAAAAAGCTCATAAAAGAGGGAATTTTCAATTTTCCGGCAGCCATTAAACAAGGAAGTATCTCCTTTGCGCACAAGGAAGAAGATATTGACAGGACTTTGGAGGCAACAGAACGCGTAATAAAAAGTTTGTAACCCTAACTATGAAAATAACCGCTATTGAAACCTTTGTGTGCCATGCACGCATGCGAAACTGGATTTTTGTTAAAATTATTACGGACCAACCTGGACTGTGGGGCTGGGGTGAAGCTACTTTGGAATGGCATACGCAAAGTGTGGTTGGTGCAATCAAGGATATTTCTCAACTGTTGATCGGTGAAGACCCACGCCGTATCGAATATCTATGGCAGATGATGTATAGACAGCATTTCTGGCACGGTAACGGTATTGTGCGCGGCACAGCGATCAGTGGTATTGATATTGCCTTATGGGATATTTTGGGTAAAATTCACAATGTACCTTGCCATGAGCTGTGGGGCGGCCGTGTGCGTGACTATATTCGTTTGTATTGCCATTTAGGCGGTGGCCGCATGGAAGACTTTTATGAAACTGCTCCAGATGATGCCAAACGATTTGGTGATCTTGCGCTGAAAGCTGTTGATGAGGGTTTTACGGCTTTTAAGTCGATGGCAGTTCCCGAAACAATGTCGTTAGAAGGTCTACGTCCAATTAAATATGCTGAAGCTTGTGTTAAAGCAATGCGTGATGCTGTAGGCGACGATATAGATATTATGGTGGATTGCCATGCGCGGCCAAGTCCACGGATGGGAATGCAATTTGCGAAAGCCCTGGAGCCCTATGGCTTATATTTCTTTGAAGAGCCCTGCTGGCCCGAAACGATGGAAGATATAGCCTTGATTCAGCGTGCTGTCACAACGCCCATTGCTTCTGGTGAACGCTTGATTGGTGTGCATGCATTTCGGGATATGCTCGAGAAACGTGCTGTGAGTGTTATACAACCTGATATCACACATTGTGGCGGTCTGACTGAAGCGCGTAAAATCGGAGCCTTGGCAGATGCTTACCGTGTATCTATGGCGCCGCATAACCCGCAGGGGCCTGTGAGTACAGCGGCATCTATTGAGCTGGGCTTTGCAACACCTTCCTATATCATTTGTGAAAGTGTGCATAAGGACGTCGAATGGCGTCAGGATGTAGTCACCGAAGGATTTACCGTTCAGGAGAAAGGACGGATTGTACTTCCCAATACGCGGCCAGGTTTAGGCATTGAAATCAATGAAGAAGAGGTGAAAAAGCATCCTTTTCAGCAAGAAATATTGCAGCGAACATTTTATAAGGATGGTAGCGTAGGCGATTGGTAGTCTTAAAATAGCGATGATGGAGGAATATAAGAATAAGGTCGTATTGATCAGCGGTGGGCTCGGCGATATTGGAAGGGCGATGGCCGAAGCATTTTTGGCGGAGCAGGCTATTGTCTGTATTTCAGATCGCTTTGAGCAGCATGTTGCCAAAGAGCGGTGGCCTTTGTTGGATGGAGCGGGAGCCTGTCTTTTCTATGATCAGATCGATGTTGCTGATGGGCGGCAGGTGGATGACTGGGTTGCGCGGATACGGGCGGAGTTTGGCGCAATAGCAGTCTGTATTGCCAACGCTGCATGCGTCACCATCAAAAACTTTAGCACATTGAGCAACGAAGAATGGAAAAATGAAATGGCCGTTAATCTTGACGGCGCATTCTTTCTGGCCAATGCTTGCGCAAAGTCATTTGTCGATATGGGTATCCGCGGATCCATTGTTTTTCTGGGGAGCTGGGCAGCACATGCCGTACATCAGAATTTACCTGCTTATAGTGTTTCCAAGGCTGGCCTGCGGATGCTTTGTCAGGCGATGGCGCTTGAATATGCAGCTTACGGAATTCGCGTCAATGAGATTGCACCGGGCTATGTCAATGCAGGGTTAAGTAAAGTGGTCTGGTCATCGAATGCTGAACTTCAGGAGCAGGCAAAGGCTGTGGTGCCGCTCGGACAGATTATTGAAGCTGAAGAAATTGCCAAGCAGGTCCTTTGGATCTGTTCGGACAACTGTAAACATATGACTGGCACGGCTGTGGTAATGGATGGCGGCCTGTCCTTGATTAGACCTTAAGCATGAAACAGAAGGAGCTCTTAAAAGAAACAACAGGTAGCCTGATCGCTCGGTTCGGGCTTAGTCAATGTGATATTACGCCGCCGATCGGCATTTATTCGCGTAATTGGGGTGCGGCTGCTTTTGATCAGGCAACCGCTATTCACCAGCCTTTGCTTATGCATTGTTTATACATGCAACCGGACAATGGCTTGCCTGCAGTCCTATTGACAGCCGACTTAGGCTGGTGGAAAAATGCAGCTGATGAACAGAATTTGCGCTTAGCGCTGCTCAGTCATTTTAACCTGGAAGAATCCCAGCTTATTTTTGCCCTGTCACATACGCACGCCGGGCCAAGTATCTGTTCGACAGATGTAGGACAGCCTGGTGGCGAGTTGATTTTACCCTATTTGGAATTCCTCAAACAACAAGCGATATATTGTATTGAAACGGCAGAGCAAACATTGTTTAATGGAAGTCTTACCTGGAATTACGGTGTTTGTGATTTAGCAAGCAACCGAGATCTGGAAATAGATTCGCAGTACCTGATTGGTTATAATCCATTAAAAATAGCGGATACGACCTTGTTATTGGGTAGACTCTATGACCATACTGAAAGCTTAAAGGCAGTCATCTGTAATTATGCTTGTCACCCGACGAGCTTTGCCCACGAGAATGACTTGATCTCTCCGGATTTCGTCGGAGAAATGCGAAATACGGTGGAGCGTACGCTGGCAGTTCCTTGTCTTTTTTTACAGGGCGCTTCAGGAGATTTGGCTCCGCGGAGACAGTATGTAAAGGATCCAGCTCTGGTAGAAGCCAATGGACGGCAGCTGGGTTATGCTGTTCTCGCTACTGTGGCCCAAGAAGTGCACGGTAACAAAAATTGGGTTTTTAAAGAGCCGTTGATTTCTGGGGCTCCACTAGCCTGCTGGGGATTTCAGGAACAGATTGTTTCGACCGATTTTAAACAAAAGATATTGTCAGTTAGCGTGCCTTACAAAAAGTTGCCCCGTCCGGAAGCAATTTTAGCGGAGTATGAAAACTGTACTGACCGTGTGATGAAAGACCGTCTCTGGCGAAAATATAATACCTGTAAATCTATCGGTGACCAGCGGGAAGCAATTATTCCGGTATGGATATGGAAAATGGGGGATGCGGTTTTGGTGGCACAGGCCAATGAAGCCTATTCCTGTTACCAAACGGAGGTACGAGCTGAATTTCCGGATCATACAATCGTTTTTATCAACATCGCAAATGGATATGTTGGTTATCTCGCACCAAAGGAGCTCTATGATCAGGATATTTATGCGGTTTGGCAAAGTCCCTATGCCAGTGGAGGCCTTGAAATACTTATTGAACAAACGAAATTAGGAATTCAAACACTATTAACCGATGAAACTCGATTGGATTGATGTCATTATTTTTGCCGTATATATTATTGGTATAGTTGTATTGGGGCTGTACGCATCGAGAAAAAACGCCGGCTCGAAGCGTGATTATTTTTTGGCAGGTGATAAGTTGCCTTGGTGGATGATCGGAGGAAGTATCATCGCCGCAAATATCAGCAGCCATCATCTCGTCGGTGCCATGGGGGCGGCCTATAGTCGCGGCTTTGTGGCCATTACGTTGGAATGGGGGGCAATTTTAATAGGTTTTAATGCATTGCTATGGATTTTTCTGCCTTTTTACATTCGCAATGGTTTCTATACAATTCCTGAATACCTCGAAAAAAGATATGGGAATGCAACCCGTGTGCTTTATGCTATCTTGATCCTATTTACTTATGTATTCGTAGAGATTGGTGCTGTCCTTTATCTGGGTGGCCTGTCGCTGCATGCTTTGTTCGGTATTCCTATTTTATACAGTATTTTTGGAATGGCAATTCTAACAGGCTTGTATACGGTATTGGGTGGACTAAAGGCGGTGATATGGACAGAGATGGTACAGCTTGTTATCTTGGTACTAGGAGGAATCGTTTTAACTTTTGCAACCATTGATGCGGCAGGCGGATTTCAGTCTGTCATAGCATCTTCCAAAGATTGGAAAATGTTCTATCCGGCATCTGATCCTGATTTTCCATGGACAATGTATTTAGGTGGTTTGCTCTGTATCAGCGTGTTTTATTGTGCTACAAATCAGTTTATTGTGCAGCGTGTACTGGCAGCAAAAAATGAATGGCATGGACGTATGGGGGTAATTTTCGGTGACTATCTTAAATTTTTGGTTCCTTTGATCATTACTATTCCGGCATTGGTTGCGCCCAAATTCTGCCACATCTCGATCAGCCTGATTTACTGTTTGCAACATTGGTGGAGACCCTATTGCCCAAAGGCCTGGTTGGATTGGTGATGGCAGGATTGATCTCGGCCATCATGTCCCATATTTCAGGGGCGATCAATTCCTGTACAACGATTCTGACGGTTGATATCTATAGTCAGTATATTAATAAAAATGCCAGTGACCACGAAGCGGTTCGCTTTGGTAAGCGGTCGGGAGTGGCCATTATCGTCCTTGGAATCATGAGTGCGGTTGTGCTGATCAGTTATTCGGATAAACCTGTTTTTCTTTACCTCATGAACCTATATGGTCTTTTTACACCGGGCATAGCAACGATGTTTTTAATGGGTGTTTTTTGGAAAAGAACGACCTCACAGGGGGCTTTGACCGCAGGTTTACTGACAATTCCGCTTTCGTTGTTTTTGGAATTTGCATTGCCGGAAATGCCGTTTTTTAATAGAACCGGTATTGTGTTCTGGATCTGTATGATTGCTTGTGTGGTGGTCAGTTTATTGACACCGGCGGTTGCAGAAGTGCGTTTGAAAAACCTGGTGCTCACACGCGATTCTTTTCAGGTGCCGGATCAAGATAAAGCCGCTTATCGCGGTTTTCGAAACCCTACCTTATGGTGGTTAATTATAACCGTGTTGGTGCTGTACTTTTATGTACGTTATTTTTAGCTTAACTTGTTGCAGGATTTATTTTTTAACGCATCAAATGAAGGAACACATGCTGAACGAATTGCACGAAAAAATTGAACATATATTTCCAGGAGTTGTTGAAATACGCCGGAACATTCATCGGAATCCCGAATTATCTTTTCAGGAGTTCGAGACGAGTGCCTATATTCAGCAACAACTAGCGGCATTGGATATACCCTTTGAGCTGGTGGCTGGTACAGGCGTCGTTGCTGTATTGACCGGAGAAAAATCTCTTAGTGATGATATTGTGGTCTTACGGGCTGATATAGATGCTTTACCGATAGATGAACAAAATACGGTTAGTTATAAGTCCGAAAATAAGGGCGTCATGCACGCCTGCGGCCATGATTTTCATACGGCTAATCTGCTGGGTGCGGCATCCATCTTAAAGGATTATAAAAAGGAGTTTTCCGGTAAAATTGTGCTGTTATTTCAGCCTGCAGAAGAAAAAATACCGGGGGGTGCGATCCAGATTTTGGAATCAGGCATTCTCGAGTCTTTTGGCGGTACAATTAAAGCTGTTTTGGGTTTACATGTAAGTCCGCGTGTTGCTGTCGGAAAAGTAGGCTTACGTGCAGGGCGCTTTATGGCGTCAAGTGATGAGTTCTATTTTACAATCAAAGGCCGGGGTGGACACGCTGCGGAGCCTCATCGCGCTGTTGATCCGATTATGATTGCGGCGCAGCTGCTGACTACATTGCAGCAGGTTGTCAGCCGAAAAGCCAATCCCGATGTCCCTTCTGTATTGACATTTGGACGTTTTATTGGGGATGGGGCTGCTAACGTTATTCCTGAGGAAGTAAAGCTAGCCGGAACATTCCGTACAATGGATGAAGCATGGCGCAAGGAGGCGCTGGAAACGGTCGCTGAAATAGCAGGTACACTTCCTGTATCGCTAGGTGCAAAGGCAGAAATTGAAGTACGGCATGGTTACCCTGTGCTTTATAATGATCCTGCATTGACACAAAAAGTCAAAACAATTATTGCGGAGACGATGGGGAGTGATGTGCCGCAGGAACTGGAGATCTGGATGGCAGCCGAAGATTTTGCCTATTATTCTTATCGTTACCCTTCGCTGTTTATGTTGATAGGAACAAATAATGAGGATTCTTCAACCCAATATGGACTCCACAATCCGCAATTCAATTTAGACGAAAAAGCTTTTGAAACATCGATGGCTGTTATGGTCAATGCCGCGATTTCCCTTTTGAATGGATCCGATGAATAGAAAAAAATTCCTGATGTCTTCATTTGCGTTTGGATTGTCATTTGCCGTACAAGCCCATGAAGTATTTTCAGCAGGTCCGAAGGTAAAAAAAATAGGCATCATCGGACTGGACATTACACACGCCATTGCTTTTACAAAGGCGATCAATACAGCGGCTAGCGATCATCCCTATGCTAAATTTAGTGTTGTTGCAGCTTATCCCTATGGCAGTAAAACCATCGCTTTAAGTGTGGAGCGTATTCCAAAAATTACCCGTGAGGTGCAGGAGCTTGGTGTTTCTATCGTATCGAGTATTGCTGATCTATTGAAAAAAGTAGACTATGTGTTTTTGGAAACAAATGATGGCAATCTTCATTTGCAGCAGGCGCTTGAAGTGATCAAAGCTAAAAAGCCGTTATTTATCGATAAACCTATTGCCAATTCTTATTCGGACGCCCTGAACATTTTCGAGGCAGCAAAAAAATACGCTTGTCCTGTTTTTTCCTCAAGCTCACTGCGTTATATTACTGGGCTTCAGGAATTGGATCGAACCAACATTATTGGGGCTGATGTTTATTGTCCGGCGGTAACCGAACCTTCACATAAAGATCTGTATTGGTATGGCATCCATGGGGTAGAAATGTTATTTGCTTTGATGGGGCCTGACTGCCATGCTGTACGGACTATTCAGGAAAAGGGTACTTCGCTTTATGTCGGTGAGTGGGGGGACGGAAGGATTGCTTCGCTGCGGGGGATACGTGAGGGAAAAGATGATTTTGGCGGGACCGTATTTTTAAAAGATCGGATTGTGCACCTGGGACAATTTATGGGCTACGGTCCGTTGCTGGATAAAATCCTTCCATTTTTCGAAACGGGCTTAAGCCCGGTTGACGAAAAGGAAACCTTGGCAATATGTGCATTTATCGATGCTGCTCAAGAAAGTAAGTTAAACGGGGGAAGTACTGTTCAGCTTCAAAAATAGAGGCTGCAGCTTCAAAAATTGGAGCGTATCGAGTCTGCTTAATAATTACTTGTCACCGCAATCAACAATGGACTATTAAAGATTGAAGCGGGGGATATGACGGTTTCGTTCAGGGGAACAGTATTGCCATAACGCTCTTTGAGCTTAGTTTTCACTTCGGGACTGGTTAAATCAAAATCCTGTAATTTTTCAAGTTTCCCAACTTCAATACCCGCTCCGCGCTGGTATATTTTCCAGATCAATTCGGAGCAATAGATCTTATCGTCTGACCATTCAAATGTGGCATCGTAATTTTTGCCGATAAAATTTTTACCGATCGCTTTCATTTTAGCCAGTGTCGAATTGGAGAGTACTTTGTCCGCATTTTTGAGACGTTTAACTGCGTAATGCTGCTGTTCGCCACGCGCAATCCAATGTTCCAGCTTCGTTACAGTTACAGGCTGTACGGCTTCCAGTACGTAGGGTTTGCCTTGCTCGTAAAAAATAATCCCACAATGGGAATACGGAGAACGCGTTGCTAATTGGATCGCCTTGCATTGCGGTGAAATAGAAGACTGAAAGATCATATCCCCATCATTGAACAGCGGTAATTTTGAATTGGCTTTCGATTGCTTGGAAACCATTGGCTTTTTTTGCGCATGGACGGGTAGCGTCAGCACTGCTGTGAGCACAAGATAACTAACAAGGGATATGGCGTAAATAAGTGTTTTTTTCATCGGTCAGTTTACGTAATTAATGGAATAGTTTGATGATTTTCTCAGACTTGGTTCTTTGGGCGAGTTGACTCGCAGATAGCACCTCGGATTCATATTGGTACACGTTGTCCGTCGTGGCCCCTTTCTGTAAAAGATAATCTATAGCTATTTTGTTTTTCATTAGAATGGCTTTTCCAAGTAATGTGCATTGTGTGAAGCTATAATCCGCTTTAACTTCATCAATACCCAGCCGGTTCAGACTATTTAAAGAAGCATGACGGATAAAATCCATGTCGTTTTTTTCTATCGCGGTCTTCAATACTTCGAAGTCATCGAATTGTCTATTTCTAGTTAGAAATAAGCGGTAAAATTGTTTGGCAATTGCGTATCGCCCCTTTTCTAAAATCCGATGAATGGCATTGTAGCTAAATTCCTCTACCGTGGAAAAACCATGCAGCTGACTAAAAAATAATAGTATATTTTCCAAAGGGAGCTTGGTCGCTTCCAGCTGCAGCAGGCCATTGAGGTCATTTGTATCAAACAGGGCCTCCAGGTATTTCAGGCTATCCAGCGCCATCTGGCGAACTGCCGGCTGCATGCCAGTTGGCCAATCTGAGGATTTGGATACAACAAATTTGTTATCGATAATTTTATATTTGGCTGAAATGGGGGGAGCATTATAGTTGATGATCGTTATCGCTGTATCGGATAGCTCATAGTGCTTTGATCGAAGATGCTCTACCGTGGAATTTCTAAATACCTCGTTTAAATCAATCTGGATTGTGCTGATTTGATTCTCCCCAGCCGACAAATTGTAACACAGTATTCCTTGATCGCTGATGTAGAAGGGCAGTCTGCCGCCAGTCTGTTGCTGTGTATCAAACTCCTTCTCGCTTTGAGAAGAAAAAAGCACCGTTGGCAGGAATGTTAGCCAACAAAGTAGGCAAAGACCTGTTTTTAGCCATCGGCGATAAATAGGATAAAATGTCCGCATAATTAATCGTGGTACTGTTCTAAAAACTGATTGATCTGATTGGTTATACCGAAAGATTCTGTTTCCAATAAATTGATCTCAGCCTGTATCTCGGTTGTCGTCGGTGATAGGGTTAGCTTTTGGTAAACCTGAATATCCAGTTCCAAAACAGCCAATTGTAGTGCTAAAAGATGCTTGCCCTCGGTTGTATTGAGCTGCAGTTCGTTGAAGGCATGTTTTAATCGTTCCAGTTCAGCAATTGATTTTTGGAAATCATTTTCATCGGCCTTGCCAAAGTTTGGATAGGCTTCTCCCAAGGTACGAAAAGCATCGAGGTATTCTTCCTCGGACATTTCATAAATATTCGAATAGAGCATATTGTACGCATCGATGGCGTCAAAGGTCTCCGCATCCATTAAGTCTTCGCGATAGTCCTCGACCAATTGTTTGATGTCTTGAGATTCAATTTGTAAGATTGACTCAATATCCTGTTTGATAAGATTGGCTAATTCCATGCTTTATGCTTAAGTAAATCAAAATTCTTTGTCAGCACATTTGTGGGCTGACAAAGAATTTTGTGACTATGGTATAGACAAAGATCATGTTTTATCGTAAAATTTCAATCCCTATAATCAGCTAATTTTTATTGAAACTGTCTCTCCGTGTTTTTTTATCACCTAAGCATCTCTTATAAGCGTGTGAAGTAGGTATTTCCAGCGCATTTTGCTGTCTTGCAATAAGGGTTTTTCTTTCTACCGTCCATCAAAAGAAGAGCGGGAAGCTGTAGCAGCAAACGGGGAGCAGATAGGGGGCAAATTCTACCTTTTGACAGTGATTGTTCAGTGATCATTCAGTGCTTGTTCAGTGATAACTCAGTGCAGACTGTATAATAACTGACTGATAACTGTCTAAATATTGATTAAAAATTGTTATTAGGTACTACATGGTATGTGTATGTTCCGGTTTTAATATTTATATTGATTATCTATATGCTAATCAGGAAATCAGATTCATGGTTAATATTTAGGAATGGTAGGGGAATGTTTGCGTTACACGATCTTCTTTAAATTATTTAACTGATTGTCAGTGTTATATGTGTTATTTTTGATTTTATGAGTAAAAAGTACTCAATATATTTTGCAGGCTTAAATTTAATCTCCATATTTGTTGAGTAAAAAGTACTCAATAATAAAAAGTATAATTAAAAGCTATGATTGTATTAAATAAGCATCAGATAGTCACAGAGCAATTTCCAAATGGGGAGACAAAAGTGAAAGATTTTGATCAGTTGATCTTAAAGAACAATCTCATTGAATTTACTTATCAGGAGGATGGGGATTTAATCCGCTTGCTTTTTGTCAAAAAGCGACTGGATGAAGTGCCCTCCGAATCTTGCCGCTTACTGATCCGTTATATGCCCTATAGCCGTATGGATCGTAAAATTGAAGGCGATTTGTTTACCTTACAGTATGTGGCTGATTTTATTAATAGCCTAAATTTTGATACCGTATTTGTTGTGGAACCGCACTCCAAAGTGACCCTGGAACTACTGGCGAACAGTGTAGGGATTTATCCGGCATTGGACTGGTTGCCACAGTTAATGGAAAAACTTGATTTTTCGGAACAAGATCGGATTGTTTTTCCAGATAAAGGTGCTGCGGCGCGTTATATCAATAGCGGATACGAAAATAGCTGTGTTTTTGAGAAGAAACGAAACCCACAAACAGGTAGGATCGAAAGTATGCAACTTAAGACTGGGGATATCCCATTTGGTGCAAAATGCATTATTGTCGATGACCTGTGTTCTGCAGGCGGAACCTTTCTTTGGGCAGGAAAAATTTTGAAAGAAATGGGAGCCAGTGTGGTCTATCTTTTGGTCACACATTGTGAGCCTCGCATTTTTAAAGGCGCATTGCTGGATGATGATTCACCGATATCCTGTGTTTTTACCACCAATTCAATGATGGATACCGTCCATCCTAAAATAAATTATATCAACTTAACGAATGAGCACTATGTTTAAATCGATGAACAAAAATCCAATGCTTTGGACGGATGGTTATAAATTGTGTCATAAGGATCAATATCCAGATCATACACAATGGGTATACGAAACCTGGACACCACGTATGTCCCGTATAGAAGGTATTAGTCACGTTGTTTTCTTTGGACTGCAGGGGGCGTTGTCTGAAATCACCAATTCCTTCGACGAGAACTTTTTTGCACAGCCGGAAGAAGTAGTCGTCGCTGCCTATGAGGAAGCAATCGCATCTGTTTTTGAGCATACAAATGCTAATTTTGCCGCGACTCATGAGTCGAAACATATCCGCGATCTGCACCGGTTGGGCTATCTTCCGATCAAAGTCAATGCGTTGCTGGAAGGTAGTTTGGTACCCGTTGGTGTGCCGATGTTTACGATCGAAAATACACATCCAGATTTTTTCTGGTTGCCTGGATATCTCGAGACACAGCTGTCTGCTTATATCTGGTCACCGATGACTGCGGCGACAATAGCGGATCGGTATAAAAGATTATTGACGGGCTTTGCGGAGAAAACGGGTGACGTCAATAAAGTGTTCACACAAGCCGGAGATTTTTCTATGCGCGGCATGGGTTCTCCCGAAACAGCTTATCGTACAGCAGGGGGACATCTATTAAGCTTCGGTGTCTCGGCTACGCTTTCTGTTAGGGAGTATCTGAAATCTTACTATCATGCAAAAAGTGATGTGATGATGTATACCCCATCTACGGAGCACAGCGTGATGTGTTCCTATGGAGAGGATGAAGTGGAAGCATTTCGGCATCTGATCACCAAGGTATACCCAAGTGGAAATATCTCCATTGTATCGGATACCTATGACCTCTGGCATGTAGTCGATCATGTATTGCCACAGTTGAAGGATCTTATTATGGCAAGAGAAGGTAAGGTCGTCATCCGACCCGATAGTGGCGATCCGGTAAAAATTATCTGCGGTGATGTGGCATCTGATCGCAGTACTGTCCGGAAAGGTATCGTCGAACGTCTATTCGAACTTTTTGGCGGCACGATCAACAGCAAGGGATTTAAGGAGCTGGATCCACATATCGGCGTGGTTTATGGAGATTCCATAACGGTAGATAGGGCTGATAAAATCTGTCAAGGTCTGCTCGATAAAGGCTTTGCTTCCACCAATACCATATTGGGAATAGGCTCTTACACCTATCAATATGTCACACGCGATACTTTCGGTTTTGCACTAAAAGGAACTGCCGAAATTGTCAACGGAGAATTTAAAGCAATTCAGAAACGTCCGGCTACGGATACCGGAAACTTCAAGAAGTCACAAAAGGGTATGGTGGCTGTTGTATTCGAAAATGATGAATTTCGTTTAATAGACAACCTGAATCCACAAACTGTAGCTGAACTGGAAAATAGAAACTTGCTGCAAGAATGTTATTTGAATGGTGAGTTTATCCACACGTCTAGCTTTGAGGAAATAAGAAATAGATTAAAAACTGAAACAATTCGAGTATATGGAAAATAGCGTAAACAAACCGTTTTTCATCCAGGATGAAAACGTAGCACAGTATGCACAATTAATGGCATCCTGGATTGCTCAGCAAGTGAAATTGGCTGGCCGTAAAGGACTTGTGTTAGGAATGAGCGGTGGTATCGACTGTAGTGTTGTGGCTTGTTTATGCCGGCTTGCACAAGTAGATGTGCACTTGGTCATGATGCCCTATGGCAGCGATATGAATAATAGTAAAAGCCATCAGCATGCAATGGAGCTTATTCAGAAGTTTGATTTTCCTTATCATGTATTTGATATTCAACCCGCAGTCGATGCCCTGATGATCCAGCGCGAGGAGTTTATAACGGAAGCCACAGCAGCAAACAGGGCATTGAGTCTGGCCAATATCCGTCCACGTGTGCGGATGACCTATTTGTATCAATTTGCCCAACTGGGAAGCAGATTTGTTATCGGCACAGGTAATATGTCCGAAGCTACCGTAGGTTATTTTACGAAATGGGGTGATGGCGCCTACGATCTGAATCCGCTGGCAATGGTCACTAAACAGGAAGTGTATACATTGGCAAAATACTTGGGCGTACCCGAATCTATTCAGTATAAAAGTCCGTCTGCAGGTCTTTGGGAAGGGCAGACAGATGAAGATGAACTGGGGATGACTTATGCGCAAATCGATGGGTTTATTCTGAGCGGTACCTCGGGTGACCTTGCGATAGACGAACTTATTCGTAAGCGTATTGAGCAATCTGCACATAAGTTTGCTGCGATACCTACTTTTAAGGGGTAGTTTTAAATGCTTAAGTAAACTAGTCCAAGCGCGCTCAGTTGGAGCGGACCGCAAAGACGACTGGCGTTTTAACGCAATAAATACTGACTTAAAGAAAATAACAGGATGAAAACACAATATGAACAGATTGTTGATGTCCAATATATTGCCAGAGGCAAAAGTGATAATATACCGGCAATGCTGGCGTTGGCACAAGAGGAGCAGGTCCGGCCTGCCGCATTGGACGTGAAACGGACGCTGCTTTTGGCGATAGATGTTCAGAACGATTTTATGGAATCTATTGGGAGCCTTGCGGTCAATGGTTCCAAAGCTGATGTACAGCGTCTAACACGGTGGATGTACCGTAATTTGGGTTCACTGACACAAGTGATGTGCAGTCTTGATTGTCATTCGATGATGCAGGTTTTCCATGCCGACTGGTGGCTGGATACGGAAGGAAATCATCCGGAGCCATTTACCATCATTCGCTATGCGGATGTCCGCGACGGTATCTGGCGTGCTGCCAATGGCCATACAGCCTTATCGCTGGATTATCTTCAGCATTTGGAATCTGAGGGCAAAAAACAATTGTGCATCTGGCCATACCATTGTCTGGAGGGAACCTCGGGTGCACAGCTCGAGAGTCAATTTACCAATATGCTCTATTTTCATAGTGCGGTGCGTGAGGTAAAACCGATCTTGGTTTATAAGGGACAGGATCCGTATACGGAGATGTATGGCATTATTAAAGCCGAATATGATGATAATAAATTTGTAAACCATGCCGTACTTGATGCAATACGGACATACGACGCTATTTATATCGCGGGCGAGGCTTCAAGCCATTGCGTCTTGGCCTCGGCGGTGCAGATTTTGGAATATTTTGAACATGATCGGTCAATTACCTCCCGTATTACTTTATTGATAGACTGCATGTCACCTATTGCCGGATTTGAAGAACAAACCTTACAGCAGTTTGAGGCGTTAAAAGAAAAATATGGTATTCAGATCAAATTGTCAACCGAAGTAAATTTGTAGTACATGACAGTCTCTGTGAAAAAATATGCATACGAGTATCCGAGGCCAGCAGTTACCGTTGACTGTGTGATTTTCGGTTTTGATAAAAACCAGCTCAAGGTATTATTGACCAAAAGGGCAATAGAACCTTTCTTGGGAAAATGGGCGTTTCCCGGCGGTTTTATCCAGGAAGAAGAAACAGCCGAAGATTGTGCGCTTCGTAAGCTGCAGGAGGAAGCCGGTCTCCAGGATATTTTCCTTGAACAGCTTTATACCTTCTCAGACTTAGCACGTGATCCACGCGGAAGAGTAATTAGTATTGCTTATTACGCTCTTGTTAAGCCTCAAGCATATGTATTGGAAGCAGGAGTGGACATTGAAGCTGTAAGGTGGTTCGGCGTTGATGAAAACCTGGATCTCGCTTTTGACCATCAACAGATCTTGAGCGTCGCCATCGAAAGACTCAAGGGGAAAATACGTTATCAACCGATCGGTTTTGAACTTCTGCCTGAGCAGTTCACCTTGCCCGATTTGCACAATTTGTATGAAACTATTTTGCAACGGTCAATTGACCGGGGTAACTTTCGGAAAAAAATCCTCAGCATGGGTTTATTAATCGATCACAGCGATAAGCAAAAAGATAGGCCTGCCAGGGCAGCGAAGATCTATAGTTTTGACAAGGTGAAATATAAGGCCCTTACTGAATCGGGGTTTTATTTTGAAGTATAGGTTTTAACGAGCGGAGCAGGCGGTAATGAAATTAGCTACTGCCTGCTTTTATTTCTGTCTGGTTTTCGTTATTCAATCTCGATCCATTTTTTTTCAAAATAGATATTGCACACCGGTATATCGGTCGCGTCTATGAATTTAGCTTCTACAAAATCGCCTTTTGTGCCAACATATTTTAGCTTTAAGCCTTTACTGTCTAAACCAGAGGTATCGTAATAGGCACCCAGTTTAAGCTGGAATGGATTGTCTTTCACATCGTTTGTAAAAATGGAAAACAACAGTAATTTCGTCGAATGTGTATCTGCTTCCTCATAGCCAAAAAAGCGGTGATCTAAACGTATATTGGAATGCAGGCGTATGATACTGTCTTTAGAACTCAAGTTTACGTAAGCTTTGGTGACTTCGTCAGATTCCAGTACACTTTGTGCATTGGCTTGCTCAATGCTATCCAGTTTAGAAGGTTTTGGCGATATACTTTCTTTTGGGGCAGTATCCTCGGCAGGCTTTTCCATAGCTTTGCTTGAGCTTACAGGTGTTTCCCCTTGTTTTGGTTTTTCCTGACAAGCAATTTGCAAGGAAAGGAGTATCAATGCGCCGATATAGTAACTGTATTTGAAATGATTCATTGCTTTTTTTGTGTACAAAATCCAAACCAAAGTTGTTGAAAATAAGAAGAGAAAAAAATCCCTGTTTTCCGCTAAACAAAGGAAATGATAAATACGGTATTTTTACAACATTCGTATGACCCTATAGAATGAATTAGGGCAAGGCGACAGATGGACAAAAAGAAAAACTAAGGCATGGCACATCGCATTTATATTTACAATGTAAATCTCAGGACCAAAGAAACATATCCTTCTTATCTGGCCGAATGGAATTATGAAATTCCTATTCTCATGCGGCCTTTATTTTCCGCTAATATCCGATCTAAAGGTAGCCAGCTTTATGCAGATAAGGAAGATGGGATCGCCAGGCTTCGCTATTTTTATGCATTGTTGGCTGATAGGTATCAATTGCATTATAAAAAAAAATATTTTGAGCCTGTAAACAGGCTGTTTGAATTTTTGGAAGCCCTGCCTTTCGATACATTTCAGATCGATGGACGGGATGTGTTTAGTATGAATGCGGAGGAAGATACCCAACAGGCTAAAGACTTGACGGAAGAAATTAAAATGCAGGCCTTCTTGTATGAGCAAGCTGTCGATGAACAGTCCTTAGATCCGCTGAATCAGTTGGTGGAAGAGTCTGGTTATGCTTCTTTTTTAGATGCTCTTCAAACCGATTGGATTGATTATGGATTGGGATTATGGGCGGAAGAGCTTTTGCGGGAGAAAGGAGCAGAAGTTTTTGAAGAGGGAGGAAAGCAAGGGTTAAAAAATGCCAAAGGTGATCTCCTAATCCCAGCAGTTTATGATGAAATATTCGAATTCAATGAGCAGGGACTTGCGGTCGTTGAAAGAAATGGTCAATACGGCTATATCAATGCAAGCGGCTTCGAGCTGGTGCCCTGTCAATATAGAGAGGCTTTTGATGCCCGACATATCAACGGGAATAATTACGCGGAAGTGGAAGTTTCAGGAAAACGTGGGGTACTGCATATTGATACCAAACAGTTGAGTATACCGGCAATCTATGATGAACTCGACTGGATCGCCTATGGCTTTTTAAACGGAAGACAGGGGGATGGCCATCTACTCCTTTCGGTCGAAGGACGATTAATTATTCCAGATCCAGCACCTGAGTCGTTTGTGTATGACTATAACAAACTGTTTTATAGCCGGCAAAAAGGAACGATAAAAAGACGATATTACCGAATGGACGGGCAGTATTTGGGAACTTTTCTGGAAGGTAGCCTGGAGCCGCTAGCCAATCAATATTTTTGGATTAAACCAAATAAGCTACAGCCAAAAATTGCTGTTATTAAACCGGATGGTTCGGTATTGGATGAAGACATTGACCGGATTATTGTGTTGGACGACTATCGAAGTACCGCGTATCTCAAAAATAAAAGATGGCAGATTTATTCGCTTGAACAGGGGATATTTCGACTGATGGATAGTCTGATAGACAAAGTAGGAGTAGATAGTATACAGCAGCACCGTAAAGATATTTTTGTTGTAGGCTGCTCTCAAGGACAGGGGATTTATGATGCGCATCGAGGGGAATGGTTACTTGAACCTGCTACTGACCATCAGAAAATCGAACATTGTTTTTTGGATTTTATGCGCATACACTGTCCACAGGGAATGTACTATTTCGATACGAAGCTTAACTTTTGCAGTGAGCTTTACGATTATATCTGTTCGCCCTTTCATTATCCAGCGCCCGAAGCAACCTCAGGCGAACTCTTGTTGCTTTTTAAAGGAGACAAGCTGTTTCGTCTCGACATGCAACGGAATATCGTTAAGATTCCAGAAACGGAATTTGGATATTTATATACGGAACGCTATCAGCTACGGGGGCGCGATCAAAGCTACTTTGTGCAATTCTATCAAGCCTGGACCAAGCGCAAAGGTGAAGGCTATGAACAGTATTTCGATAATGACACACTGCTCGAAAAGGGGAAGAAGCTGGATGCTGAAGGGAAGGTCACTGATGCCATTCGGCTGCTCACGATCGCGGCCGCTCGCGGTAGTGCAGACTGTCAATACTTCCTTGGAAATATATATACAGATGTAGGCTACGAAGGGATGGATATCGCAAAGGGAAAGTCTTTCTACGAACAGGCAATGGCGCAGAATCATGCGCAGGCATGGAATAACTGGGCGTTCCTATATGCGACAGCGCATGGTGTTGAACTCGATATTCCGAAAGCCTTAAAAGGGTATCAGCAAGCTGCTGCGCTTGGAGAGGCGCAAGCCATGAGCAACTTAGGGAATTGGTATTACGAAGGTGTCTATGTAGAACAAGACTATGCCTTAGCCTTAGATTACTTTAAGCAAGCTGAAAAAGCGGGCATTTCCAATGATGCTCAAATGGCAGAAATCTATTACCAAAGACAAGATTACGCGAACTTATTGCGTTATTTGAAAAGGGATACGGCAAATCAATTTGCAGCTATCTATTATGGGATTTTGTATGAGGAAGGACTGGGTGTTAAACAGAGTTTGTCAAAAGCCATCCGTTACTATGAACAAGCCAATGAAGAAAACGTGTACGCCTATGCTGTCAGTCGTTTGCTGCAGCTGTATGCTGCACTCGGAGCTGCAGCAAACGCAGATAAATACGAGTTTTGGTTAAATTTTGCTAAAGAAAATGCTGTTGAAATTGATCAATAGCAAAAGAATTATTATCGCATAGAAAATGGCTCATCGCATATATATTTACAATACGGATAAAAAGGATCAAGATTATTTCCCTCATTATTTGGGAGAATGGAACTATGTGATTCCCCCGCTCTTTTTTCCCTTATTTGCCGCTAATCCAAAGGCAAAAGGTACCTTAGTCTATTCAGAAAAGGAGGCAGGAATCCGCAAGCTTCGCACTTTTTATGATTTGCTCATTCATGAATACGGGTTAAATTCCGATGCCCTGGCCATGGCAGCTATCGGGAAACTGTTCGATTTTTTGAACGGTTTGCCCTTCGATTACTTCCAGCTGAATGCAAGTGATGTATTTAACATGAGTGATGTTAAACATAGTCAACAGGCAAAAGATTTTGCATTTGAAATCTATGAGAAGAATTTGCCTTATGAAAAAGCAATCGAAAAACAGTCCATAGCTGAACTCGAATCTATTTTGACACCCGCTGGTTATACTTCTTTTTTAGCGATGCTTGAACTTGAATGGAGCAACTATGGCTTGGGCTGGTGGAATAGAGATGCGATTGATAGTCTGGATAATCAATTTTTTGAAGATCAGGGCCTTTGGGGAATACGCAATGCAAAAGGAGAGGTGAAAGTCGAAGCAAGCTATCAGGAAATTGGTGATTTTGATTATGAAGGGATAGCTGTCATACAGAAAAATCAGCTGTTCGGTTATCTGACTAGGGGCGGAGAAGAAACTATTCCTTGTATTTATTCATCGGCAGCGCCAGTCCAATATGGAGCTGGGGCGATCGTTGGTAAGGTGAGCTTAGACGAAAAATACGGATTGGTCAACGTCGAGAATGGAGAAATAATCATACCGCTTGAATATGATGAACTCGAAGATCTTGCTTCCGGTTATTATCAGGGGAAGAAAGATCAGCAATATTATATCATTGATGCCCAAGGCCTGCTCTTCGATGTTGTTGGTGCTGATAGACCGTTTGACATCGATTACGAAGGATTTATCTACCAAGAGATTTCCGGAAGTAAACTGCGCCAGTATTATTCAAACAAAGGTATTTTATTGGGCGTTTTTGCCAGTGGTGTATTAAGCGAACTGCTGTTTGATTTTTATGCAGTCAATTTGAATAATAAAAAGAAAAAATCAGTTTTGTCTCCCGAAGGAACGTTCTTGGTCAAAGATGTTGATATACTCAATGCCGGAAATGGCCGAGCTGCGTTATCCTTTGTTGATTCCGGCAGAATCCATCTGTATGATCTGGAAGCTCGGGCCTATGTATTGCAAGATATGGTCATTCAATCCCTAAAGGGAGGGACTGATTTTGATAATGGCGCCTGGGATTGCTATATCATCGAAACAGCTGTCGGAAGAGGAATCTATCAGGCTGCTGAAAAGGCCTGGCTGGTCCCGCTCTCAACGCACTATATTAGAATTGCTTATGGTGTGATGGATTATTTTATTCTGAAAGACAATGCGGGAAGGTATTACTACTATGAAGTAGTGCAGAAGGCGCTCAGCTCCGCCTACGATTATGTCTGTGCAAGTGTTGATCATTATCAGGATCTGATGTTGCTGCAAGGTGACTTGCTATATAAAAAAGGTTATGATGGCGTGGAAGTAATTCCGGAAGATCAATATGGTCAGTTTCTGAAAAAACTGGATCAATTGTCGGGGGAAGATTTTGACGTATGTAATCGTTTTTTTGAGCGGTGGAAGGCTGCGAAGGGCGATAATTTTGAATCCAATTATGATAGTTATACCTTATATCATATGGCCTTGGACTGCTGTCGGCAAGGCGATGTCGAGACGGCTATACGCTATTTTACCTTTTCTGCAGACCAGGGTAATGAAAGCAGCATGCATGAACTGGGGAATATCTATACGGATACCGATAGCGAAGACAATCCTTTTTTAGATTTGGACAAAGGAATTCAATATTATGAACAAGCGGCCCAAAAAGATTATGCCGCTGCATGGAATGCGATTGGTTACCTCTTTCAATATGGTATCGGCTATAAAAAGGACCTGAAAAAGTCATTTGATGCATACTTGAAAGGAGCTGAATTGGGGAATGGCTATGCTTTATCCAATTTAGGCTACTTTTATTCAAGTGGAACCTATGTGGAAGAAGATCTGGAAAAAGCCCTCACGTATTACCAGAAAGCTGAATTAAAATTAGTGGAAAACAATAGCAATATAGCCTCTATCTATTACAGTTTGGAAGATTACGATCGTCTATTGGTTTACTTGAAAAGGGATAAAGAAAACAGCTATTCCAATATTTATTATGGACTGCTCTATGATCAGGGACTGAAATTTAAAAAGGATAGCAAAAAGGCGATCGACTATTTTGAACGCGCCAATGATTATGGCGTTTACGAAAGTGCCACAGCTCGCTTATTGGATTATTACAAGAATGATCCTACATTTAGAAATCAGGAAAAATTTGTCCATTGGTCAGATTTTGCAAAAAGCAATGAACTGGATATCGAACCTGATTTATTGCAATGGGACAACCAGCCTGAAGATTCAGGTGCAAGTCCTTCCTTTTTTAGCAAATTATTTAAAAAGAAAAAGTAAATCATGTTATCATCAGCAAATATAGATTTTAGTGGCATTCTGATCGACTTGGTCCTGATTGTTTTTTTTGGATTTGGAGGGGTGTATACCTTAACGGTAGGTATTGTTCATCTCATAAAGAAAAAAACACGCACTGTAGGGTATTATTTTCTATCGTTTTTGCTGTCGGGCCTTATTGGGCTCCTGATTGCGGGGCTGCTGGCGTTTCTGTGGGCGATGTCGCTTTAGCAAAGTTACAGCAGTGAAGTTATCGCAGTGAAGTAAATTTATCGCAATGATCATTTCACTGCCAGTCAAAAGATCATTGCGATAGATGAGAATGCTATTAATGGTTTTTGGCGTTGACAATATGCATGAGGTGGTGGTTGCAATGCCATGCATATAGACCTATATTGACCTTTAAAGAAATTAGTCGTTTGGTAACTGGATGAATAAAACCCCTTTCAAGTTGCTCGGCTGAAAGGCTTTTCAACAGCATGACCCAACGTTCATGTAAGCCTTCGAGCAATTTTACCGAACTTTCGATCGGTATTATTTTGGCGTCGGGAAGTTCTGCCCACAGCTTTTCTTCATATAATTTGATGGTTGGATCTTCTTCTGTCAGGGCCAATTTGAAGCGCACAAAGCTATTCATATGGCTATCGGCACAGTGGTGAACGACCTGGCGTATCGTCCAACCGTCGGGACGGTAGCGCTTTTCTAGTGCACTGTCCGTAAGGTCGCCGACTTCGGATTTTAACCGAGCCGGAAAATCTGCAATTGTCTTGATCCAGTCATTCAACAGGGTGCTGTCAATTACATCGGGTATCGCGAAACGACCTATAGGGTATCTGAGTTTTTCTAATTCATGTTGCATAACCTAAAATTACTTAAAATAGATGCAAGGTTCCTAATCTGTATGTTCATGGTTTCGATGAATATTTTTTTTTTCAATCTGTTCTTGTACAAGCTGTAATTTGGATGCGATAAAGAATTGTGGTAATTTCGGCAAAATTGATAAGGACAGGAAGCCTCCCGTTTGGTTGGAGGATATGGATCTTAGCATATAAAAGCACAAGAAATGAAAAGTCTAAAAGAACTGATTGATATAAGTAATTCGGGATGGAAGCTGGTAGAGGGCTGGTTGAAGGAAGCGACAAATTCATATGAAGTGCTTCCTCCAAATCCTAAACGGGCTGATGAGGAACTTTTAAGGGCACAAATTACGACAAAATCTCCCATGGGAGCCATTATTCATCAGACCGGCGGTATGCTGATCGATGGTGGCTGGTTGCGGATTTTAGGTTCTGGATCGCCGCAGTTGAACCGTGGAATTATGGAGTGGAATAAGGGTAAGAGCTTTGACAAGGAGGGCGAAAAAGGAGGATTTCTACTCATAGCTGACGATGTTTTGGGTGGTTATTTTGCCATCAATGCCGGCGCTCTGGGAGATGCTATTGGGCAGGTCTATTATTTTGCGCAAGATACCTTACAATGGGAAAGTTTGGAATGTGGTTATTCGGACTTTGTTTTTTGGACATTGAAAGGGGATATCAGACAGTTTTATGAAACATTCAAATGGAAAGAATGGCGTGAAGATGTCAAATCCTTGAATGGTAATCAGGTTTTTTCGTTTTACCCTTTCCTATGGACTGAAGAAGCGCGCGATTTTCGTAAAGTGGACCGTAAGCCAATGGCCATTGATGAGAACTACCACTTTACGATGGAATTTGCGGGTGGACGCTAATCGTTATCTCAATACGGCAAACCTTCAGCTTAATGCTTTGATAGCGTGATAGGACAATAACACATTGTCCTATCACGCTATCATACAGGGAAAAATAGCCCTGAATAAAATTTAAACTGATTTATTTTGAAGGCTAAAGCTAACTTCGTTCAGTTTGACTAGTTGTATTTGTATTCCTTCTGCAAGACCAAGTTGCGAAGCGGCCTCTTTTCCCAGTTTAAGGACATGAAATCCTCTGCCACGGTAGGTGAAATTACATTCATATTCTCCGGCATTGATCATAATCCTTAATTTTTGGGATTTAGTGGGAAATAAAGGTTTGAATTCTTTTGTGATCCTTATTTGCGATTTTTTAACATCATCTGCAGTAATCTTGTTGCCTTCTGAAGGAAACAACATGTTTGTAGGTAGCGTCTGTACTACGGAAGGTAAGGGTTCGTCTTTTTGCTCCTGAATTTCCTGAACTTTTGGCGCTTCGTTTTGTATCGGTTCAGAGCTTGTTGTATCCTGGCGTTTCTTCTCTTGTCGGCCCTTCTTTCTATTATTTTGATTTGCAGTTTTTCCCGTGGTTTCTGTAGGAGTTACGGAAGGGGTAGGAGAAGAAGTCTTGTGCTCGGCTTCCACAGTTTGAGCGGGGCTGGCCATTGCTAAAGGCCGCTTAATAATATTACGGATGTAGTAATGTTTTATACGCGATTTGTCGGTGTTGCGTTCCTCAATTTCGAAATCTTCCTTGTAGGCTTTGAAAAGGTGGGACATCTTGTCGTATCCGTAATTTCGCGCATCAAAATCAGGTTTTCTCTTATTGAAAAGACTTCCAATTTCGCCAAGGAAAGCCCAGCCATTCTCATCGGCCGTATCATCAACCGTGTCTTTTAAAAGCTCGAGAGTTTCCTCATCCAGTACCGCTATACTTGCCGGATTATCAACGGGGGCAGGTTTGGGTGGAGTTTGCTGTTTTTTCTTTGCGACGGTTTCTTTCTTTTGATTTTTTTCAAAAATTTCTACATAGATAAACTTGTCGCACGAGGCGATAAAAGGCTTAGGTGTCTTTTTCTCACCGATACCAATAACGAGCTTGCCTGATTCCCGGAGGCGCGTAGCCAAGCGGGTGAAGTCGCTGTCGCTCGATACGATACAAAATCCGTCCACTCTGTCCGAATGCAGAATATCCATGGCGTCAATAATTAATGCGGAATCGGTCGAATTTTTGCCTTGGGTATAACTGTATTGTTGTATGGGGGTAATCGCATGGGTAAGAAGTTTGTCCTTCCATTTTTCAACATAAGGGTTGGTCCAGTCTCCGTAGATGCGTTTGATGGTTGGAATCCCGTATCTTTTGACTTCATTCAAAATCTCTTCGATCTTCCGATAAGATACATTATCCGCATCGATTAGTATTGCGATTTGCAAATCCCCATGTTCTGCCATAGAT
>JALAGS010000150.1 GCA_022712315.1 Sphingobacterium sp. | reverse complement strand
TTATATTTGAAAAAATTATAAGGGAAAGTCGGTTTTTGTTTTGTTCTCGTATTTTTTTTAACAATTTTATTAATGTATTGAAACTCTAATCAGTTTAAACAAATGAAAAAAATTATTCCACTCGTTGTTCTAGTTCTTTTAGGAGTATTAGGACTTGTATTTCCATCCATTGACTTGTCTGACTTAAACAAGGCAGAATTTGATACGGGAGATACGGCCTGGTTGTTAACTTCTTCTGCATTGGTGTTGATTATGACACCTGGACTTGCCTTTTTTTATGGCGGTATGGTTAGCAAGAAGAATGTAATCTCAACGATGATGCAAAGCTTTATATGTATGTGTTTGATGACAATCCTCTGGGTCATTGTTGGTTTTAGCTTGGCTTTCGGCGATGATATCGGCGGCATTGTTGGTGATCCGCGTACATTTTTTATGATGAAAGGTACATTAGGGAATGTTGCGTGGGGTGCACTTCCCACTATACCTTTGGTTTTATTTGCCATGTTTCAGCTTAAGTTTGCAATTATAACACCAGCGCTAATCACAGGTGCTTTTGCAGAGCGTATCCGATTCAATTCATTTATGTTATTTATTATTCTGTTCAGCATTTTTATTTATATGCCACTGGCACATGCAACTTGGCACCCAGAAGGGATATTGGCAAAGTTTGGTGTACTGGATTTTGCTGGTGGTACGGTTGTACACATGTCGGCTGGTTGGGCGGCTTTGGCGGCAGCGATTTATTTAAAAGGCCGTAAAACACAGAGTCATAATCCCGCTCGTATAAGCTACGTGATATTGGGTACTGCACTTTTGTGGTTTGGCTGGTTTGGATTTAACGCTGGTTCTGCCGGTGGTGCAAATTCCCTGGCAGCTTACGCCTTTGCTACAACAACTACTGCGTCTGCCATGGCCGCTATGGCATGGATATTTGTAGATATCATACGCGGAAAGAAACCTTCGGCAATGGGGGCATGTATAGGTGCTGTTGTTGGTTTGGTTGCGATTACACCAGCAGCTGGTTTTGTTAGTATTCCACATGCGATGATCATTGGTTTGGTTGGCGCTTTGGTGAGTAATCTGGTTGTATACCTAAGAAGTAAAACAAGTATCGATGATACATTGGATGTATTCCCTTGCCATGGCGTAGGTGGTATGGTAGGTATGGTGCTTACTGGTGTATTTGCCCATCATAACATTAATCCTGTTGTTGCGGACAATGGTCTATTTTTCGGCGAAACGAAGTTGTTCTTCGTGCACATGGTCGCCTTATTTGCCGTATCATTTTTCGCCTTTGTAGGCTCATTGGTTCTCTTGAAGATCACGGATCTTATCGCACCACTGCGTGTTGAAGAAACGGATGAAGAACTTGGTTTGGATGTCTCGCAGCACGCAGAAGCGCTGTAGACGAGTCGCGGCATAACGCATAACTTATCCCAAACAATCTACTGTTTAACGGTACATTGTTTGGGATATTTTTTGCACTTTTGTCAGGCCTAGTAGGAGAGAGTGTGCGCTTATCCGCTACATCTTTGCTTCTATGCCCTTAAAAAGAGATTTTCATGAATACGGAGACTAAAGATATCTTGCGAGCTGATTTCGAAAAAATGATGCGCTATTGCTTACAGAAAAATGGTGATTTTGGATTTAACGTGTTTGGTGAATACGCTGTTTCCGTGTTGAATTTCTATGTTGGAAGCGGAATCCTACCCCTCGATCAAAAACGCGAAGCAGCCCTTTTCTTGGCAAATCTGTACAATGCGGGTATCAGAAACGCTATCAGCCCGGAGGATCTTGAAGAGATCGCTGATGTGCTGAAGCAGGATGCAACATTAAATTATCAACTATTAGCGCCGATTTTCGATTAATGTTTGGTCCAGACAAGATCCCCAGTCTCATAACCGCATTGCAGGGCGTAAGTTAAAAATTCATTTCTGATTTTATCTGGGATTTCCGTTTCACGGCCTAGTATCCACATATAGTCTAGATTGTCACCAAAAACGAGTGCGTATTTATAATCCGGCGTTATTTTCACAACATTATAACCACTATAAAATGGTCCAAAAAATGAAACTTTAAGTGCGCCTTCATGCGGACCATTGACAAATTTGGCTTTTCCGATAGACTGTTTCCATCGTTCTTTGTCTTCTGAATAGCCCTGGTTATTGACGCGTATCGTACCATTTTTATTTTTGCTGTATTCGGCAGAGACCTGACTTAATCCTCTTTCCCAATGGAAATCGAGCCGGGCGATCTCATACCATTTTCCAAGATACTTATCTAAATCAAAAGGATCCACGACATCCGGACGGGAGATAACAGGCTTCAAAGCGTTGTAGGCTACCGTTCCAATTGCAGCTGTAGCCAAAAGTAAGAGTGATTTTTTTTTATCTAAGTTCATCTTTCGAATTTGTTTGTTAGTAAAACAACAATTTTGATACCAATAAGGTTTAGACATACCGAGCTATTTTGTTAATTTTGCTGACTTAAAAGTTGTATCCGTGTATTCAAGGGAAGAAATAAAGCAATTAAAACAGGTGTTCTGGACGAAGTTTGGTCAGTTTATGGCTTTACATTTATCTGCAGACGGTGAGAAGGCCAATTGGATTAATTACAAAACAGGTATAAAGCATTTATTCTTCAAAATGGATGCAGATAAAAAAGTAGCCAAGATTGCGATACAGTGGTCTCAGTCCGATGCAGGTATCCGAGCTTTAATGGCCGAACAATTTCTTCAATATAAGGCTTTATTACATGATCTTTTGGGTGAAGAATGGATATGGGATATGGACGGCAGGGATGAATATGGCAAGCCTATTTGCCAGATCTATACAAGTCTGGAAGGTTATAGTGTTTTTAAAGAAGAAGATTGGCCTGAGCTGATTTCTTTTTTCAAGCCACGGATGATTGCGCTGGATGAGTTTTGGTCCTCCGCAAAATATGCTTTCGATATTTTCAAATAATTAAAACTCAATATATACTAAGATGGACTATTATAAGTTTGAATCGGCATTTACAACCACTTGTGTGGAGTCGAATGCATTAGCGTGTAAGAGTCTTATCATCATTTAAAACAACAATCTAATGAAAAAAATGATTAAGGGTTTGCTGGCGATGGCATTGTGTTTTCAGCTTTCATCGGTATTTGCATGGGGAACCACAGGTCATCGTGTAGTCGCTGAAATTGCGGAACGTCATTTGACTAAAAAAGCTAAAAAGAATATTGGAAAAATCATTGGACAGCAAAAGTTGGCCTACTGGGCCAATTGGGGTGATTTTATCAAATCAGACCCTAATCCTGAGTTTAAAAAGCTGGGTAATTCACATTTTATAAATTTAAATTCGAATTTACCTTGGGCTGAATTTCAATTGGGACTGGAAAACTCGGCTGATGAGAATTTATACAAGACGGCGATTCGTATCGAAAAGTCGTTTGCAGATAAGACGGTTCCGATGGATCAACAAAAGCAAAACCTTTATTTCCTGATCCACATTTTGGGCGATGCGCACCAGCCTATGCACGTTAGCCGTGCCGAAGATCAGGGTGGAAATAAGATTGAAGTAAGTTGGTTTGGAAAGAAATCCAATATTCATCGTGTATGGGATAGTGATCTTGTGGATAATGAAAAGTATAGCTATACAGAATATGCAACTGTTCTGGATGTAAATAATAAGCAAGAGAATGCGCAATTGGCTGCAGGCGAGCTTTCCAATTGGTTGTACGAATCGAATCAATTGGCTGAAAAGATTTATGCGGACGTAGCGAATAATGCCAACTTGTCTTATTCCTATGTCTACCAAAATAAAGATATAATGGAGCAATGCATGCTGAAAGGTGGTTTGCGTCTGGCGAAAGTACTGAACCGGATCTTCGGATAACCTAGGGCAGCTAAAGCATTTTAGAAAGGCGTATCACTTGGTGATATGCCTTTTTTTAATCCTATTCTCCCGTTGTGATCTTCCCGATTTTATGCTTAGCTTTAAACAATGTCGTCAGATTATTTGTTTGCCCAGTATAAAATCGATTTCAATGACTATTCCGCAATTATTTAAAAAAATTGTTCCCTTTGCCAAACCCTACCGTAGACTGATTATTTATACCCTGCTATTGACCGTAATAGGTTCTTTTGCCGCTCAGATCAATGCTTTTATCTTGCGCTATACCGTAGACCAGATTAGTGTGCTGATGGTTGCCAAAGAACCTCTGTCCAAAGGAATTTATCTCGTTGGTATGATCAGTATCGTCTTGTTAGCGAAGGAAATTATTTATGCTTTAGTTCAGTTTGGGCAGAAGTTTTATGGTGAAAAACTCCGGATCTATATTGCCCGTGACTTCTCTCAGTCGATTGTTGACCGTATTTTAACCTATAGGCTGGCTTTCTATACCTCAGCAGATAATGAAAGCGGAAAATTGGCTACCCGGATTGATGCAGGAATTAGTTCATTGACGCGGTTGGTACAGAATTTTTTTATTGATATTCTTCCGTTGTTTGCGAACGCAATCATTGCGCTCATCTGTATGTTCTACGCAAATGTATATGTAGGTTTGGTCGGCGTAGCTGTGATTCCTTTGTATCTCTACATCGGTCAGGCTCAGGCGTCAAAATTAACAGGTTTCCGGAGACAGATGCGCAATTATCGGGAATCAAAAAATAACCGCATTATTAGTTTGATCGATTCAATTTTGGTTATCAAATCTTTTGTCCGTGAGCCGGAAGAGGCCAGGCGCCATGAGAAGATCCAATATGAAATGACCGAAAATCAGATGGCAACCCGTAAAACAAGTTTCCTGTATGATAGTATTAAAAGTTTTGTTGAACAGATAGCTGTCGTCATTATCATCGTTTTAACGGCCTATCTGGTGCTTTCTGGTCAGATTACTATTGGCGCCATTATGTTTCATATCATGTTATTCAATAACGTCTCGGCGCCCATACGCCAGCTTCATCGTATATACGATGAAGTAAATGATGCTTTGATTTATTCTGAATCCTTTTTTGAGATTTTGGAATCCGATGAGCAGATTGAATCCAAAGGTAATTATAAGCCTGCTCACATACGCGGAGATTTGGAATTGAGACATGTATCTTTTGAATATCCCAATGGGACAGTTGCCTTGAAGGACGTGAATTTTGCCATTAAACCGAATGAAATAACGGCTTTGGTTGGTTTGAGTGGTGCGGGAAAAAGTACGATTATCAATTTACTGGACCAGTTTTACGAACCTAGCCACGGACAGATTTTTTTGGATGGCGTAGATCTGGCCAGGTATGATACGGCTTTTCTCCGTCAGCATATCGGAATGGTATTGCAGCGTAATCATATTTTTAAAGGAACCATTTTTGAGAATATCGAATATGGTAAAATGGGCAGTTCACGGGAAGAGATTATCGAAGCGGCAAAAAAAGCTTACATTCACGAACAGATTATGGAGCTTCCTAAAGGGTACGACGCCGATGCGCAGTTGTTGTCTGGTGGGCAACAGCAGCGAATTGCCATTGCCCGTTTGTTTTTAAAAAATCCTCCCATTATCTTTCTCGATGAACCTACAGCTAATCTGGATGCCATTGCTACCGAACAGATCAAAAATAGCTTAGATGCGATCAAAAAAGATCGTACGGTCATCATCGTTTCTCATAGCATATCTCAGATCATTGATTCCAATGCCATTGTGGTTATGGAAAAAGGCCGTGTTGTAGAAAAAGGTCAGCACGAAGATCTTTATGCAAATAAAGGTACCTATTACGACATCTTTTCTGCCATGGCCAATAGTTTGAATTTAAATAAAATAAGCAGGACATTGCAATCTGATGAGCGATGAATAAAGCGGTTAGCTTGATCGGCTATGCAGTATCATCCCGATGACCACCATGAGAATACCCAGACAGGAATACATTGTTGGAAGCGCGGCATGCAGGATAAGGATTTCACCGATTAATGTAAAAATAACCTCCATGGCCTGTGTTGCTTCCACTGCGGCAAGAGCCTTATGGTCATGATGGACTAGATCGGTAGCTGTGAAAAATAGCAGTGTTGCTATTACCCCCGAACATAAAGCAACTAGGAAGGTCTGGAAGAGCTGACTATCTGTAGGCAGTCCATTTTCGGCATATCCGAATAGACTAAGCACAATCCAAAATGGCATGCTGCATAGTGTCATTCCCAGTGTACGTTGAAAAGCATCCAGTTTATTGCCCGAAATTTTCATCATTTTACGGTTGCCTAAGGGATAGGCAACTGCGCCGATTAATACGGGGATGGTTCCTAATAACATAGCCTTCATGGAAGTTGATCGGGCTTCGGAGATCTGCATGAGCAGGATACCGCAAAAAATAATAATGGAAAAGAGGAGAGAGGCCTTTGATAAGCCTTTTCGATGCCCTTTTTTCTCGAGCAGGGGTCCAATAAACATCCCGGCAATAATGGTGAATTCGAAAGTACTCGCAACCAGCCAGGATGGTCCATAATTTGCGCCATACGTGAGTGTCGAATAGAATACACCGAATCCGATGGTACTCCACAATAGCCATTGAAGCAGATTGGATTTAATTTCTTTGAGTAAACTGACGAGATTTCCTCGGATAGCAACAATAAGGACCAAGATTGGAAGCATCCAGATAAAACGTAAAGAGGCTGTCCATTGCCAGCTTCCACCCGATACCGCCATGATGCGATTGAGAACAAAAGTGCTGGCAAAAAATAAGGCAGCTAAAGTTCCGAGCAGGAGTGCATTATTTTTATTTTTTTTTATTGTAAATTGGACTGGCATAAATAAGACGAATAGGATGTAAACTTCACTTTGTGAAAGTAAGCAAATGCCCGTTCAATTGAAAATGAAACAAAAACTAATTGATTTTTATCACGATTTTCTCATTTAAAATTCCTTATTTTGCCTAATCAATAAAACAAGTAGTAAGAAAATTAATCAAGATGATTATACAACCAAGAACTAGAGGTTTTATTTGTTTGACCTCGCATCCACAAGGGGCTGCGCAAAACATTAAAAATCAAATTGAATACGTGAAATCCAAAGGTGAGATCGCGAATGGTCCGAAGAAAGTATTGGTAATCGGTGCTTCCACAGGATTTGGTATTGCATCTCGGATTTCTGCAGCATTTGGTTCTGGAGCTGCTACAATCGGTGTATTTTTTGAAAAACCTGCAGCAGAAGGCAAGCCAGGAACTGCGGGATGGTACAACTCCGCAGCTTTTGAAAAAGAAGCCCATGAAGCGGGATTATATGCCAAAAGTATTAATGGCGATGCTTTTTCAGACGAAGTGAAAAAACAAACCATTGAGCTTATTAAAAAAGATTTGGGACAGGTTGATTTAGTGGTTTATAGTTTGGCCTCACCGCGGCGTACGCATCCAAAGACTGGCGTGGCACACGCTTCTGTTTTGAAACCAATACACGAACCGTTTACCAATAAAACTGTAGATTTTCATACCGGTGTAATTTCAGATATTACTATTCAGCCAGTAGAAAATGAAGAGGATATTGCAAATACGGTAGCTGTAATGGGGGGAGAGGATTGGAAATTTTGGATCGAAGATCTGAAAGCTGCTGGTGTATTGGCCGACGGCGCTAAAACAGTCGCTTATTCTTATATAGGCCCTGAGCTTACTTACCCGATTTACCGTAATGGTACTATTGGTCGTGCTAAGGATGATTTAGAAGGAACGGTACCTGCGATAAACGCTATTTTGAGCGATATTCATGGTGTATCTTATGTATCTGTTAATAAAGCCTTGGTTACACAGTCAAGTTCTGCTATTCCTGTGGTTCCTTTATACATTTCTCTATTGTATAAAGTAATGAAAGAAAAAGGAATTCATGAAGGCACAATCGAGCAGATGCAACGTTTGTTTGCGGAACGTCTTTATACAGCCGACGGAAAGGTATTGCTTGACGATAAAGGCCGTATCCGTGTGGACGATTTAGAAATGCGTGAAGATGTTCAAGCTGAAGTTGCGGCGTTGTGGGAAAAAGCGACAACCGAAAACTTAGCTGAAATTTCAGATATTGAAGGTTACCGTAATGAGTTTTTCAATTTATTCGGTTTCAATTTTGATGGTATAGATTACAATGCAGATACCAATGAAGTTGTTGGTGTACCTAGTATTGAAGGCTAACATAAAGGAGTTAACCACAAAAAGGAGCGGCTGTGTATACACAGCCGCTCCTTTTTGTATTAAACGATTTGACAAGTCCTTATTTCTATTGCAGTGGACTATTTTGCCAGCGCTTTCCGTTTATTATAAAGAATATTTCCAACGACAGCAAAACCGATAGAAACCATTATAGTGCTAAAAGGGTATATAGCTGTCATCCCCATGTTATTGGCAACAAATCCGATTAAAGGTCCGGTGATCCCCAGGGAGATGTCAATAAATAAGCCATATGCTGCTAAAGCAGCACCCTGTTGATTTTGATCAACTCTTTTTATCGCTTCCACACCAAGCGCTGGAAATACGAGGGAGAAGCCAAGGCCTGTTAAAGCGGCCCCTAAGAGTGTCCATAGCGGATGGATAGCAGTAGCGATAACCATCAGCCCCAGTGTTTCGACCAAGAGACTTACCAAGGCAACTTTTAGTCCTCCGTATTGGTCAATGACTTTATTAAATACTAAGCGTGTCAGAATAAAGAAGATTCCAAATACAGTTAAACATGCAGCGCCGTTCTGCCAGTTGAAGTGCTCATAATAAAGAGTCATAAAAGTGGAAATACTTCCAAATCCAAGACCACCTAAAGCGAGGCAGATTCCAAAAGGAGCTACTAAAAGCAGCACACGTTTAAAACTTACTGTTTCAGTTTTTTCACGGCTTACCCGATAAGGTGTTTTTGAACGGCAGTATAGGTAGCCGAATATGCCCACAGCAATTGTTAGGAAAGCTAAGGTTTCATAACCGACATGGTCGACCATCAACACACCTAATGGAGCTCCGATCGCTAATGCTCCATAACTGGCTATCCCATTGAAAGAGATTGCCTTGGCCGCGTGTTCATCACCCAGTTCCATCAATGCCCAATTTATAGGACTGGCACCGACGAGGCCTTCGCCGATTCCGGTCAATAATCGGGTAATAAGCAGGAGGCCCAAGCTTACGAAGGGCTGAGACTTGAATAAAAATACGAGGAGGAGGAGCAGGCCCGATAATGCAAAAAATAACATGCTGCGCAAAACAGAGACCTTGGGTCCCTTGGTGTCAACAATTTTTCCGGCATAACCGCGGAGCATAAATGTCGCAATATATTGAACGCTAATGACCAGGCCAGCAATGATGGTGTTAAATCCTAAGGTCTGGTGGATAAAAATGGGGAGAGTTGCAAGCGATAGGCCGATCGTGAAATAACCAAGGAAAGTTAAAGATACGTAGCCTAAAATCTTTTGATTGACCTCCCGAAGAGAAACTGTCATTTAAAAAAAATTTAGGCAAAATTACGTCTTTAAGCTTATTTTTTGAAATAAAATCAATAGACAACTGTCTCTTTAATATCACAATTATTTTTTAACCACTCCTGATCAAATTGTTTTGGTGAAATCCTTTTGCCTTGATAGATGTAATAAATCTTTTCGGTTTCCCCCTTTACCGGCGGGCCGGGTATTTTGTTTACAATTTTCTCTTCGGGACAGTCTTGTATCAGGGCCTGATCCTTCAGTTGGTTTGTTTCACAGGAAGCAAGTGCCGCTACAGCAATGAAAAGGTATATTACTTTGTTCATGAGTTTAGTTTTAATAAAATAGCTAACGTAGTAGCAGGAGGGATCGCGACATTAATTTATGCTTAGGGCACAACTTTTTTATCCAAAATTTGTTCTACAAATGGTGACAGTGGAACTTTTGTCACAAAAGCTGAATGGATAAAAATTAGAATGGATAACAGATATTAAAATCATGAGAAGAAAAGCAACAGCCCAATGGAATGGCAATCTTAAAGAGGGGAAGGGGAACCTGACTACCGATAGTACAGCGTTAGATCATACGCAATATTCATTTTCGACCCGCTTTGAAAACGGTGTCGGAACAAATCCCGAAGAATTACTGGCAGCAGCACATGCGGGCTGTTTTACCATGCAACTGAGTGCCTACCTGTCTGAGGCGGGCTTTGTCCCTGACGAGTTGACGACCGTATCGACGATCGTTTTTGAAAATGGTTCAATAGTACGGTCTGAACTAGAACTAAAAGGCAGCGTCCCTGCAATCAGTGAATCAGAATTCCAGACAATAGCGAATAAAGCAAAAGAAAATTGTCCGGTTAGCAAGGCATTTAGCTTCGAAAAAACGCTGCAGGCTACTTTGCTGTAATAAAGTCTATTTAAAGAACAAAAAAGCCGATTTCTTTCATTAAAAGGATAAAAAGCTGTTATTTTGAGGATAAAATAAATAATTGGCATTTTAGCAATTTAATCAAGTTGGTTTTGGTTCAGAAAAAGAAAAATAAAGCAAATTCAGGCGCACTTCTGGAAAGGAATCGCGAAGCAGGAAGAATATTTTTGGAGGAAAACGCCCACAAGGAGGGTGTCGTCGTTTGTGCATCAGGTTTGCAGTATAAGGTATTAACGGCGGGAGCTGGGAAGATTCCGAAAAAATCTTCCAAGGTAATCTGTCATTATAAAGGCGAGCTTTTGGATGGAACGGTCTTCGACAGTTCCTACAAGCGTAAACGTCCCGAAACTTTTTATATCAATGAACTCATTATTGGTTGGCAGGAGGCAATTTCGAAAATGCCTGTTGGATCGATTTGGGAGGTATGGCTGCCGCCGAATTTGGCGTATGGAAAAGAGGAATTGCTTCCCAGAAAAGGTGGTGAATGCACATTGATCTTTCAGATTGAGTTAATCGCAATCTTATCCTAATTTGTAAGGAATAATACAAAGAAAAAGCCCGCATAACTAGTTATGCGGGCTTTTCGTTTCTTAAAGAAGTCGATTATTCTACTTCTTTGATTTTTGCATTGATTTCAGCGGTTTTAGCTTCATCTTGCATAAAGATATAGTAGTTCTTTAAGTTAGTTAAAGCGTCTACATTTTTTGGCTGCAAAGAAACCGCTTTCTCTAGGTAAGGAAGTACAGGCTTCAATTCTGCTTTAATTTTATTTAATTCTGCGTCATATTGAGCTTGCGTCAATTTTCTGTTGTTATTGACAACATTTAATTTTTCACGCGTTTTGTTCATTAAGGTGATCGCTAAGTTTGTATTTGCTTCGAAAAAGTTAGGATCGATTTCCAATGCTTTTTTATAAGCTGCAACAGCTGCATCTTCATTTTTTGCAGATGATTGTGCAATACCTAAATAATAATTTAAGCTCTTATTATTTGGATCTTTTGCCAATTGCGCAGTAATTGCGTCAATTGTTTCTTTTTCATGACCTGTAATCAGATTTAATTCAATGTTTTGGGTCATTGCTGCATTATCATCCGGATATGCTTCAGCTGCTTTTTTTGCATATTCAAGCGCTGATGTGGTATCTTGCATAGATAGATACAGTTTTGGCAAATCGACCATAATTGTTTTATGCGAAGAGAAATCCTTTCTTGGAATTAGTTCCTTGTAACGCTCGATCGCATTTTTATAATCTTTGTTAGATAACGCTGCAACACCGCTATAATAAGTAACCAATGTATCGCCCGGAAGATATGTCAATGCTTTTGTAAAAGAACTGTATGAATCGGCATATTTTTGAGCTTGATATTCTTCAGCACCTAAATTGAAGTTATATTGTCCCAAGATTTGCTCTGCAACAGTAATATTCGCTTTATTAGCACCATCTGTATCCAGCTGTTTTGCTTTAGCAATTCCATCTTCAGCTAATTTTGCTAATTCGGATGATTTATCTATCGTTGATAGGTTTGCATTTACTAAGGCATATACAGTCCATGCTTCAGCGTTATCTTTTGTTTTGTCATTGATAACAGCAGCATCAATAGCTTCTTTTGCTGATTTCAGATTTGGGATACCCAATTGAACTGTACCAGCATCTTTCAATTCTTGAAATTTAGCCAGGCCAGTTTTTGCTTTTTTAATATTACCGGTTTGCGCAAAAGAAACTGAGGTAGATACAGTACCTATTGCTGCTAATAATAATAGAGATTTTAAATTCATATCTATTTAACTGTTAATTGATTCAATAATAAATTCACTCTGTCTAATTGTGATGCATCATCAATAAGCGTATAGTATTTCGCTAAAGCTTTAAGTGCATTGACATCATAGGGTTTTATTTCATTCGCTTTCAACAGATATTCGATCGTTAATTCTTGTATATCTTGATTGGAAGGCTCCTTCAATAAAGTCTCCAGATTGATTAAACCTAATGCCAGATTAGATTCATAATTATTCGGATCTAGACGCAATACATTGTTATAATACTCTTTCGCTTTTTTGACGTCATTCGCATTTTCATAGGAATAACCTGCAATATAATTTAATTCAACATTTTCAGGCTCCAGACGTATTGCATCGGCAATTACGTTTAAGATTGCATCATACGAATGATTGGCCGAATACACATCAATTAATCTGAAAAGTATCTGTTTATTTTCAGGAAATATAGCATGTCCTTTTTCAAGAACGTTTAAGACATCCTGTTTAGTACCTCCAAGTGAATAAATCTGTGCTAATTCGAGAAAGTAATTTGGCTTGGGCTGTTCTCCTTTAATGAGCTCATCATAATATTTGATTGAGTTCATATAATCTTTATTCTTACCAGAGAGTACAGCCAGATTATATTTCAGATCATTATTTTTGAAGCCCAGTGAATCTATTCGAAGATAAGCTTTATAAGCTTTGTCAAATTTACCATCCTTTAAAGCCAATCCGCCTTGATAGGAGATGGCTCCGGCAAGGTTTTGACGAATATAGTCCATCTCCGCAGGAAAGTTTCGACGGGCTTTTTTTTCATCCAACAGCTTGAGTGATTTAATGGACACGTCGATAGGGTCCATTTTATATTGCTGTTTTCTTGTTGAATCTGCAACTGCTAAGGAGCTATATACCAGCGCTCTCAAAAGATTGTTATTCACAGAAGCTGAATCCTTTTTAGATTGAAAAGCAGCATCGGCGAATTTTCGCGCATTTTCAAGATTTTTAAACTCGCCAGTTTTGGTATATAAAGCAAAACTGTTGCTGCCCTCTTTCAAATTAGATTGGGCAACAACAGTTAAACTACTTGCAGATATTAACAATGATATCAGTAAGTTTTTCATTAGACTATTTATTCTTCGTTTGAGTCCGTATTTTCTTCAGAAGTCGAATCATCGTTGTCTGTAGAACCTTCGACAAGATCAGACTCCTCTTCAGATTCTTCTTCACGATCGACTTTCGTAATGGAAGCGATCTCATCGTTATCTTTCAGATTAATGAGTCTTACACCTTGCGTTGCACGTCCCATTACTCTTAGTTCTTCTACAGCGATGCGGATAACAATACCGGATTTATTGATGATCATCAGGTCCTCATTGTCAGTAACGCCTTTTATCGCAACGAGCTCGCCAGTTTTGTCCGTGACGTTAATTGTTTTAACGCCTTTACCACCACGATTCGTTACGCGATAATCTTCAATATCTGTACGTTTTCCGTATCCTTTTTCAGAAACGACCAATACAGTTGTTTCTGAATCATTCACACTAATCATGCCAATCACTTCGTCACTTTCGGTGCCTAAGGTGATACCACGTACTCCAGTGGCAGTTCTACCCATTGGACGGACAGTAGATTCATTAAAGCGGATGGCACGGCCAGAACGAAGAGCCATCACAATTTCACTGCTTCCAGTAGTTAGACAAGCTTCGATTAGTTGATCGCCGTCATTAATATTGATCGCATTGATACCGTTTGCTCTTGGACGGGAATAGGCCTCTAATGACGTTTTCTTAATCGTACCTTTTTTGGTACACATAATAATGAAGTTGTTTTCAAGATATTCTTGATCTTTCAAGTTCTTCACTAAGATGAAGGCCTTTATTTTTTCTTCTTTTGGAACATTGATGATGTTTTGAAGTGCCCGTCCGCGTGAGGTACGGCTTCCTTCAGGGATTTCAAATGCACGTAACCAGAAACAACGGCCAGCTTCCGTAAACAGCAGCATATAGTTGTGTGCTGAAGCTGTGATGATATGTTCCGTAAAATCTTCTTCACGTGTATTTGTACCAATTGATCCACGGCCACCGCGACCTTGACGTTTGTATTCAGACAGCGGCGTACGTTTTACGTAACTATTGTGGGAGATTGTGATAACGATTTCTTCATCATCAATAAAATCTTCCATACGCATATCTTCCGCAGAATGGACGATTTGCGATCTACGCTCATCACCAAATTTTTCTTTGATCTCAATCAACTCATCCTTAATGATCTTCATACGAAGTTCTTCATCTGCCAATACAGATTTCAAATAGTCAATTGTTTTCATTAATTCAGCATACTCTTCTTTGATCTTATCACGTTCCAGTCCAGTTAGACGGCGCAAAGTCATATCGAGAATCGCACGGGCCTGAAGATCAGATAAACCAAATTGTTCCATTAAGCCAACACGTGCATCTTCAGGTGTATCCGAATTACGGATCAACTTGATGACTTCATCCAAATGGTCTAGTGCAATCAAGTATCCCTCTAAGATATGGGCACGTTTTTCAGCCTCTGCGAGTTCGTAACGTGTACGTCTGACAATGACATCGTGTCTATGTTCTACAAACTCATGAATCATATCTTTCAGATTCATCAGAACAGGTCTTCCTTTAACTAGCGCAATGTTATTGACTGAAAAAGAAGTTTGTAGTGCAGTGTATTTAAATAGATTGTTTAAAACAACATTGGCATTAGCATCGCGTTTGATATCGTATACGACACGCATACCTGTACGATCTGATTCATCACGGATGGCAGAAATACCTTCTAATTTCTTTTCGTTGACCAACTCGGCTGTACGCTCGATCATGTTAGCCTTATTCACCTGATAAGGAATCTCCGTAACGATAATCTGCTCTTTTCCAGACTTGGTCGTTTCGATTTCAGCCTTAGCACGCATCACGATACGGCCACGGCCTGTATTGCAGGCATCCTGTACCCCAGCATAACCATAGATTAATGCACCGGTAGGAAAGTCTGGACCTTTGATATGTTGCATGAGTTCAGCAACTTCGATATCACGGTTGTCAATAAAAGCGATTGTACCGTCAATAACCTCAGAAAGGTTATGAGGAGCCATATTTGTCGCCATACCTACGGCGATACCAGATGCTCCGTTGACAAGGAGATTAGGAATACGGGTAGGTAACACCGTTGGCTCTTGCAGGGAGTCGTCAAAGTTATTTTGGAAATCAACAGTATCTTTGTTGATGTCGGATAGCATTTCTTCAGCAATTTTCTTTAATCTTGCCTCTGTATAACGCATCGCCGCAGGAGGGTCTCCATCAATGGAACCGTAGTTACCTTGACCATCTACCAACGGATAGCGTAAACTCCAATCTTGAGCCATACGGACCATGGTGTCATAAACGGATGAATCACCATGCGGGTGATATTTACCTAATACGTCACCAACGATACGGGCAGACTTTTTATAAGGCTTGCCACTGGTAACCCCTAAGTCCAGCATACCATAAAGAACACGTCTGTGTACTGGTTTCATACCATCACGTGCATCAGGAAGCGCCCTTGATACAATGACAGACATGGAGTAGTCAATGTATGCAGACTTCATCTGATCCTCGATATTGATTGGGATAATCCGGTCGTTTGCCGGAACAAGATTGTTGTCGTTTTCTGTTTCTTCAGCCATATGAATTTGGTTTCAATAAAACTAGTAAACAAGCCCCTTAAATTGGCTTGTCACGCATGCGAAGTTACAAAAATTTAACCTCAAAAGCGAATGATTCAAGTCCTAATATACACAAAAAAGACAATCTTTTATGGATTGTCTTGGTACTTATGGCGTAGGGTATTTATTTCATTTTCTTAAAGCGCAGACGTATGGAGTTACCGATCACAATGAGGTCCGAAAAGGCCATGCTCAAGGCTGCTAGCATCGGGCCAAGAAAGCCAGTGGCGGCAAGCGGTATAGCAATAATATTGTATGCAAAAGCCCAAAATAAATTTTGTTTAATGGTCAGTAAGGTATGATGGCCAATCTTTAGCAGCTTTTCAATCGATCGCAGATCGTTGTTTAACAAAATAACCTTTGCCGATTGGATCGCGATGTGTGTCGAGTCTCCAAGCGATATACCTACATCCGCAGCGGTAAGTGCCGGAGCGTCGTTGATGCCGTCACCCACCATTGCTGTCGGTCCATTCTTTTTTAGTTTGAACAAGATTTCTAGTTTTTCTTCGGGCGTTTTGTCCCAATAGACATCCGCAATGCCAAGTTTTTGCGCGGTTCGCTCGCATTTACTCTGTCTGTCGCCACTTAAAAGAATAGGGCGTATCCCTTTGTCTTTCAGGTATTGTATCAGTTCCTTTGCATAAGGTTTAATCTGATCTTCCAGCACAATACCAGCAATAACGACTTCATTGATCGTCAAGGTGAGGTCGTAACGATTGGAATAATCTTTTTGCCCAAGTTTGGCATTACAAATGGAATAGCTATTTCCGTTTGTATCTGTTGCAAATATTCCTTTCCCTCGTATTTCGTTGACCTCCTGAAAGATAATGCGGTAAGACTTGATCTCTTTGAGTTGTTTCCGGATTGATTTCGCAATCGGATGACTCGAGTAGCTTTCAAGCTGCGCTATGATAGATTCTACCTGGGATTGTTCAATACCGAATGTCTGAATGGCCTTGATATTGAAATCGCCGGTGGTTAAGGTGCCTGTTTTGTCGAACACCATCTGCTTGAGGTCTGACATTTCCTCAATGGTACTTCCGCCTTTGATCAATATTCCTTTTTTTGCTGCCCTTCCCAAACCAACCATAACAGCTGTTGGAGTCGCTAATCCCATCGCACATGGGCAAGATACAACAAGCGTTGCTATAGCATTCATCAAGGATTGCTGCAAGGGTAATTGGGCAATAAAATAGGTAATGAAAAAGGTGAAAAACGAGATCGTGACGACAATGGGAACAAAATAAGCAGCTACTTTATCGCCGAATTTCTGGATCGGTGGTTTTTTGCTCTGCGCATCCTTAATTAACTGGATAATTTGATACAGCACGCTTTTTGAACCAACTTTCGTAGCAACAATTCGGATGTTGCCTTCTGTCAGAAGGGTGCCACCGATGACGGAATCATATTTTATTTTTTCGACAGGCACACTTTCTCCTGTTAACATCGATTCATCCACCCAAGCCTGTCCTTCTAAAATATCACCATCTGCTGGTATCTGATTTCCTGTATTCACTTTTAGGATATCACCAGTTTTGATTTCTTTGGCCAGTATTTCTATTTCTTGATCGCCTTCAATCCTGACGGCACGCATGTCCTGATATTTAACCAACTCTTTGATTGCGGATGTGGTCTTGGTGACAGCTCTTTTTTCCAGAACGTTCCCCAGGAACACTACAGTAATAATTGTCGCACATGTTTCATAGAACTGATAATCATGCCCAAGATGATAGTAAGTTCCGATCAGGCTATAGATAAATGCGGCTGTAGATCCAACAAAAATAAGGACATCCATATTGGGCATTTTATTCCAGATGGAACGAAAAGCGCTGATTCCAAAATAGGAAAAACCAATCAGGTAAACTGGGGCGCAGAGCGCTAATTGGACATAGGGATCATGCAGGATGGATACGTCCGTAAACATGTGACTCCACAAAGGAATGGTGAAAACCAGACAACAGAGAAATTTAAACTCAATTGATTTCCAAAAGCTAGGCTTCTTATCCTTATCCTCAATTACTTTGTAACCTAAAGACTCGATACCTTTGACCAACACGGGTAATTGCTCCAGCGGAATATCGGAAAACTTGACTTCGTCTGAGGCAAAATCCACATAAATATCTTTTGCTCCGTTGTTTTCTAGGTATTTGTGAATTGAAATAGCACAATTTGCACAGTGCATTCCGCTTACGTTAAGTTCAGTTTGCACGTTCGATTCCTTCATTTAATAGCATGTAATGTCTTTAGACAAAGATAGCTATTTCCTGATAATGCTTTTTACGTAAAGTAAAATTGTTTAGTTTAGCAAGCTTGTTTATGGTTCCTTTCCGGAAAATGTCGTGAATAGCGCATGGGGGAGTGGTAAATTTGAGTATATATAGACAACTTAAGCTTGTGTAAAAAATGACAAAACCAATTTCAATTTCTTTTATTGTACGGATTATACTACTGATTGCACTAACAGCATCCTTTGTTCAATTTGAAACCTTTTATCAGCAGCGGGAGATCATCCGTAATATGGCCTATGGCTTAAACACTTTTCTGACCGCAAGTGTGCTGATTTCAATCGGTCATTTTATCCTTGTCAAATTATACAATAGCAGAAACGAGCAGCAGGTTGTCCGCGGAAATTTTGTACTGGGAATTACCCGCGTAGCTACCGTAGGGAATGTCTTTTTTATTATTGTCAGTCTCATGATAGCCGTAGGTATTAATCCCAAGGATTTCATCACCAGCATGACGATTGTTGCCATGGCAATTGCCGTAATTTTTAGAGAGTATATTACGAATATGATATCCGGTTTGATTATTATGTTTTCGGACCAGTTTTCCGTAGGAGATCGGATAAAAATAGGTGAATACCAAGGGAAAATTGTTGATATTACACTTGCCAATCTTGTGGTGCGGGATGAAGATGATGACGCTGTGATGATTCCAAACAACTTGGTTTTTACGGCGACTTTAGTGAATAAAACCTCTCAAAAGTCGAATAAAATTGTCGTGAAGTTTGAATTGCCTATTGATCGATCGGTTGCAGTGACAGAATTGGAGGAATATTTAAATCCGCTGTTTCAAAAAAATCCAAATTTAGATCATTCCCAGGGATTTACGATTAAAGTTGCCGATGTTGCAAAAGATTACATCAAGTATAAAGTGGAGATAAGCACGATTTCTTCCAGTAACAAAATTCATCAGCAAGTGCAGAGTACGATATTAAATGAGGTTTTGCAGTTTTCGCGAGCAAGGGGTTAAATCTTTCTCACTTTTACATTTTTAACAAAATGATGGCTTCCTTTTTCAAGAATAAGATCGGCTCGATACCTCGTTGGCAAGATATTCTTGATTAAGTTGGGTTTATTGATCTCATTCCAAATATTTACAGCCATGGCCTGACTTTCGTCAGCAGTCATATTTGCATACTTATGGAAAAAAGAAGCTGGATTTTGAAAAGCTGTTGCACGGAGTGACTCAAATCGATTGGTATACCATTCAATCAGATTTTTTTCACTGGCATGTACATAAATAGAATAATCAAAAAAATCAGAGACGAATACACTGTGTCCTTTCCGTGGCCGCTGAGAATTCACCTGTAAGACATTGATCCCTTCGACGATTAGAATATCCGGCTGTTCGATCACTTGTTGCTGCTCGTCGGGTAATACGTCGTATACCAAGTGGCTGTATACCGGGACGGAGATTTTTGGCGCACCAGATTTTACGGCTGAAAGGAAATGGATTAATCTTTTGGCATCGTAACTTTCAGGAAAGCCTTTTCGGTTTAGAATACCACGCTCGATAAGCTGTTGATTGGGGTAAAGAAAGCCGTCTGTCGTCACCAAATCGACCTTCGGTTTGGATGGGAGTAGACTCAGTACACGCTGCAGTACCCTGGCAGTGGTACTTTTTCCTACAGCAACCGAACCTGCAATCCCAATGATATAAGGAAGTTTGCTTTCTTCCTTTCCAAAGAAGCGGTTTGTCCGCTGATGAAGGCTTTGAAAACGATCAATATGAATCTCGAGTAAGTGACTTAGCGGAAAATAGACTTCTTCGATTTCCTGATTTGTCAATGGCTCGTTCAGGGCATGCAGATTTTCGAGATCTTCTACACTGAAGTTGTGCAATACTTTTCCATTTAGATTTTTCCAGTCTTCCCGTCTGATCGATCTAAAAGGCGAGTCTATTGCTATTTGTGGATCCAATTGCATCGTTTGCTTTATTTTTATTTCAAATATCTGTATTCCTCCAGGACAAGTGAGCCTTTACGATTCGTTTATAGCGATTATTAAAGGTCGTTTTTGCGCGGACAAATATAAATAGTGTTGTCCGTTATCCCAAGAAACATTACAAATGATTTGAAGTTATTACAATAGGATTTGATAATATCTTGTGCACTGGGCATTTTTCAGCAATTTTAAACAACCGCTGTTTTTGAATATCATCTAAATTCCCTTTAAAACTTAGGAAGCATTGGATATAGGTCGTCTGCTGCTGTTCACTTAGTTGTACCTCATGTGTCAAGCGTACGACAACTTCTTCCAGGGGCCAGTTTTTGCGGTCCGCGTACATTTTTACTGTAATTGCTTTACAGCTGCCTAAAGAAGAAAGCAATAAGGGAGTAGGGTTTATACCTTCATCCTGACCGCCCAAATCCTCCGGCTCATCAACAATTAACTGATGTTTGCCGTATTGTACCGTCGTAGTATAAGGTATTTTTCCTATTGAAACGATTACTTCATTATCCATGGCTTGCTCAAATTATTCGGTAATATCTTCCAATAGTCCTTCAATGATGAGACTTCCCGTAGCTGGATTTGTTGCTAATGGTACATTGTAAAGATCACACACGCGCATAAGCATTTGGATATCCGGTTCATGGGCATGTTTTCCCAGTGGATCTCGAAAGAAAATAATACCATCTACTTTTCTTTCCGCTGCTAAAGCCGCGATCTGTGCATCTCCGCCCATTGGTCCGCTCAATTTCAATTCGACGGGTAAACCGGTCTGTCTGACATAAGAGCCTGTTGTACCGGTAGCAATGATATTGGCACGTTCCAATAATTCTTGGTGGTCTTTGACAAAAGCAACCATTTCAGGTTTTTTGCCGTCGTGGGCTATTAATGCAATTGTTTTTTTCATCACGATATAATATTTGTAAATACCTTGGCACTGTTATAAAAGCAGGCCTTTTCTGCAATATACGTATGTTATTTAAAGAATATGTAGGAGATAATAATTGCTGCAATAACACCTGCCAATTCCGCTAATAATGCGCAGGGCAATGCGTGCCTTGTACGCTTGATACCCACTGCTCCAAAATACACGGCAAGGACATAAAAGGTAGTTTCTGTTGATCCCTGAATCACGCAGGCAACGCGTGCCGCGAAGTCCATCGGACCCTTTGCATTCATCAGATCGACCATCAGTCCACGTGCACCTGAACCGCTAAGCGGTTTCATAAAAGCTACAGGCAAAGCGTCTACAAAGGAGGTGTCTAAACCGCATAGTGCGATTCCCTTGGATATACCAGCGACCATATAGTCCATCGTGCCGGAAGCTCTAAACACCGCAATACCGACCAGCATGGCGACGAGGTAAGGGATTATTTTTACAGAGACTTCGAAACCCTCTTTGGCGCCTTCGATAAAAGAGTCGTACACATTTACCTTACGGAAAAGAGCTAAGCCGATGAATGAGGTGAATAAACTAAATAAAATAACATTACCGAATACCTTGCTGAATATTTCAATTTCAGTTTGCTGCAACCCTGAAAAGTAATATAGTAGCCCACCAATAAACAATCCCATTGCACCTAGATATCCTAGAATTACACGGTTAAACAGATTGATTTTTTGATAGATGGATACCAGGATCAAGGCAACCAATGTGGAAAAGAACGTCGCTATCAGAATTGGCAGAAAAACATCTGAAGGGTCTGGTGCGCCAGCTTCCTTTCGATAAGCCATAATGGAAATGGGCAGGAGCGTTAAGCTGGAAGCATTGAGCACAATAAACATGATTTGTGCATTAGTAGCTGTTTCCTTATCTGGATTGAGCTCCTGGAGTTCTTTCATGGCTTTAAGTCCCAAGGGGGTAGCGGCGTTATCCAGGCCCAGTGCATTCGCTGAGAAATTCATCAGAATAGAGCCGAGCGCAGGGTGGTTTTTGGGAATCTCAGGAAATAACTTATGGAAAAAAGGACCTACGATTTTTGCAAAAATATTGATCATCCCGCCTTTTTCACCGATTTTCATAATCCCAAGCGCAAAACTCATCATACCGATTAGCCCTAAAGAGATTTCTGCCCCGGTTTTTGCGCTGTCAAAGATTGAATTTACAATTTGTTGGAAGATTTCTGTATCTCCGAAGAAGATTAGTTTTACAAGGGCTACGGCAAATGTGATTAAGAAAAATGCAACCCAAACGTAGTTTAATGCCATATAGATTTAAAATATGCGTAAAAGTAATCTTTTAGAACTTATCCATCAACTTGCTCCATGGATTTTTCTTCTTATTCTGATTCTTTTCTTTAATTAGATGTGCAACGATATAATCCAGTGTATCCTCATGCTCGCTGATCATTTTGTCCGATAGGGAAATGAGTTTCTGTATATTATTTGGGGAAGCCGCATCGAGTGAAGCATTGATACTGGAAAGGTTAGCGGGTTCTATGCGGAGATAATTTTGCTGCTTGCCATTATTTTGAAACAGTTGTCGGATAAAAAATTCTGTACTTTCTGACGATGCACTTGTCATGATATCGACCAAAGCCGGACCGATCTGGATGGCGAGTTTTTTCTTGAAATGTTCATAATTATAAGCCGTTTTTGACATACCGGTACCCAAAGATACCATAAACATGTCGTTTATCTGCGTGCTGTTAAATGCCTTTAATACTTCAAGTAAACCACATATAGATGGGTTCTGTGCGAATACACCGCCATCAATTAAAGGGTATCTCGTTTTTGAAAGTGAATAGATCTCAGCGACTGGAAAAAAAGTTGGTGCAGCCGAAGTTGCCTTGCAAACATCTTTGAGGTAGAAATCCCGCGCTTCGCCATGGGTAATTGCTTTTTGCTGTCTGAAAAAGTGATTTTTTCGTAATTCAATGTTGTAAGCGGTAATAATACAGGGCTTAATCAGGTGGCTCAACCGTGCATTCTGGAAGTATTGGTCCAGCACATTCGACAAGGGGTTGGACGAATACAGTTCACTGACCAGCCCAAATTCGCTGAGAAAACGTCGCCATTTGGAGGCAGTGAAGATTTCAGTTCCATGGTTGACAAATAAGTTTAACGCATCTCGGGCAGAAAATTTGGGATGGGAGGGATTGCCTTCTTCTGGATATAAAAGAATACTTGTCAGAATTCCACCGCTACTTGTGCCCGCAATAAAGTCAAAATAGGAGGCAATCCGTGCATTGGGATCCATGGTCTGCTTTTGTAATTTCTCTTCCAAAGCCACAAGAACCATGGCCGGAATGATGCCCCGGATACCACCACCGTCAAGCGCAAGAATATTCTTCATATGCTGAAAGCTGATTTAGTTTACAATATGTAAATATAATAAATGTCTACAATTGGCTGGAGTCATATATTGGTGACAATTGTATAGTGCTATGATTTGCAATTCGACAGCTAGCTGCAAATACGTTTAAACAAAAAAGCCGCCTCAGGTTTTACTGAGGCGGCTTTTTTTTCTAGCATCGATGCCGGTTTAATTGAACCACGCTAATACTTCGTCTTTGGTCGGCATGTTGATATCTAACTTCAATTTTTTACGCATACCACCAAGGTCATTAAAAACCTTGTTCGGATTTGCTTCTTTTAATGCTTCAATCGTTGTGAAGCCCATTTTCTGTAAGGCAGGAACCCATGCAGCTGGAACGCCTTGTTCTTCATAATCTTTTACATCCGCTACTTTTGCAACTTTCTCAGGTCTCATTTGCGGGAAGAAAAGAACTTCCTGAATGGAAGCATTATCAGTCAGGAACATAATTAAACGATCCATTCCGATACCAAGGCCCGACGTTGGTGGCATACCATATTCCAATGAGCGTAGGAAATCCTGATCGATAAACATCGCTTCGTCGTCACCTTTTTCAGAAAGGCGCAATTGATCTTCGAATCGTTCACGCTGATCAATAGGGTCATTCAGCTCGGAGTAGGCATTGGCAATCTCCTTACCGCAAACCATCAGTTCAAAGCGTTCCGTTAAATCAGGATTATCTCTATGTTTCTTGGTCAAAGGAGACATTTCTTTCGGGTAATCGGTGATGAATGTTGGCTGGATATAGTTGCCTTCGCATTTAGCGCCGAAAATTTCGTCGATAAGCTTGCCTTTACCCATCGTTTTATTGACATCGATTCCCATTGCTTTGGCCGCAATGCGAATTTCTTCTTCAGATTTTCCGGTAATATCGAATCCAGTGAATTCCTTGATTGAATCCGTCATCGATATACGTTTGTATGGAGCTCTGAAATCAATTTTATGTTCTCCGAAGGTAGCTTCAGTTGTTCCATTTACTGCAAGTGCACAATGTTCCAGCAAGCGTTCCGTAAAATCCATCATCCAATTGTAGTCTTTATAAGCTACATAAATCTCCATTGCTGTGAATTCTGGATTATGGGTACGGTCCATTCCTTCGTTACGGAAGTTTTTAGAAAACTCGTACACACCATCAAATCCACCAACGATTAATCTTTTTAAATAAAGCTCATTGGCGATACGAAGATATAATGGAATATCCAACGCATTATGGTGCGTGATAAACGGACGTGCCGCAGCTCCACCTGGAATGGATTGTAGCACAGGTGTTTCGACTTCCATATACCCCGCGTCATTAAAGAACTGACGCATCGCATTGAAAAGCTTTGTACGTTTAATAAATATGTCCTTGTTACTTGGATTTACGATCAAATCCACATAGCGCATTCTATAGCGTTGCTCCGGATCTGTAAAGGCATCAAATGTTTTACCCTCTGCCGATTTAACGACAGGTAGAGGACGAAGTGATTTGGATAAAACGGTAAGTTCTTCTACGTGTACTGCAATAGCCTCGGTTTGGGTCGTGAAGACATAGCCTTTGATACCAACGATATCGCCAATATCCAAGAGCTTTTTGAAAACGACATTGTAAAGATCCTTATTTTCATCAGGACAGACGTCATCGCGCTTAATATAGGCTTGAATTCGTCCGGTAGAGTCTTGAATTTCAAAAAATGAAGCACTCCCCATCACACGACGGCTCATAATCCGTCCAGCAAGAGTAATGTTCTTATAATTCAATTTATCTCTATCGTAATTTTCTAAAATATCAGCAGCATGTGCATTGACGACAAATTCGTTTGCTGGAAAAGGGTCAATTCCCATATCCAACAACGATTGCATCGCTTGTCTTCTAAGTTGTTCCTGTTCGGATAATACAGTACTCATTCGGTATGAATAATATTTAAAATGTGAAAATCACGCAAAAATAGCCATTTTTTTTCAATTCTTTTTATGGATTTTTTTCGAAATCACTGTAGCAAAAGCACAATGTATTCCGTTTAAGGAGTAAAAATAGTTAAATAGTGATATTACAAGGGGACATTCGGCTATTTGATTTTAAGTTTTATAACTTTAATTTCGTTATCTCCGCGACAAAAAATGGTTCACAATGCGAGCGGAGCGTTCGATAAGTTGTTTTCGTAGCTGCTGCAATTCATTGCATATAAAAAGCAATTTGTCTAAGTTTGAAACTTGATAATTAAATAGTTTAAGTGGGTATAATTCAGTCATATTTTTTTAACAGGAAGCTATCATCTTTACATGATGCCTTAGAACGTTGCTTGCGTGATCGTGAGGATGGTAAGGCCTTCGTTTATAAGAAGTATTATGGTTACCTCATGGCTATTATCATACGTTATGTAAAACAGGATGTGGATGCAGAAGAGTTGGTGAATGAGAGCTTTGTTCGGGTATTTCGCAAATTGGATTCGTTTAACAGAGATATTGACGATGAAAATCTAGAAAAATCTTTTAGAGCCTGGATAGGTCGTATTGCAGCAAATATTTCCATAGATTTTTTACGAAGCAAGAAGCAGTTTTATTCGGTTGAAGATCTAGGAGAAGGGGATATGCATACACCTGCTGTTCAGTTGGACAGTCGGCTTGAAGTCAATGAAATTATGCGTTTGCTGGATCAGCTTCCTGAGATTCAAAAAACTATTTTTAATCTCTATGAAATCGAGGGGTATTCGCATGATGAAATAGCCCAGATGCTTAATATACCAGATAGCACTTCGCGTACTTATCTGACAAGAGCGAAACAAAAACTTAGAAAGTTATACTTGGATTATACAGGTGTAGTTCAAGAAATAAGATAAATATCGTTGTTACGATGAAAGACAATAAGAAAAAGGAATTGATAGAAGAGATCATTGGACAATTAAAAAACCATGAACTACCTTATAAAGAAGGTTCCTGGGAGAAGTTTGCTTCAAATTATGGGGTATCGTCCCGCGGTTCTTCCAATTGGAAGTATTGGAGTGCGGCGGCGGCTGTATTATTATGTTTTGGTGCAGGATATTGGGGTTTAAAAAATAATGTACAGACTGATTCGCCTTCAGTGGTCATGGAACATCATCGCCATGAAAGTGCAGAGGTCTTAGGAAATAATAAAGACTTAAAAGAATCTATTCAGCGTTCGCTTTCAGCGATTACACAGGATAATGGAGCTGCTTCAGAGGTACTATCCTTGAAAAAGCCCTTTACCTATTCAACAGTGGCGACTGCTTCCAGTCAAGCTATGGACAAGCATCAACTCGCATTATATTCTGGACAATTGATACATGGACATGATGTAAGTGTTTCAAATGATGTTGGACAATTACGGTCGATGCAATTGAAAAATACCAATTTTTCAGCGAGTATTAGTTTAAATGAAAACGAAGGGGAGGAAGCATCAGTTGCTCCAGCAAGCCGTGTTGCTGCTGCCCAATCTAATCCATTCAATATTTCTTCCGGCAATCAGACCCAACGCGAAGCAGCGAAGCTTTCACAGCTGTATGCAGCGCAGCAGGGAAATGTTAAAAATAGTGTTGTCATCAATAAGACAAGCCAGGAAAAAAAATGGGAGATGGGCGCTTTTGTATCTCCTGCTTCTACATCAGAGAGTATCACATTAGGTGGCGGGGTGGCGCTTGCCTATAATCTTTCGAACAAAGTAAGTCTTCGTTCAGGTGCTTCAATTCAACATTATGGCGCTGTTTCGGGAAATACGCCTATTACTCCAGCGATGGGATTAAATACCATTTATGCGGATGCTCCAAATTATATTTCTCAATCAAGTGTTAGCAACTCATTTGTGATGCGCACTGCGGATGCAAAGGATGCGAAAAGTAATGAACGGGTTTCGGGTAAAATCTTAACGGTAGATATTCCAGTAGATGTGAGATATGCTATCAGTAAGAATTTCTATACCTCCGTTGGTGTATCTTATGTTGGTGTCTTGGATCAGGAGCGGGCAACGATTTATGAAACAAACAATACGGAATATAAACAGAAGTCTACGGATAAAAATGTTGATGATAAAGGGGTAAACGGTTTTATTAATTTTTCAGTTGGACGGAAACAGAAAGTTGGGAAATTGTCCATTTCCGTAGAACCTTATTACAAAGCGCCTATAGGCGGATTAAAATCATCCGATTTGAATTACAGCAATGGCGGGGTGAAAATAATTACCAGTTTTTAAATAAGGCAAAGAAATACTAAAAAAAAAGCCGCAATGAATGCTAACATCAATTGCGGCTTTTTTTATGAAAGTGTTTGATAGTATTGGTCCGAGAGAACCTTCAGTTCGCTATTATAGTTCATCTACACGAACCCAGCCCATTCCAGCTGCTTTTGCACCCTCTACTCCAGGGATACCATCTTCATAGACCAAACATCTTTCTGGGGCAATATTCAATTGGGAGGCTGCCAAAAGGAAAGGCTGAGGTGAAGGTTTGCCCTCGGCAGTATCTCCTGCGCATACTAATGTCTCTAAATCATCCCATACACCAATGGTGTTTAAGGTCATCGATAAGGTTGTTCGGGTACCTCCGGATACCGCTGCAATATGTTTTTTTCCTTTTTGATATTTTAGATGTTCAACAACGTAATCTACAGGTTTGGTCTTGAACACATATTCATCTCGAAATATGGTGGATTTGAGTGTAGAGAATTCCTGGAAGTCAAAATCCACGCCGTAACGTTTACTGATCTCCTCTGCGACGGCAACCGTTGGCCATCCAGCAGTTTCATCAATCAGATTGACATCCAGTTCCACGCCATATTGTTTAGCAGCAGCTTTATAGGATTGTTTATGGGCGTCCATATTGTCCGCCAAAGTGCCATCGACGTCAAATAATAGCGCATCATAGGATTCGGCAAGAAGGTTTAAAAGTTCAAATTTGCGTTGTGATTCAGGTGACATATACGTTTAATAGTGAGCCGTAAAATTAAAGAAATATAATTGGAAGAGCAAAAAGCAAGAAGCCTTTCCTGTATTTAAAGGAAAGGCTTCTTGCTTTTTGCTCCGTATGAATTCCATACGAAGGATTGCGTATAACTAGTGTGAACTTAAATTTTTCGCTTTTTCTTCATCGAAATTCGCTTCCAGTTCGGCTAATTTTTTCTTACCGTATGCCATGCGTGTAATCACAACAAATAGCACCGGAACGATAAAGATTGCTAGGAGCGTGGCTGCAGTCATACCACCAAATACGGTCCAACCGATGGTTTGACGGGAAATTGCTCCAGCTCCGTGCGATAACATCAACGGAATAATACCTAAGATAAAGGCAAAAGATGTCATGATGATCGGACGTAAACGTAATTTTACAGCATCTAATGTCGCCTCATAAAGGTTCATTCCGATATCCACCCGTTCCTTCGCAAACTCTACGATTAGGATGGCATTTTTGGCCGCAAGACCAATAATAGTCACCAAACCGATCTGCGCATAGATGTTATTGTCTAATGTAGGGATTAATGTTAGCGTCAATATGGCACCAAATACACCCAGTGGAACTGACAATAGAATGGAGAACGGAACTGACCAGCTTTCGTATAAAGCTGCTAACAGCAAGAATACAAATAGGATACAGAGCGCAAAAATTTGAATTGTCTTCGATCCAGACTGCATTTCTTGAAGCGACAGACCAGAGAATTGATAGTCAAAACCTTCAGGTAATGTCTGTGCAGCAACTTCTTGCAGTGCTTTCAATGCATCCCCTGAGGAATAACCCGGTGCTGAGCTACCATTAATCTCGATACTTCTAAAGATGTTGTAGTGGTTGATGATTGAAGGCATCGTCGTTAGCTCATATTTTACCAAGGTACCCACTGGCACAGGGTTTCCAGAAATATTGTTGACATACAATTTGTTGATGTCCTCAATATTCATACGGTATGGTATATCCGCTTGCGTAACGACACGGTAGCTACGACCGTACTTCGTAAAGTCGTTTACATAACTACTTCCCAAATAAGAAGAGATGGTCGAATAAATACTTGAAATTGGCACACCCATACGTTTAGCCTGTTCACGATTCACTTCCAATTTGTAGTTAGGAGAGTTGGTGTTAAACATTGTATAAGCCATTCCAATTTCAGGACGTTGATTGGCAGCCATCAGGAACTTGCCTACAGTAGCTTCGAAGTCCTTGATATTGACCGTCTGCAAATCTTGAACTTGCATAGAAAAACCGCCTGAAGTACCTAGACCCGGAATTGCAGGCGGTGTTACAGCCAGTACCCTTGCTTTGGTATACCCCATGTATTTACCCATGATCATGCCCGCGATGTCATTTGCTGTACGTGTACGTGTTTCCCACGGTTTTAGCGACACGAACACTGTTGCACCATTGGATTTAAACGCACGGTTCAGGATATTGATACCGGAGATTGCCGTAACATACTTGATTTCAGGGAAAGTCTTGTGTAGATCGGCTTCAATCTCTTTAAGGACTTCATTTGTACGTGCTGAAGAAGAACCCTCTGGTAGCGTAATACCTGCGAAAAATGCCCCACCATCCTCGGAAGGAATAAATCCTGTCGGCTTAGTTGTAAACATCCAGCCTGTTCCGATGAAAATACACAATAGAATAATCAATACAAGCGGTGCTTTTTTAATCGCTTGTTTTACCCCATTGGAGTATTTGATGGTCACTTTTTCAAACCAGACATTGAATTTGTAGAAAAACTTATTCAGTCCTTTTGCGCCTTCATGTACTGCTGTAGGTTTTAATAAAATCGAACATAACGCAGGAGTTAGTGAAAGTGCGATAAACGCCGATAGCATAACCGACACAGCAATCGTGATGGCGAATTGTTGATACAATTTACCTACCATTCCCGGAATAAAACCTACTGGAACGAATACTGCAGCCAAAATCAATGCAATGGCAATAACCGGAGCTGTGATATCGCCCATAGCACGGCGTGTCGCTTCTTTCGCATCCAGCTTATAATGGTCGATATAGTGCTGTACAGCTTCCACCACAACGATGGCATCATCCACCACGATACCGATGGCCAATACAAACGCAAGCATGGTTAAGTTGTTGACCGAAAAGCCAAACATCAGGAAGAAGATGAAGGTACCGATGATGGACACCGGAATTGCCAGCACGGGGATTAAGGTTGCTCTCCAGCTTTGGAGGAAGAAAAATACAACGACCGTTACTAAAATCAATGCTTCAACCAAGGTGTGAATAACCGAAGAAATAGAGGCATTTACAACCGATACTGTCTCGTAACTGATGGTGTAATCCACGTCAGTTGGAAACGATTTCTTCAATTTTTCCAAAGCTTCGACGATACCCTTCGCAGACTCCACGGCGTTTCCTCCCGGCGTTTGGTTGATCATCATCGCAGATGAAGTCATACCATTTACAGTTGAGGATGTACCATAATTGAATTGACCCAATTCAACACGTGCAACATCCTTTAAAAGTACGATAGATCCATCTTTGTTGGTCTTGACGACGATATTTTCAAAGTCTTCAGGGCTCGAAAGGTCACTATCGGTAATAATTGGATATTCAAATACCGTTGAAGACTCCTGTGGACGACCACCAACACTACCACCAGGTATACGGGAGTTTTGTTCCGCAATCGCTGTAGATACGTCGGCAGGCGTCATACTTAGGTTCGCTAATTTGTTGGCATCTAACCATACCCGCATGGAGAATGGCTGACCAAATGCGGTCACATCACCGACACCTTTAACACGCAATAATGCGTCTTTAACGTATAAGTTGTTGTAATTTGCCAAGAAATTTTCGGTTCTTGTTCCTTTTGGCGATGTCAACGCAACCAGCATGAGGATATCGTTGTTGGCTTTACGGGTTGTAATCCCTAAACGACGTACAGCTTCTGGCAGGGCAGGTTCAGCAATTCCCACACGGTTTTGCACGTCGAGGGTTGCTATATCAATGTCGGTACCTACTTCAAATGTAACAGTAATTGTTGCTTGACCATTTGAAGTACTGTTGGACGACATATAAATCATGCCAGGAGTACCGTTGATCTGACTCTCAATGAGTGTAGTCACCGTTTGCTCAACCGTCTGTGCATCTGCACCAGTATAATTGGCTGTAACCGTTACTGTTGGAGGTGCGATAGAAGGATACTGGCTAATTGGCAGTGTGGATACCGCAATAATCCCGATGATTGAAATCAATATCGAAATAACGATTGCGGTAACTGGCCTCTTAATAAATACTTCTGAAATCATTCTATATCTTTTAGATTCTCTTTAAAAAATTAATGCTGTTATTTTCCTTGAGGTGCTCCTTTTGCAGCCTGTTGGGCAGCAACAGCAGCGTCAACTACTTTAACACCATTTTGGACGTTCATGGTACCATCGACAATGATTTTTTCACCATCTTTAACACCTTCTTTAATAACAATTTTATCGCCGGCTTTAATGCCTAATTTTACCTGACGGATTTCAGCTTTGCTGCTATCATTAACAGTATATAGATTGAATACACCAAGTTGTTCAAAGATAGCTTTGTAAGGAACCACCACTTCTTCTGTTGCCGAAGTTGAAGAAACATTCATCGTGATGTTCATTCCAGCTCTCAATGTATTGGAATTATTTGGGAATGTTGCTCTAACTTTAATTGTTCCTGTTGCCGGATCTACAGCACGGTCAATTGTCGTAATTGTTCCTTTTCCTTCATAAGTACTGCCATCAGGCAAAAGCAAAGAAAGGTCTGAAGAAGAATGGCTGCTCTGTAATTTGGTAAACTTCGTAATATCCTTTTCATTTACCTGAAATTCAACAGCAATAGGGCTTGTTGATGAAAGTGTATTCAACAGGGTAGTACCTGGATTCACCAATGCACCTAGACGTACTTGTGAGATACCAATTGTACCCGAAAATGGTGCACGTATGGTTGAGCGCGATAAATTTGTATTTGCTGTAACTAATGCAGCACGAGCCGATTCAACCTGTGCCTGTGCAGCAGCAACACTCGATTTGGCATTGTCAAACACTTGTTTTGCAATCGCATCTTTATCAGCCAGCGTTTGGTATCTTGCCAAATCTCTTTTTTGACGCTCCAATTCCGTTTGCTGTACTTGAAGACTTGCCTTAGCTTGTTGGACAGCGGCATTATAGCGTGTTCCATCAATTTCATAAAGGGCTTGTCCTTGGGACACGACGGCGCCATCTGAAACATATATTTTGGTGATATAACCGCTAACTTCCGCAAATAGGTCTGCTTCGTTCAACGGTTTGACTGTTGCAGGGTAGCTGATCGTACCTGTAACAATCTCATGTGATGCTACACCAAAGCTAACAGGAACAACCTTTTCAGCTTGAGCCTGAGCTGCGCCTTGCTTTTTTGCATCTTTATTTCCACAAGAGGTCCATACTAAAGCCGTCCCAAGGAAGAAAGCGAATAATAATTGTCTTTTATTCATGATTTGTATTAGTTTCCGTTTATTGATTAATTTGTGTGAATCGCGCCAACAGCTTTCTGAACATCTAATTTGCTTGATAATAAAGCATAAAGCGAGTTCAGATAATTAAGTTGTGTTGTTTTGAGATCAGTCTCTGCTGTCATGAGATCAAGGTAAGTTTTAATACCTGAATCATATTGAAGTTTGATTGTATCGTAAACCTCTTTGGATAAATCCACATTTTCTTTGGCTGTTTTCCAGTCGTTTAAGTTCGCATTATAGGTCGCTTTTGCCAGCGAATATTCGGTATTGATGCTATTTTCCAAGTTTTTGATGTCCCAGTCGATTCTTTCTTCCTGCAGTCTGGATTTGTTGATTTGTTTTTTACGTTTAAACCCGTCGAAGATTGAAAAAGAAACATTCAGTCCAGCAACAGAACCTGGAAAATTATCGGTATAAAGCTTACTGAATTTGTCATTTCTATAGTTGAATGCATAATTATAGAAGGCGCTCACACTTGGCAGATACGTCCATTTATAATATTGTGTACTTAACTGCTGGATCTTTTTTGACGTTTCCAATTGTTGGAATTCAATTCGATTAGAAACATTTATTCCTGCTGTTGTGTCTATAAGAATCTCCGACTCCATATTGCTATTGTCAAATGAAAGGGTCAGATTTTGACTTTTATCCAAAGCTAATAGCTGTTTTAGATATTCGTATTTATATTTTCGAAGTTCAACCGTCCGTTTTTCGTCGGCGTTTGAATTCGCTAACGCTATTTGTGCTCTTTTATAATCTGTTTTGTCCACTATACCTACATCATATTGTGATTTGGCATCTTTCAATTGTTTTTGCAAACGGGCAATGTTTTCGCGGACAATTTTGATCTGCTCTTCTGAAGTAAGGATGTCATAGTATGCTTTGCTGACCTCAACGACTGCAGTTATTTTTTGGTTCTCGGTATTTTGTTTATTTCCGAGACGTACCAATTCAGCTGCTTTTCTTGCTTGCATTAACTCAGGGTTCAGAATCTGCTGGTCTACCTGAAGCGTTACCGCGCTCGCATTATTCTGTCCCATTTTGATGTTATTGCCACCAATATTGGCCAATGGAACGATGACGTTATAGTTGTAACTTCCTTTTAAGCCCAATTGGGGGTACCAGCCTGAAAGGGAGATGTCGATATCCTTTTCACCAATGGCTTCATCCAATTGCGCTTGTTTTACAGAGATTCGATTACGCAAGGCATAATCTATCAGCTGCTGAAGTGTTGCATTTGCCGGCAAGTTTTCAGATTGCTGTTGTGCAAATCCTGTATTACTCAAAAGCGACAGGGCCGCCAAGGAATAAACGATTTTATTAAACTTCATATATGTAATTAATTATTTTTTTCTCTATTAATTGCTCCATCCCAAATAATTCCAATCAATTCCTCCATATTTTGTTCAGAAAAGCTCAGGTCTTTGAATTTTATGCTGTGAACGGTAGACAATGCGACTCCGATGTAACTGGCCACAAGCAGATGTACATTCACTTGTTTCAAAATTTTGCGGTCTATACCTTCCTGTAAAAAATCGACAACTTTATTTTGGCCTCCTACAGGTTCCTGTATCTCAGCCTTATTTTTTTCATAATAAGGAGAGGAGAAGAATTGCTCAAAAAAACTGAAGACATGACCGTTTTCTAAATAAAACTTCACAAAATTGCGCCACACATGGAAAAAAGAATCTTTGTAGCTGAAATCATCTTTTATACCATCAAAAATATAATCATTTAGTAATGCCCGACAATGTTTGAACAAGGCAAAAATGAGATCATCTTTAGAAGGGAAATAATGGTAGATAGTTCCTATTGCCACATCTGACTCTTGGGCGATTTTACTCATCGGCGTCCCGTGGAAGCCGTTTGTTTGTATAAGTTTTAGTGTGCTGGCAAATACTGCCGCTATTTTTTCATTAGAATTCATCAATCGAACGTTCATTCGGTTGCAAAATTAGCGATTAATTTGTACCCAAAATGTCAGATTATTGTTATAAAACAATAAATATGAAACGATTTGGATCAATAATACAATAAGGAAAAAAGGGTAAAATTGTTTTTACGTTTTTATTTTTTTTGTCATGGGGCAATGGAAGTGTTCCTAAGACTTCATAGATCTGTTCGATGGCCTTGATTCACCTGGATGTGAGAAGATTTTTTGTCAATAGGGTGTAAAGCCCTTAAGTTAGGAAGGGGCTGATAAATGGAACGGGAGCTCTTCGTAAAGCTCCCGTTCTATTATTGACAATTCTTTAAATTTCTTTCCACCTCATCCAAAGGGTAACTATGTTTTCCTTTGTTGATTTTAGTATTGATATATGTCAGCACATAAGCGATATCCACAGCAGAGAGATTAGATGCCGGCATTACACTATTGAACTTTTTGCCTGCGACTTCCAGCTCACCAGAAGTTCCATGCTTGATAATACAAGCTAGTTTATGGCTATTAACCTGTAAAAATGTGGTATCTGTTAAAGGCGGGTAGAGGGTGCCCAATCCTTCGCCCTTCTCTCCATGACAATTTTGACAATGGGTTATATATACTTTTTGACCGTTTACAGCATATTGTGCTGTTTTGATATCAACTTCACTCTGACAGCCTGTCCATATAAGCATTAACGCGCCAATTGCCAGGCATGTTGTTAGGAGAATGCGCATATTATTTTTTCGCCTCGCTCAATAAGGATGGTAGATCGTTCATTAATTTTTTTACCTGCTCATCATTCGTGCCGTCATAAGCACCTCGAATCCGTTTATCTTTGTCAATCAAAACAAGGTAGCCCTGATGATCATAGCCGCCGGGTGCATTTTTATCCTCTGCAGTGTAAACGAGGTATTGATTGGCAAGGCCATAAATTTCTGCTTTCGTTCCTGATACAAATTGCCAATGGTTGTTGCTTACACCCAGTTTGTTCGCGTAATCTTTCAAAACATATGGCTGATCGTATTTAAAGTCGATACTATGGGACAAAAAACGAACCTCATCATTGTCCTTATATTGCTGGTATATCTTTAGAAGATTGCGATTCATTGTCGGGCAGATGCTTGGACAATGGGTAAAGAAGAAGTTTGCAACATAAACTTTTCCATCAAAATCTTTATCCGAAATCATCGCACTATCTTGATTAAGAAGTTTAAATGGCGGTATTGTATGGTAGAGGGTATCTACAATTTTTTTTCCATCAACTGTTTTTTCTACAGCCTCCCTTTCGCCATAGATCGGTAAGTTTGTCTGACTATTATTTTTACAGGAAAATAGCCCCAATAATAGAAAAGTTGCGCAGTAAAATTTAGTTATGGATCTCATGTTTTTATTTTTTGTTTTAAGGTTTGGCTTAACTTCCCGACTATATTAATTCGTTCCGTGGCCATTTTGTTGAACTTGTGAAGTCTTTTGGACTTAAAAATTCTTTAATTTTCCTTCACTTTCTTTGGAGACATTATCAAATATCTTTTTCATATCACTTACTTTCTGTAGTTCTGTTTCGAAATATTTGACATCTGTTGAATCCGGATTGTAGCCTTTCATCCAGTCCATCATATGGTCTGTGGCGCTTTCTAAGTTAGCTTTTAAAACACTCAGTTCTTTCCTTGTCGCAATGGTATCTAAATCCGTCCGGGCTGTCTTAATAGTTTTTAAATTTGCCAGAATGGAATCTATCTTGACAGCATCGCGGTCGAAATGGGCAATTTGAGGCATGATTTCATCATGGATTTTTATGGTTGAATCTTGCAGGGCTTTTACTGTCGTTGCGCCATTTCCATTCGTCCCACATGCTGCTATTGCCAGAGATGCGATAGCCAAAAAAGCGATTTTATTCATGTTTCTTGTTTTTGGTAATTCGACAAATATATCAATTTCTTATGGCTCGACATTTCGATTTCTGGACGGGAATGTAAAATTCAAGTCACGAATATAGGTTTCACAGCGTACCGTAGCACATAAGTCACCCGTTTTATCTTTGATCTCTAAGGTAAAATCTCTTACAATCTTTCCTTTTGTTCTGATCGTCTGTGCGCATTCTTCAAGTACTTCTTCGGAAAGGTTTACAGCATACTCTACGCTGGTCTTTCCGGGCTTCTTAAAAACGATCTGTGATGATTTTAGCCAGGCTACTGTTTTCTTGAAACCAATTTTTTGAAGATATTGATCGATCAGGATGGGAAATATAGGGTCTGCAGCAGCGAATATCGTTCCACCAAATAGTGTTCTGTTTGTATTGATATTGAATGGCGTCTTGTATATTTTTACTTGGGCACCTTGAAAGCCGGGACTAATTTTTTTTACCCATATTCCTTGAAACAGAAAAGGCGGATAAATACGCAATAGCCAAGTTAAGGCAAGTGGACTGTATCTCATAAAGCAAAAATAAAACAATGTATCGGAATATTTTCTGAAATCTTGGTTTTGTAGCTTCACTATGGTATTTTTACAGCTTCAAAAAACCTAAAATGTCAACACTAAAAGAAAATCGACCCGACAATAAAGTATGGTTACTGGTTATGATCGCATCACTGGGATACTTTGTCGATATCTATGATTTAATTATTTTCTCCATTGTCCGTATTCAGTCCTTTACTGATATTGGTGTTCCCGCTGAAGAAATGCGGGTAAAAGGTGAATTTGTGCTTAATATGCAAATGGGGGGGCTGCTATTAGGCGGCATCATTTGGGGAATTATTGGTGATAAATATGGCCGTTTAAAAGTGCTCTTTGGATCGATTCTTCTCTATTCTTTAGCAAATATCGCAAATGGCTTTGTACATGATGTGCTTATGTATGGTATTATTCGTTTTATAGCGGGTATTGGTTTAGCGGGAGAGTTGGGAGCGGGTATTACCTTGGTCTCCGAAAGTATGCACAAGTCAAAACGTGGTTACGGTACGATGTTGGTTGCTGGAGTCGGTGTATTGGGAGCTATACTTGCTTATTTTGTATCTGAGGAATTTGATTGGCGGACCGCTTATTTCGTCGGTGGAGGAATGGGCTTATTATTATTGCTTTTGCGTGTGGGATCCTTTGAATCAGGACTGTTCAAGGAACAAGATCATGTAGGGGTAGTGAAAGGTGATATCCGCATGCTTTTTACGAATAAGAGCCGGTTAAAACGGTATATTAATTGCCTTTGTATCGGGCTGCCTATTTGGTTTGTTGTCGGTGTATTGGTGACTCAAGCACCCGAAATAGGGAAGGCATTAGGTACTACAGATGTGCTGAGTGCTGGAAAAGGGGTGATGTTTACGTATATAGGTATATCATTGGGCGACGTATTAGCGGGAATATTTGCACAAGTTTTAAAATCCCGAAAGAAAGTTGTCCTTATTTGCCAGGTAATTATCATCGTCAGTTCGCTTTGGTATTTGTTGAGCGATGGTATTACTGCCACTAAGTTTTTGGGCTTAGCATTTGTGATGGGATTAGGGGTGGGGTATTGGGCTACATTTGTAACGATTTCGGCAGAGCAATTCGGTACAAATCTCAGAGCGACTGTGGCAACTACTGCACCTAATTTTGTTCGAGGCGCCCTCATTCCATCAACAATGATCTATGGGGTACTAGTTAATGCTTTTGGTATCGTACCGGCTGCAATTACAATGGTCTTATTGCTTTCAGGAATAGCGATCTATTCACTGACACAATTGGAAGAAAGTTTTGATAAAGATTTGGATTACCTAGAAGAATAGCAAATGAGAAACACGTCTATTTTTTCTGACCCGGACACTTTTTACAACGTTTACCTTCTTTGTACTTTTTGCAGCACTTCTTAAAACAAGCACATGAAAAGTCAGAAAAAGGGTTCATGGCTGTATTTCTAAATTGAAACACATGGCCTTTGTTTTCTGACTCACATAAATCCATCACCGATTCAATAACTTCGTTCATGAAAGCAAAGTTACGATTTGTTTAAAACAATTCTAAATAATAAAATTGTTTTTACATTTTTTTGATCAGATTCTCAATAATTTTAGGGAAGTATTGGTGTTCGAGTTGCTGCCCTTTAAACTTGATGATATCTAATGTGTCATTTGGATCGACTTTAAAACGCGCCTGATGGATAATTTCTCCTTCGTCGAAGTGTTCATTGGCAAAGTGTATCGTGATACCATGTTCCTCTTCTTTATTAGCAAGAACAGCTTTATGCACATGATCGCCATACATTCCCTTGCCACCATATTTTGGCAGGAGGGCAGGATGTATATTAATGATTTGATTCGGAAATGCTTTTAGCAGATTGGTTGGAACAAGCCAAAGAAAACCTGCTAAGACAATAAGATCAATATTCAAGTTCTTCAGTATATTGACAACGTTGTCTGTTTTGTAAAATTCTTCACGATCGAAAATATGTGCCGGGATTTCAAAATTGTCTGCCCGCTGAATAACGTATGCATCAGGATTATTAGATAAGATCAAGGCAACCTCAGCTTCATCCGAATATTTAAAATGTTCCATTATTTTTTGAGCATTGGAACCTGAACCTGAAGCAAAAATAGCAATTCGTTTTTTCACGATTAATGAGTATTAATAG
>JALAGS010000149.1 GCA_022712315.1 Sphingobacterium sp. | reverse complement strand
GCGATATTTAACATATTTTCTATTGCTTTTTTGACTAATTTTGTCTCTCGAAGTTTAACATTATTTCACAAAAATAACATTTGTCTTTAATTTTGAAGTCGTTAATCAACATTTTAACACTATTTATCATTCTTGCAATGGGCAATTCTAGCGTTGCTCAAAGTAATATTCCATTAAAACAGAACGGACTTCAAGGTAAGGATCCTATTTCGGCGACCAATAAATCGCAAGATACCAGTAAAACCAAAACTGCGGATACAGTCAAATCTGTTACTGACACCACCAAGAAAAAAGGAAGTGGCTTGCAGGCAGAAGTGAGTATCATTGCTGTCGACTCGCAGAAGTCTGAAGTTGCAAAAAATATCAGTCACCTTTATCGCGGAGCAAAAGTAAAATATCAGGATTTTGAACTTTCTGCCGATTATATCCGTCTTGACCGAAACAAGAAAAAGATTTTTGCTTCTGGGATTTATGACAAAACGGGTAAATATGTAGGGCGTCCTATCGTCATCATGGGAAATGGTGAGTCGCCTAAAACGGTCGATTCCCTCTATTATGATTACGAGAAGCAGGAGGGAAATACCTATGGTATTATGACTGAAGTCGATGGCGGATACATTCAAGCCAATATTGTACGCAAGAATATCTACGACGAAATGTCGATTTACAAAGGGCTTTACAGTACTTGTAATCTCCCCTACCCGCATACCCACTTTGGTATCCATATCACCAAGGGGATTGTCACCAAAAACCAGATTATTTCGGGTCCGGCCTATCTTGTCGTGATGGGCGTACCTATGCCGGTAGCTTTTCCTTTTGCTTTCTTTCCAAAACCAGATAAAAGAGCGTCCGGGTTTCTTTTCCCCTCTTTCGGAGAAGACTATACACGTGGGTTCTCGATGCGGGATATAGGCTGGTATTTAGCATTTAATGATTATTGGGACAGCGAGATCCGAGGTTCACTATATTCTAAAGGTTCATGGGAAGCTTCCATCAATACACGCTATACCGTCAATTATAAATTTAATGGTGGTTTTAATATCCGTTATGCCAACACAAAAACAGGTATAGAAGGGACATCCAATTATGGCTCCAACAAAGATTTCAATGTCACCTGGAACCATACCCAGCGACAGGAAGCCAATCCGGGGACTTCTTTCTCCGCCAGTGTTAACTTTGGTACGACATCATTCTTCCAAAATACAGGTACAGGAAGTACGCTAAATACCTATGAAAATCTTGCGCGTAACCGCATGGGGTCGTCCATCAGTTACGGGAAAGTATTTGCCGATGGTAAAGTAAATCTAACTGCCAGCTTAACACACAATCAGGATATGGCAACACGGAGTTTACAAATGAGCTTACCAAATGTCAGCTTGAACGTATCTTCTTTCAATCCATTTGACAGCAAAGACCGTGTTGGTGAACAAAAATGGTATCAACGCATCAATGTCGGCTATAGCTTTCAGGCACAGAACTCGGTAAGTACCATTGATACACTATTATTTAAACCAGGGGGATTTAAAAAATTCCAAAATGGTTTCCAGCACAATATTCCAATCAGCTTATCCCTTAACGCTTTTAAATATTTTCAGTTCAATACCAGTGTCAACTATACAGAGCGTTGGTATCTACAAAGCACCAGACAAAGCATCGACAACACAGCGGCAGGTTATAAACAACGCATCGATACCGTTCAAGGTTTCAATCGCGCTTACGATTACTCGGTATCAACAGGACTTTCGACTAAAATCTACGGTATGTATCCTAAAATCGGTAAAATTCAGGCGATCAGACACGTGGTTACACCATCGATCAACCTGAACTATAGGCCTGACTTTTCGGATCCAAAATATGGTTTCTATCAGCACTATAACGATCAATATGGAAACCGAAATGTATACTCGATCTTTAGTCAGGGTGTTTATGGTTCTCCTTCTGCAGGAAAATCTGCAGGTATAGGTTTTTCCATCGACAATAATATCGAAGCGAAAGTCAAAAGTAAATCTGACACCACAGATGGTGGTTTTAAGAAAATCCCTATCCTTCAAGGCTTAACCTTCAGTGGAAATTACAACTTTGTTGCCGATTCCTTGAAGTTATCCCCAATTACCTTCTCTGGCCGTACCGCTTTTTTCGACCAAAAGATGAATGTAAACTTCAACGGTACATTTGATCCCTATTCGGTCAATGAAAATGGGGTCCGAGTCAATCGTTATGCCATAAAGGATGGTAGCTTGGCCCGCCTAACAAACTTTGGTCTGTCCTTTGACTACAGTTTAAATCCTAAGGCTGCGAAATCACGCAATAACAATATCGATTCTTTAAGAAAAGAGATGTCTGGCGGGGGATTGACTCCGGAGCAGGCACAGGCTTTGGCGAGAATCAGCTCAGATCCAAATGCTTTTGTGGACTTTAATATTCCTTGGAACCTTGCAGCATCGTTTAGTTTCAACATGTCAAAGTTCTTTAATTCTAGTACACGGAGAATGGATAATCAAATTACGAGTACATTGAATTTACACGGTGATTTCAGCGTAACGCCTAAATGGAAAGTCACTTTTCAATCGGGATATGACTTCAAACAGAAGGAGGTTGTCATGACCTCTTTCAATATCTATAGAGATCTACATTGTTGGGATATGTCATTTGGCTGGATGCCGTTCGGACGATATCGAAGCTATAATGTCACCATTCGTGCCAAGGCATCGATCTTACAAGATCTTAAGCTTACAAAAAGAGCAAGTTCAGGAGGCAGTTATTTTTAAAATAACTGCTTTTTTTCTAAAAGCAGCTATTCGCAGAGTTCAGAAAGAATCTTTTTTGGCTTTTGTAGCGACTGGTGCTTGCAAAATCAAAAAGACCGTATTTTATTCACTAGTATTTGCCTTTGCGATAGCATACAACTCCTCATATCAAATACATGTTAAACATTTTGTTGAGCCGTAATTTTACGTAAGTTTATATCCTGAATCGTCCAAAACTAGAATTTTATGTTTACAGCTAATAGCGATGAAACTTTAATAACTGCAAGGGACTAACATAATTATTTTTCAGATGAAAGCAGAGATTATTACCATAGGCGATGAGATCCTCATCGGTCAGATTATTGATACCAATTCGGGATGGATTGCCAAACAGCTTCTCCAGTTTGAAATCGATATCGTTCAGATGACATCGATCCCTGATACAGAAGAAGCTATTTTAACGACGCTCAAAGAGGCCTCAGCACGGGCAGATCTTATTTTAATCACAGGAGGCCTAGGCCCAACGAAAGATGATGTGACGAAAAAAACGGCAGCAAAATATTTTGGAACCACATTGATCCGCGATGAAAACGTACTTCGTCATGTGACCAATATCTTTGAGTCGCGCAATCTAAAAATGCTCGACATCAATCTGCAGCAGGCTGATGTCCTGGCAAATTGTGAAGTTTTATTTAACGACTATGGCACCGCCCCCGGTATGTTGGTCAACCAAGACCAAAAAAAATTTATTTTTATGCCCGGAGTGCCCTTTGAGATGAAATTCCTCATGGAAAAACATGTGCTACCCTTATTAGCCAAACAAGACCCAGACTTATTTATCTGTCACGAAACAATCTTGGTGGGCGGTATCGGTGAGTCTTATCTGGCAGAAGAAATAAAAGATATCGAAGCAGAACTTCCCTCAAGCATAAAGTTGGCCTATTTGCCAACCTTGGCATTTATTCGCTTAAGACTCTCCGGAAAGAGCAGAAACAAATCCGACATTATGCTCCAGGTTGCCCTTTTTAAAACAAAACTTCTTCACCGCTTACGGCAATACGTCATTGCAGATTACGACACGAGTATCGAGCCCTTCCTGATTAAAGAGCTTAGCCGCAGAGCTGCTACATTGACGACTGCAGAAAGTTGTACCGGAGGTAGTGTTGCCGCCTCAATAACCGCAGTACCCGGAAGCAGCGCTGTATTTCTTGGCGGTACCGTCCCCTACTCCAACACGTTAAAACAACAATTGTTGCAGGTCAATGAAGAAATATTGATCCAATATGGTGCAGTGAGCGAACAGACGGCTATCGAAATGGCTGCGGGTTCAAAGAAGATATTTTCTTCAGACTATGCCATTGCAACTACGGGAATAGCAGGTCCAGGAGGTGGAACAGCTGAAAAACCGGTTGGAACGATTTGGGTAGCTGTAGCGGGGAAAAAAGAAGTGATTACCAAAAAGTTTAAATTTGACAACGACAGGCTGATTAACATCGAGCGTACCCGTATGAATGCTTTATTACTTCTATGGAAGTTGCTGGTAAAAGAAAAAGAACAAGATATACAATAAAGTAAAATAATATTTCTAAAAAAACGTTATTTAAGGAATAATATTTTAAATTGTTGAAAGTAAACCACAATTTAATTAACTTCGTTTTTCTATAACGAGATTGCTAAAAAATATGGCTTTATATAAACTCTTGCTCCCAAAAATGGGAGAAAGTGTATCCGAGGCAACAATCACAAAATGGTTAAAACAACCTGGTGACCTGATTGATGAAGATGACACCTTATTGGAAATCGCAACTGACAAAGTTGATTCAGAGGTACCTTCTCCTGTAAAAGGTATTTTAAAAGAGCAGCGCTATACCGTAGACCAAACCGTCCAGGTAGGAGAAGTTGTTGCAATTATAGAAATTGAAGGACAAAATGAAGAACCTGTGATTCAACAGGAAGAAAATATAGCACCTGTCGTGACGGTTCCCGAAGAGCATATAGATCTGAACATACCCGGTGTAGACCAGCTATCCCATGCAGCGGCTGAAATTGCATCCTCACCATATGAAAATGCGCTACGCTTCTATTCTCCTTTGGTAAAGAATATCGCACGTCATGAAGGCTTATCTCAAGATGAACTTGACCGCATCCAGGGTACTGGTGCAGAAGGAAGAGTAACCAAACAAGATATTTTAGCTTATGTAGCGCATAGAGATTCATCGTCACTGCCTCACAAGTCAATTCAGGCAGAGCAGGCAAGCACAGGTACAGAGCCTCCAAAAATAACTCCTGCTGCTCCATCTCAGGTACACACCGTTGTCAATGGCAGTGATGAAATCATTGAAATGGACCGCATGCGTAGATTGATCGCAGATCATATGGTTAAAAGTGTGCAAACCTCTCCCCATGTATGTTCCTTTGTTGAGGCTGATGTAACCAACTTAGTTTTATGGCGCAATAAGGTTAAAGATGCCTATAAAAAACGCGAGGGAGAAAATATCACTTTCACCCCCTTGTTTATTGAAGCCATCAGCAAGGCGCTTAAAGATTTTCCATTGGTTAATATCTCCATCGATGGTTACAATATCATAAAGAAGAAAAATATTAATATTGGTATGGCGGCAGCATTGCCTAACGGCAATCTTATCGTCCCAGTAATCAAAAATGCGGATCAGTTAAGCTTGGTAGGATTAAGTAAAAGCGTCAATGATCTTGCACAGCGATCGCGAGCCAATAAATTGAAACCCGACGATACGCAAGATGGTACCTTTACCTTCACCAATATCGGCGCTTTTGGCAATATTATGGGAACTCCTATCATTAACCAACCACAAGCGGCAATCTTGGCTGTAGGTACGATAACGAAAAAACCGGCGGTAATAGAAACGGAGTATGGCGATATGATTGGTATTAGACATATGATGTATCTATCACTTTCTTACGACCACCGTGCAATTGATGGAGCACTTGGGGGTACTTTCTTAAAACGCGTTGCAGATTATCTGGAAAATTGGGATAGCAATCGCGTCATATAGATTGCCTTTCATTGACAAACAAAACTTTCGTGACTTCCCGGATACCGACAGCAATGAAAACGAACTGAAGGTTCTTTCTGGCCAGTAACATCAGATACTTTCAGAAAAAAAGGCTCTTAATAGAGCCTTTTTTGTTGTTGTGGGTATATTTTTTGTTATTTAAACATACTTTGTTCGAATTGTATTTTCTTCTTCTTGATCACCAATTGAAACCGCAGATAAAGTAAAAGCGAAGAGGTCAACAAGCCTAATGTTAGCCCATACCAAATTCCTTTGATCCCCCAGTTAAACACGATTCCCATAAGATATCCACTTGGCAAACCTATAATCCAATAAGCGATAAATGTAATAATGGTTGGAATATTGACATCTCCCATCCCACGCAGCACTCCCAAACCGACCACTTGTGTACCATCAAACAATTGAAACAGTCCCGCGATGATTAAAAGTTGAGCGGCGATAATAACCACGGCATGGTCCGAAGTAAAAATATAGGGCAAATAATTGTTCAACAACGCGAACAAAGACGCCGTTATCAACATAAAGATCAGCACCAATTGATAAGAAGTTATCGCAAATCTTTCGAGACGGAAGAGATTTCTATTTCCATAACTGTTGCCCACCTTGATCGTTGCAGCAGCAGCTATACCGCTTGCCATCATATAGGTCATAGCGGCCAACTGAATGGCAACTTGATGCGAAGCTTGCGCTGTGGCACTTATGGTACCCGCTAACAGTGATGCTCCTGCAAAGGCTCCAATTTCAAATACGTATTGCATAGCCACTGGTGCCCCGATCCGTAATATTTTAAGCAATCGTTCCCGATCAATCACCGTCACTTTAAAATACTGGATATATCCCCTAAATTTCTGCGATCGTAATACATAAGTCATCATCACAGACATCATTAACACACGGTCGATCAACGTACTGTACCCGACACCTTTGACCCCCATAGGACTTATGCCAAACATCCCTTTAACAAAGACGATCGCCAATATAATATTCAGCACATTCCCCCAAATCGTCACGTTCATGGCCTGCTTTGTAAATCCCAGACCTTCTGCAAACTGCTTGAAAGTGCTAAAGACCATCAGTGGCAACATCGATAAACTTAAAATAAGCAAATATGGTTTTGCCTCCTTTACCACAGCCGGATCTTGATTGAGATGATCGATCGCCAACATAGAACCAAAGTAAACCAAACAGAACAACAGTAGTCCGGCAATAATATTTAACCAAAAACTATTAGACAACAGTACGGCACATTCTTTCTTATTATCACGACCATTCTCCTGCGCAATCAATGGCGTTATACCATAAGCGATCCCCAGTCCTATGACCATCACAATCATAAAAACAGCATGTACCAACGAAACTGCCGCCAATGGAATAGTTCCTGCAAAATGCCCAACAATCACACTATCTGCGGTATGCACCAATGTATGTCCCAATTGTGAGATCACTACCGGTCCCGCCAATACCATCGTACTTTTGTAATACGGCTTGAATGTTTTAAATTTTCCCAACATAATCGATTTCTCCAAAAAAATAGCCACAAAAATACAAAGATATTTCTGCCCTATCGTCATATTATAAATTATTTAGCAAAAATATAACAAATTACACTTGTCAAATAACCGCACTTTGATAAGTAATTTTTATGTTTCAAATACCTTAAAATTATCTTAAATTTACTTTTGGGTCTAAGAACTATAGAAATATAAATGTAACTTAGCATCTAGTTAGTAATCAAAAGAAGAGGAAAAAGAGTATGTACAATCCAGTAATAGCATTTCTAAACATCGGAACACAGGAGATGATCCTAATTGTGTTTGCTATCTTGTTACTTTTTGGAGGCAAAAAACTTCCTGAATTGGCGAGAGGTTTGGGAAGAGGAATACGTGAGTTTAAAGATGCGTCAGAAGGTATAAAACGTGAAATTTCAGATCAAATCAATAATTTCGAGAAAGACGTAGACGTTAAAACAGAAGTAAAAGAAGAAGCTGTTCCTAGCGATGTACGTGTAGCTGAAGAGAAAGCTCAAGCAACACACGAAGAGGAAACAAAACCACAGGAGACAGCGGAAGGTTCTGAAACAGAACAACCAAAGAAAAAATATGAGTTCTCAACACCAGCAGGTGTCGTTGAACATAACCCACACAAACAATTGGATTACGGAGAAGAGCCATCTCACATCTCCTACGGGTATAACGATCATTTTGCCGAAACTAAAAACAACGAAGTAGAAGAAAAAAAAGTTCCTGAGCAGGACAACACCAATAAACCTGCTTAATTTTAGTACATTAGTTTATAATTAGATATACTTAGAGCTGTTGAATGGTGATTCAACAGCTCTACTTTTTAAGATTAAACCAACAATGAGCTTATCAACACACGAAATTATTATTGCTAATGAACTTTCTATTAGCGAAAAACAGGTTCGCACGACTATAGCATTATTAGACGAAGGCGCAACGGTTCCATTTATCTCACGTTACCGTAAGGAAATGACCGGCAGTCTGGACGAAGTTCAAATCACCAATATTAGAGATCGCTTCCAGCAGCTGAGGGATTTAGATAAACGTAAGGAAGCTGTTCTGAAATCCATCAATGATCAAGGAAAATTAACACCAGAGCTCGAGCAGCGGATACAGGGGGCCGAAACCATGGCCAGCCTGGAAGATATCTACCTGCCTTACAAACCGAAGCGTAAAACCCGTGCCAGTGTCGCACGTGAAAAGGGTCTACAACCCCTTGCTGATCTGATTTTGGCACAAGAATCAGGAGATTTCCTTGCCCTTGCCGACAGTTTGGTTGATGAAGAAAAAGGTGTAAAAAATACAGAGGAGGCACTAGCAGGTGCCCGGGATATAATTGCCGAAGTTATAGCAGAAGATGCAGCTGTGAGAGCCAAGTCGAGAGCAATATTCCTGGAAAAAGGCTCCTTTGTTTCAAGGGTAGTTCCCGGAAAAGAAGAAGCTGCAATAAAGTATAAAGATTATTATGAATGGTCGGAATCATTGAAAGATGCACCTTCGCACCGTATACTGGCGATGCGCCGCGGAGAAAAAGAAGAGTTGCTCTATTTAGATATAGATATCAATGAAGAAGAAATTCTACCTCGTATTGAATCCATTTACATTAAGGGCGCCAATGCTGCCGCTGCTCAGGTAAAACTCGCTCTGTCAGATAGCTACAAACGCTTGTTAAAACCTTCCATGGAGACGGAAATTCGTGTCCTGACACGTCAAAAAGCAGATGAAGAGGCCATCAAAGTTTTTGCCGACAATGTTCGCCAGTTGCTTTTAGCAGCCCCTCTGGGACAAAAAAGGCTGCTCGCAATCGATCCTGGATTTCGAACGGGCTGTAAAACAGTTGTATTGGATGAACAAGGACAGCTCAAAGAAAATACCGCCATCTTTCCGCATAATGGCGCCAACGGATTAGCGGAAGCACAGAAAACGGTCCAGTATCTCGTATCAAAATACGATATTCAGGCCATAGCCATTGGAAATGGGACTGCCGGACGCGAAACTGAAGAATTTGTTAGAAAACTGGGCTTAAATAATGTTACCATCGTCATGGTCAATGAAAGTGGAGCCTCTATTTATTCCGCTTCAGAAACTGCGCGGGAAGAATTTCCTGACTATGATATTACAGTTCGTGGAGCTGTTTCCATTGGTAGAAGATTAATGGACCCTTTAGCTGAACTTGTTAAAATTGATCCAAAATCGATCGGTGTCGGACAATATCAACATGATGTTGACCAAAACAAACTCCAGACCTCATTGGATGATACCGTTATCAGCTGTGTAAATGCTGTCGGTGTTGAACTGAATACAGCTTCCAAACAAATTTTAGCCTATGTATCTGGATTAGGTCCGTCTCTCGCGCAACAGATTATAAAGTATAGAAATGAGAATGGTCCATTCGCTTCCAGACGTGAACTAAAAAAAGTCCCTCGTCTTGGCGACAAGGCATTTGAACAGGCTGCGGGCTTTCTCCGTATCCGACATGCAGCCAATCCACTTGATTCATCTGCTGTGCATCCTGAACGATATGCCTTAGTTGAACAAATGGCTAAAGATCTCGGAAAAAAAGTCGAAGACCTATTGACTGACGCGGACCTGAGAAAATCTATCCCCTTAAAAAATTATATTTCAGAGGAAGTTGGACTACCGACGCTAAATGATATTTTGAATGAATTGGCGAAACCAGGATTAGATCCGAGAGAAAAATTTGAAGCTTTCTCCTTCACGGAGGGTGTCAATAGTATTGGCGATTTACGGGTTGGCATGAAGCTACCGGGTATAGTGACCAACATTACTAATTTTGGAGCCTTTGTTGATATCGGTGTACATCAAGATGGTTTGGTACATTTAAGTCAGTTATCGAATCGCTACGTTTCAGATCCCCATGAAATCGTCAAAGTTCAGCAACACGTGATGGTGACAGTAACAGAAGTTGATGAAAAGCGTAGTCGCATTGCCCTGTCAATGAAAACAGATGAAAAATCTGCCTTGCCCAAAAGCAGGAAAAATGATCCTAGAAGACAGGTGGAACCTGAAACTGATATGGCAAGCAAGCTTGCAGCATTAGCCAGTAAGTTCAAATAGTTTCTGGCTACTTCACGATAAAACCTTCCTGATTTCAAAGCTATTGTTGCTGATGAAATCAGGAAGTTTTTTTTGCTAATAAACCGAATTTAGTGAGCTGATTGATAACTTATTTATTTCGTATCTTTAGGGGAGAACAAGTTTTAATTTATCATGAGAAATTATATCCTCTTCCTCTTCCTCTTTTTCGGAACGATTTTTTCCAAAGTCTATGCACAGCTTCCTGATGGCGCATATATGTACCATGATGGTTTATGTAAAAATTTGATTCTGATCAAAGATCAATATATCTCGTTTATATGCTTTGATAATAGCAATAAACGTTTTCACTACACCTGGGGCGGACCCATTGAAGGGCAAAATCAGAACGTCAATGTCTTGGTAGAATACAATTCACAGGATTCAACCGCTATTGGCAAAAACGTTCTTTTACCCTATCGAATCCAAAACGACTCCCTTCGGTTAAAAACAGCAGATACTTATCATTTATATGTCAAACAAAAAAGCCGCCCTCAAGCATTGGATGCGTTGTGGAGAATAACAAGTCGTCAACAGGAGGGTAAAATGCATGATATACCCGAAACTGATCGCAAAACAATTAAAATACTAGTGGATGGATATTTTCAATGGATAGCGATCAATCCTGCACAAAAAGGATTCTACGGTACAGGTGGTGGAGATTATCAATACGATCACAATCGGTATGTGGAAAAGATACAGTTTTTTTCGAGAGACAATAATCGCGTGGGACAAGTACTCAATTTTGAGGGTGCAATTGTAAATGGCGCGTGGCACCATAAAGGAAAAAGTTCCAAGGGAGACGATATTTATGAAATCTGGAGTAAAGAAATAACAAAATAATATATGACAATCGAAGAATTTCAATCCATTGAAAGTCCACATCAGCACTGGACAGCAGTACAGAAGTCACTCTGGTATGATCTAAAAGGAAATTGGAAAAAGGCACACGACCTAATTGATCAGCTGGAAGGAACTGCAGCAGCACATGTGCATGCTTATTTACACCGTAAAGAAGGAGATCAATGGAATGCTGAATACTGGTATCGCCGTGCCCGACAGGATGTATACAAAGGTGATTTGGATGAAGAGTGGAAAGATTTATTCAAACGTTATGCTGAATAAAGTAGATAGCCCTGTTTTGTGATAAGAACTGTTTGCTTTTTTATACAGGCCAAGCAGTGCTGTGACAGACCTCGTTTAGGAGCTATATAAAATTAACTGAATGCCGCAAAAAAACCTGTCATTATATAAAATATTGCCAATTAGGAGAGAAAACCACAAGAAAACGGTCTATTTTACGTAACAAACATATCACAGAGAAAAATATTATAAAACCAACAAATAGAATGGCACAGATATTGATTATAGTATACTATACTTGAGAAAGTATACTT
>JALAGS010000148.1 GCA_022712315.1 Sphingobacterium sp. | reverse complement strand
GGTGTGATTAAACCAAATTTTAAAAAATGAAAAAAGAAAAGAAAATCTATGAAGCACCTGCTGTGCATGTGCAAACAATTGAGCTGGAACAAGGGATTGCTGCCGGTTCGGGTGGTACTGGGACTCCAAATCCAGGTGTTGGCGATTGGGGAAATGGTTCTGGAGGCGAAGGTAACGGAGATTTGTAAACTAACATCTATTTATTTAAACTAACAATTTTATGAAAATATCACGTTTAAAGCGTTTAAGTTGGACTGTTACTTCTATTGCCTTGTTGTTGGGAAGTACAGTCACATTTTCTGGATGTTCTAAGGAAGATGGTCATGTTGATCAGATTGAAGAAGGAACAAAACTTGATGGGACAAAACTGGTACTCAAAGTATCAGGTATAGATGAGACCCAACAAACAGCATCTATCAAAGGTAAAGCTAGTATCAATTCGACCAATTTAAACAGTCCAAAATTGATGGAGTTTCCAGAATTTGATGCATTGATTGAAGTTGATAATAATGTTCCATTTAAGGCCGCCCAGTTTACGGCTAAAGCTGGCACAATTTCAGCAAATGGAACACGTGCCGCTGCAATGGATAACGGTATTACTTATCGTTTATTCTTGTTTTCACAGGATGGTAGCCAATTGATATCTTCTACCCAATTTACAGCAGGCAGCCAAGGAGCAATTGATGTGACGCAAGGCCAAACTTACAAGTGGGTTGCATTATCTTACAATAATGGCGAAGATATTCCTACGATTAATACAAGCAATACGTTGATAGCACTTCCAGCTGGAAAAGATGTGCTGTATACTAGCGGTGAAGTTGCTGTCCCAACAGGTGGAGCCAATGTAAACGTACCGATAAACATTCTATTTAAGCATAAATTTGCCCGCTTGGCAGTAGAGCTCAATTCGATGGGAATGTTTGCTAACATGACGGGAGCCAAGGTAGAAATCGCAGGAATAAAAACCGCTACAATTGATGTTGGTAATGGCACGCTTTCTAACCTTGTTTCAGCAGATCAAGAAATTGCTTTTTCAAGTTTTGCGGACATCGACCCTGCTTATCAGGATGCAAAAATCGCTTATGCGTATACAGCAGATCCTGCAGCTGTATCTGGTGGAATAAAAGTAAATGTCTCAAATTTGGCATTGAAAATAGATGACAACTCAACACGTCAATTCTCTTCAGTTCCAGCAAACTTTACTTTCAATATTACACCAGTATTGGGAAATAGCCATCGTCTATTGGTCAATCTGTTAGAATCTCCTTTGACTGTGGAAGGAGTCAAGTGGGCACGCCAGAATATTTACTATCAAGCTGGACATAATCCATATCGTTTTCACCATACCTACGCACATTCAAACGCTAGAAATACCTACTTTTCATTTAAAGGGCTGGTTCCTGATCGATTTGGTATCAATAGCGATCCTTGTAATGAAGTTTACCCAAAAGGAGTTTGGCGCCAGGCTAGTGAAAGTGATTTTCGGAAGCTGACCGGATTTTTAGGAATCGGTGGTAAGAATCCTACCTATGGGACAAGTAATGGAAGGGGTTATTTTGAATACGATGCAAGTGGAACAGCTGCACCGTATCCAAATAACAAACTTCACTTCAATTTCAATGGTGGCAGTACCTCTTTCGCTGTAGTGAACGGTCTTGTTCAACTCAACCTGGGCAATTTCGGAACACGTGCTGAAATCTGGACAGCATCCTCGGGAATTAAAATTGGCGGCCTGCTTGGCTTGGGAGCATGGTATTATCATGGTGAAAAAGGACTGTTTGGGAGCAATAGTGCCGATCTGACGGCAAATCTTCTCAATATATCCGCCATTGGTATTGATTTGATCGAGACACAGATGAAAAATGTACGTTGTGTAAGAAATTAACATCGCGTTCTTAGGATGATTAATGAGCTATTTAAATTGAATTTTGGACTTCTTTTAAATAGTGATGAAAAGCGACCTGTTTTTACAGGTTGCTTTTTATTTTACGGCGACATTTAAGTTTCAGCTTCGTTAATTAAAAGCTGAATTGCTGCAATCTTTTGCCCGTGGAATTTAAGAACATCTTGAATATTTCAATCTAGAACTGGTCCTGACGTAATTTGAAGTTTCTTAATTAGCCAATGATAAAAAAATATTGTAATGAATGAAAATAATAAAACTAGAACCCGATTTACGAAGGAAGTAAAAACTGATGTAGTCAATGCGATCGTTCATGGTGAGTTGTGGCTTGAAGAAGCCATGACAAAATATAATATACAGGATAGGAGAACAATCATTACTTGGTTAAGAAAATACTTGCGTAACAAATAACGAATGTTTATAAAGGTAACAGCTAAATAGCAAGGTGATACCCATATAGGCGAAAGTAAGATCCCGTTTATTTCTTTGGTTTAGGCAATTCTTTGATCCATATATTCTTAAAGTCCACGGGTTGGCCTTCACTCTGCAATGCGATAAATCCACTGCTCAGTAATTTACCATCGATCTTAATTTGTGGATCATACCCATTCGCTGTGCCGCCCCCAATTTGAGGTTTCGAATATTCCAGTACTGTATCTCCATTGATGATATGTTTGATTAATGAATCGCCTAGTACAATCAGTTCCCCTTTAACCCATTGATCACCATCATAGGTTTTCGAAGTAGAATTTAAACAATGGGAGGATGCTATTTTTCCTTGGTAAACTACATTAGTCCCAGGAGAACACATATTACCAGTAGGGCGTGACTGACCATCGCTCAATCCGCCTAAAAGCTGCATTTCGACAGAAATAGGCCAATCCTGCTCTTTTAGCATGGTCCTTGGATCTTGTGAATGAAACATAACGCCGCTATTACGGAGCGTATATGAAGGTGCTCCTTTGTGAAGTTCACCGACAAATCGATACTCAAACTTTAAATGATAATAAGAGAACGGTGTTTTATAATATAAATGACCAAATTGATCATTAAAATCATCATACTGATCATACCTGACTTTAATAATTCCATCTTCCACTCTAAACGTATTTCCATAGTTTACACCAAAGTCATGATGATGAATTTTGACAAACCAGTCGTTGATGTCTTTTCCGTCAAACAATGATTTCCAGCCATTATTATCTCCCTGGCCTTTTATTCCTGCACACCCTGTAAAAATAAAACTGGCCGTTATAATTGAATAGATGATTCTTCGCATTGAGTTGATACCCTGAAAGTTAATGTTAAATGACTTTTCAACTTTAACGAGTACGTCGCCAATGTCCTCTGGATCTATATTTTGAAGTTCACAGTCTGTCATTACGTTTATGGAATTAATTAGTTATCTTCTTGCTAAGATACTAAAAATGTTCATTCACTTTGGAATAATCCGTTATCCCAAGCTTATTTCCGAAAGGATCATTAAATTCAACCGCTAAACCCGTCATGATCTCAAAGGGTTCGCTTAAAAATACGATCCCCTTTTTCTTTAAATGTTCATACGCTGTCTTAACATCCGCGACCTTAAACCATATAGTGGGTTTTGCATGTTGTCCAGTACTAAGAATGATTGCCGGTTCATTGTCACCTATCTTGAATGCGGTCATTCCCTTATCCGAAAAGTCGAATTTGGTTTCGAGGCCGAGTTGATTCCCATAAAATTCTTTTGCCCTCTTTAGGTCTCCTGCGGGTAAAAAGAAATTGTCGTAATCCAATAGTAAGTTCATCGCGGTCAGGATTTAATTTGTGATAAGTCAATACCAAACGCTGTCAACTGGGACTCCCCAAGTTCAGTGATATAGAGGTTTTTATCGTTGGGGGCTGTTTTCGCCAGCCAGCCTTTTTTTACCAAAGCCTCCAATAGGAGCTGGCCGAGTTTTCCGCCTATATGTTCGTAACATAATTTTGCAGGCTTCATTTTATCGTTATTTTTCACTTTTATGCTGAGCTTAATTTTTGATTTATAGTTTCTTAGCTGTAAAATAATAAAAATGAAAGTGAAAGCCAAATGATCAAAATCACCCAACCCAGGGGCTATTTGACACAACGTAGTAAGCGGCTCTTTTAAATAAAAAAACAAAATGTACCCAAAATTGGTATCTAAAACAGAAGATTTTATAATTTATGAAGAAAGAACAGGATAAAGAGCCTAAGGTAAGAAGTTTGTTTGGACGATTTAAAAGTCAATTAGCGGACTCTGATTATAGAAGCGTTGATTTTTTAGTTTTATTAATTGATGTCATTCGTCCAAAACGTATCAATTTACTTTATCAGGTCGATATTCAGTTTTTACTGGACTATCTCCACGCCGCACCCGCGGACCTGGCAGACTTTCAGCTTTATCTCAAAAGAATCCTGGCTGGTAAAGATTTTGATCAGTTGATTTCTGATACCGGTATTATTAGTTATGCAGACTTTTTTTATGAGCTTAAAAAAAGAATCACCGAGCGGTACTTGCCTTTTCAGCCACCCAAGTCTACTTTGCAGTATCTGTTAAATCAGGTTTTTTACAAATCTAGTGATGCTGACTGGATTGCTGCCGTTCCTCAGGAACAACTCGATGAACTGTTTCACATATGTAAATTTGAAACGATTTATGATGAAACTGGTTTTGGAATGATCGAAATATTGTATGGGTTGGAACTGTTGGTTCAACGGATTACAGGTCGTGCAATGGAAACAGATGTAAACAAGATGGTACCCGAATTTCAAAATTTTGATAGCCCATTTATTGCTATTATGCGAGAGTTCACCGAATTGAATGATCGTATTTTACAGTCGGATAATAAGTTTATTTCTTCGGATGACCTGTCTTATAAACAGATTTGGGTACTTCATAAGCAATGCGAATCGTATATTGAAACGGCCTTTGACAATTCACATCGTTTTGGAATTTCCATAAAAGTCAATCAATCCCTTTTGCGCATGCGGCAGCAGCTCGAAAGGATCAGGGAAATCTTACCCTTTTTAGTGATCGACGATCCAGATGAAAAGAAACAAAAGACGATCGCACTGGCAAGAACGCTTATTGGTTACAATTCACGGAAAAGCAATATTCGCAAATTGGCAGGACAGAGCACACAGCTTTTGGCCTATGAGATTACACATCATACTGCACAGACTGGGGAGCATTATATTACCTCAAGCAGGCAGGAGTATTGGAAAATGTTCCGTTCAGCCTGTGGCGGAGGTCTCATTGTTGGAGTAATGTGTATCATTAAATTATTGTTGGGTAAGATACATACCAGTGAATTTGGCCATGCATTTTTATATAGTCTGAATTATGCCATTGGCTTTACATTAATTTATTTATTTGGTGCAACTTTGGCTACCAAACAGCCTGCCATGACAGCATCTGCATTGGTCAACGCGATTGAGCAGGGGGCTTTAGAGCAGGGGAGTAATAAACATCGTTATTGGATATTTGCTGAATTGTTTGCGCGATTATTTCGTTCACAGTTCATTGCTTTTGTTGGTAACGTTGCGATGGCCTTTCCGATGAGCCTTTTTCTTGTTTGGGCTATTCAACAGTTGTTTCAGGTCAATATTGCGAGTGCCAAATGGTTGCATCTGGTCAATGACCTCAATCCCATAAAGACACCTGTGGTCTTGCACGCGTCCATTGCCGGCGTTTTTTTATTTCTTTCCGGAATTATTGCTGGCAGTATTTCAAATCGGGACAAGCATAACTCCGTATATTATCGCATTCAGGAACATCCCATGTTGAAAAAGATATTTGGACAGGCAAAAACAAACAAAATAGCTGCATTTTATGAAAAAAAATGGGCGGGTATTGTATCCAACGTTTGGTTTGGAATCTTTATGGGCACAACAGCTTCCATCGGACTTTTTTTAGGTTTAAATTTGGATATAAGGCATATTACGTTTGCCAGCGGAAATTTGGCATTGGGTCTGTTTGGACATGGCATGGAGCTGTCTACTGATATATGGGTTTGGGGTATTTTAGGGATAGGAATTATCGGATTCTTTAATTTTATGGTCAGCTTCTCTTTATCCTTGATGTTAGCCTTTCGCTCGCGAAACCTATCGTCCAAAGAATTGGTTAAAATGGGAAAGGCTGTTTGGATCTATTTCAAGATAAATCCAAAATTGTTTTTCTTCCCACCTCGAAAAAGTTAAGGGATTTAATGTTATACCTAGCTGTCACTGTTTGGCGATCTGTAGGTATGCGCCTCGAATGAACGAATAGCCGATAATTTATCGCTTCCTAGACATTGATATCACCAGAAAGATCAGGTTTATCTTCATCGTCCTTTTCTTTCTGTTCGGCTTGCGCTTGCTCCCTGTTATGAGTCCGATCGTCTTTGATACCGGATAAATTAGTGTTTGGATCATCATCTTCCTTGGAAGTATCCTCTTGCTGAGTATTGGATAAGTCTGGACTTGGTTCTCGTGGATCCGGATTTGGGATAGCTGCCATGAGAAATATAAGTATGCCTAGATGCCTGTTATTTTTGTTTTTCGATCTGTTCATTTGATTGATTTTTTATTAGAGAACATCTTTTGTGCGCGTATCGTTGAGGGAAATTAGATCTTATTTATTTTCCTGCGACAATTTCAACGAGACTTTCAAGCATAGTAAGCTTGAGCTGTTGGCCGAGATAGCTCATGCGTTCATCATCAATATGTATTTCCTTACCTTCCCATTCTATTGCTAATGTACTGGCTCGGATAGGTCTTATTTTAAATTCTATATCCGTTCCATTCAATAGTCCATCGATATAGTCTATGAGTTCCTGGCGCTGATCAGCAGTCACGATGATGATATCAAATTGTCCATCTCCGGGATCAGCATCGGCAGCGAGCACTAGCCGCGGCCCCATGCTCGCGATATTCATGACCTCAACGAGAATGCATTCTTTTTCAAAACTGCCTCCAGCAACAGTAAGTTTTAGTTTTTTAGCTGGAAATGCTGCTGCCAATTTGCGGAGCTGCCTTAATGCAGTTTTGATTTCATCTTCCGCGCTAAGGTGCTCCGTATTTTTTTTATCCATTTTCTTCATCAGTAATGGAAATACACCAAAACCGATTGATTCAATAAAATACAAGGGTTTCCTTTCTAATCCTGTGACCATTCCTACATCGAATTTTTTAAGTAGGCAATTTCTCCAAAGGCCAATTGCTTTTTCACAGTCTAGGGGAATACCGAGAGAAATAGCAATATTGTTTGCCGTACCTTGGGGCAAAATGGCGATTGGCCTTTTAAATCTTAACTTTTTTTCCAATAGGGCCATCACAGCCATTCTTATGGTACCGTCACCGCCTGCTAGGGCAATAATATCGGTCTGTGGATCGATCTTTTTGACCGCATCCTTTTTTGTTACTACCTTGCATTGGTGGCCGAGATCTTCAATCAATTGACATAGTTCGTCCTTATCTCCATTCGTGTCATCCCCAGCGGCCGGGTTATGTACTAACCGTATGTTTTTGCCATGTTCTTTCATAACATCTGAACAAAGGATGCTCGAGATTGGTTTTCATAGAAAAGGTACAGTTATGAATATACTTATTACCAATGACGATGGCATCTATTCACCGGGGATTGCGGCACTAGCGAAGACAGCGAAAGAGTTTGGAACAGTTAAGATTGTTGCCCCCGATGTTGAGCAGTCGTCTATGGGACATGCCATTACGCATTCCCGGCCCCTAAGCTACCGGCGTGCACCGATTACTTTTGATGATATTGAAGCTTTTAGGGTAAATGGTACACCCGCAGATTGTGTAGCCTTGGGCTTATATATGTTTCCAGATACGCAGGTTGTGCTTTCGGGTATTAACATGGGACCAAATCTGGGTAATTCCATGTGGCACTCGGGAACATTAGCTGCGGCAAAGCAGGCGACATTGCTCGGTATTACGGGTATCGCATTAAGCACACCCGTCGGGAAGACGGAGCCGGATTTTGAAGGGCTTTCTCGCTGGACAGGGGATGTACTCAAGCTATTGTTGAACAATAAAGGTCCTGCCCTTTACAATGTGAATTTTCCGCCCAAACCTCGAGCTCTTTCATGGACAAGACAATCTGTACGTTTATATGATGGTAGTGTGGTGCCCGGAGAGGATCCCATGGGAAGAAAAAACTATTGGATTACCGTTGTGCCATTAGAACCTGCTGAAAAAGGTACCGACCGTTGGGCAGTAGAAAACGGACTAGTGTCTATTACGCCTTTACGTCTGGATCTCACTGCGCATGATGAACTTGCGGCGAGACTTGCGAGCGAGCATAAATAATGGAAATAGGACCGGACAAAAAGAAAATATTTTTTAATATAGAGACAAGCACAGGGCAGCATTGCATGAACTGCAGCAATACCTGCTAACTCGTCGAAAATAATATAAAAACATAAAATGGCGACAACTGAAAATTTAATACAAAAGAAACGATTTCGCCCAGCCGATAAAGCTGGGTTTGGTGGCGTGGCGTTAGGAAATGGGTTTCAGCACAACGCAGACCTTGAATGCTTACAGGCTGTTGAAGCGGCATGGAATGCAGGGATACGACTGTTTGATACTTCGCCTTGGTATGGCTTGGGTATCAGCGAACGTAGAATGGGCTTATTTTTAAAAGATCAACCTAGAGATAGTTTTACGCTATCAACAAAAGTAGGACGATTAATGCTGCCCCATGAAGATTTTAAGATGGAACAATCTTTATGGAAAGGTAAGCTAAATTTTGCCTATAAGTATGATTATAGTGCAGCAGGAGTAAGACAAAGTATAGAAGAGAGTCTGCAGCGCTTGGGATTATCGTCCATTGATGTGGTGTATATTCACGACCTTTCACCCGACAATGGAGATATGAAAGATAGCTATGCATACTACTTTGAGCAAGCTGTCAACGGAGCGATGCCCGAATTGACCCGGATGAGGGAAGAAGGGATTATTAAGGGCTGGGGGCTAGGGGTCAATACCGTAGAGCCTATCTTACAGACATTGGAAGTTGCAGACCCAGATATTTTTCTCTCTGCCTGCCAGTATTCATTGATCAAGCATGACGAGGATCTGAACCAAGTTTTTCCAAAAGTTGCTGAAAGAGGGGTTTCTATCGTTGTTGGAGCACCGTTATGTGCTGGTTTTTTATCGGGCAAAGACCGCTATCTCTATGACGGGACATTTCCCGCCGGTGTTAAGGAAAAGCTGAATGCTTTGCAGCGGGTAGCAAAAAATCACGCAGTGGAGCTCCGTACAGCAGCTTTGCAGTTTGCTGCTGCCCCCGACGAAGTGTCTGGCGTTATACCAGGGGCACATACCGCCGACCAGGCCGTACAAAATGCACATGCCTTCAATACCAAGGTACCCTCCGACTTCTGGAAAGAGTTAAAGTACGAAAAACTTATTGCAGAACATGCACCGGTACCCGATAAATAATATCGTTGATAGAGGCCAGGGTGCGATTAGCGCACCCATTTTTATTTAAAAACATTTAAGCGAAAAGTAATTCTATGTAAAACATTGATATGTGCTGTTTTACAGTAGAGTTGCGGTAGAATGAAGAGGGATCACCAAATTAAATGTAATTTTATTGTCCTCTAAATTTACCGTTATTTTTCCTTTATGAATTTTTGCGATTTCGTTCGCAATAAATAATCCTAATCCAAGCCCATTGCTATTGGTTCCTTTTACAAACGGTTTAAATAGTTCTGTAAGATCTGAAGATTGAGGATAGGAGATCTCATTCGTAACGCTAAAAATGAAATTTTCATTTTGAACGAATGCGTTGATTTCGATATTTTGCTGCGGATTGCCATGTTTTATTGCATTGCCAATCAAATTGGCAAATGCCCGCCCCATTTTATGATGATCACAAGGAATATCAATTGGAAGTTTAATATTAGCAATTAACGTTCGATTATGCAGTAGTTCAAATTCAGTTAGGATTTGTCTAATCAATGAATCCATGCGTTGCTTATCTGGAACCCTTATAAATCCATAGTCAAGACCGATACTGCTGAAATCTAACACATCATCTATTATTCCCTTCATCCGAAAAGATGTTTCCTCTATTTTCTTTAATAAGCTTTTTTGGTTTTCATCTTTTATATTTCCCTGGAGATATTGTGAAATCACTTTCACAATGCTGACCGGATTGTTCAAGTCATGAGCTAAAGACGATAAAACGAGTTCTCTATTTTTCGAATAATTAAGTTCTTGTTCTAATTTTCTTCTTGTATTTCTGCACTCAATGACTGTTTTAAAATCTATTGCAATTAAATCGCTGCAAACTGGGAGTAGCATTTCCAATTTACTTTGGTCAAAGTGCACCGGTTCCGCATTCATCAAACTCAGGTGTCCAATAATAGAATCTTTTTTATTGATTATCGGGTACGAAATATAACTTTTCAAACCGAATTTCTGAAGAATATCAGTCCACTGACTGACTGAACAGAGATCGCTATCGTCAATATAAATAGGCGAAAGGCCCTTCCGGATTGCCTGATATATTGTAACGTATGTTTCACTGTTTTTAGCGACAATCTTCTGATACTGATAATCATAAACGCACCAGTTTCCCCAGGTATGACCATCCTTCTTACGTATCAGGCCGTATCTCATTTTTGTGTGACCACACAAAGCTTCTAAAATTCTTTTACATGAATTGAAGTCACTTTCCTTAATATATCTATCGTACTGTTGATTTGGCCGATGTGGAAATGTCATTTTTTAACACTGTATAGTTTGTTTGCGCGTAATATTTGATTTACCGTTTAAATTGCTGCAGCCTGCTACTATACACTGTCTTTATTGCACGAAATATGAGAGCTATAGTGGCAAAAGCTAAAAGAATATGAATAAAATCTTCTGTAATGAACCCTCCCAAAAAGGTAACCGCCCAAATAATCACTATGCTAACAGCTACCGAATATAATAGATCTTCCATATTAAATATTATTCTTTATTGAAGAACAATATATAACTGGAATCGTTTAATAATTTTAGAAGTCGATAGGAGAAATTACAAAATTGTAAGATCATATTTTAATAAAAACTCAATTGATCTCGAACTTAGAACAAAAGGGCAAGGTTATAAAAACAAAATAAACTCGGCCCCATTTTCGTAGATACAAATGTTCTCTCTCAAAACATCTAATAAGTCTATGTTATCATAAATAGCCTTATTAGCTATCTTGGTCTATTTTAATTTCTTATAGTCTTCTCGCACTGGACTAAAGATGTCAAATAGCCTGCAATTTGTAAGTGCCACTCCACCATGTTCCACATCTGATGGGATAATAGCTATCATACCTTTTACATAAGTTTCAGTTTTGCCTCCTATCGTTAATTGAAATTCTCCCTCTTCGACTTGAGTGATCTGTTCATGTAAGTGCCGGTGCATGGGCAGCACAGCCCCTTTTTCTACTTCCCAATAGCCCAGTGTCGTATTCTCTGTGTGAATAAATCTAGCTTTGAAACCTTTGATAACTTCGATTTCCAATATTTCGGATACTTTAATCATAGAAAAGTCTTAAGTCAATTATGGATGAATATTTTTGTGTACAAGGCTAAATATAGAAAAAAATAGTTGCGCTTTATAAAGCTACATCTTAGCTGCCGAAAAGTATGATGACGAAAGAGATGGCGGACGATCTATTCATGTAATTTGTATATTTTCCTTAATAGGTTTTTATTGGTATCGTTAATAATTTCTGGAGAGACTATATCGAATTCCCAATATCAGGCGATAGTATATACAAGTACAGGAGTTGTAAAATTCAAGGTGGGATAGGCCAGTCGCTCAGGTAAAAATCAATTAAATTTATCAATAGGCCCCTTCAAGCTCTTTGTAATCTTTTTCTCTACGCTGTTGACGATATAGATCCAAGAGTTTGTTGTACGAGTTGATACCGCCTGATTGATGGTTATATACGGCCGATTTCCAGTATTTCTCGGCATTGTTCAGATCCCCAAGTTCATAATATGCTTCACCCAATATAGCTTTTACATATACGTTATCCTTATTTTTTAACAAAACCTGGACTGCTTTATCGTACCGTTTCAATTTTACAAAAGCACTTCCCAGCGCATAAACCTGCGTTGTATCGCCGGCGTCCACTATTGGTTTCAAATAGGTAATCACATCATGATAGGCTCCGTCTCTTAAGCTCATGTTGGCAAGAGTTTCTGCAGCCTTTTTATCTCCTTTCTCCGCCGCCATGATGTAATACTGTTTGGCTTTTTCGGGTTGGTGAGTATTGCTATATAATAATGCGAGCTTATTGATCGCTTCTTCCGTTTTTCCATCCTTATTGAGGCTGTCCGCTTTGTCTTCGTTTGAGCGGTTACAAGAAGCAAATATGAAAAGGATTGCAACAGAAATACAACTCCATATACCTAAAAAAGTGTGCTTATTCATAGCTTTATATAATATGTTGAATAATTAAAAATAAGGATAATGTATGGAAGATCTATAGGTTATTTTATGTCTGCTACACATCCTCAGGGGCTATCGCTCTTCTTGAAACTTCACTTGTCAGGATAAATTTTTTAAGAGGCTCTATTTTTTGGAAACAGCATTAAGTTTTCCCCAACTTTGCTATATTTGCCATAAATATAATTAGTCTAAATAGTAATTAGGTTTCTTTTAGAATAGACTTTGCAGATAGAAGGGTCTCAACTATACAGATACCAATATGCTGGTAGGGCACACGACTCTTTTTGAAATTTTTAAATACCTGAAATAAGTGAAAACAACAACATCTTGGTTTAGTACCAAAAACACGATATTGGCGAGTAGTCTGTTCATTTTAAGTTTTTCCGTAGTTCCACAAATAAGTTTTTCCAGAGAGAGCTGGAAAGCCGTTAAAAAAAATGGTGATGATCAAGAATTGGGAACAATTAAGGGTAAAGTAAAAAACTCAAAAGGGAAAGGTTTGTCCAATGTGCATATCAATATTGACGGGATAAATAGTACTAAGACCGATAATGAAGGGAATTTTATTTTTTCAAAGATTCCAAAAGGAATTCACTCCATGACCGTAAAGCATATTGGTTTTCAAGAAATCAAATCGCAGATCGCACTGGAAGGGGAAATCTTGGAGCTTCCAGACTTTGTCATAGAGCAAACAAGTAATCATTTGAATGAAGTTGTCGTGACAGCGAGTCGATTGGCGGAAAGTATCGACGAAGTACCATCGTCAATTACCTATATCGGAGGTAAGACCCTAGAAGATCAGCGGCTGATAAATGACAATTTGCCCAATATACTGATGCAGAAAGTGCCAAGTATCTCTCCCAGTGAGGAAAGCCAAAACAATTTTATTGCTAAAATACGTGGTCGAAATTTTTTGGTACTGATTGATGGGATTCCTCAATCTACTCCTTTAAGAAATGGCGGAAGAGATATGAAGACGATTGATGCCAGCGCAATTGACCATATTGAAGTCATCAATGGCGCCTCAGCAATGTATGGAAATGGTGCCGCTGGTGGTATAATTAATTACATTACAAAGAAGCCAAATACAGACAAAAGTTTTCATTCTTCGACCTCTCTAAATAATTCCCTGAGCTTGGTCAAACCGGATGAAACATATGGGTATAATTTGGCACAGATATTTTCTGGATCGAAAGATAAGTTTGATTATGTCGTGCAAGGAAAGATGGCACGAACAGGCGTGGTGCGGAGCTCAGATGGTACCGTTGTAAGTCCATTTTATGGTTTAGGTGAGACAAAAAGCTATAATGCCTTAGCGAAGATTGGCTATCAGATCAACGATAATCATCGTATCGAATTTATGGGTAACTATTATAGAAGTGTACAGGACAGTAAGTACGTCGGCACTAAAGGTGAGTTTGGTAGTAAACCCGCTATCGGGATACCTTCAGATACGGTGATTAACGGCGGAACGCCCTATAATAAAGCTTTTCACGTCAAGTATGATGGTAATTTGGGCCGAACCTCAGCGAATATGAGTCTGTATTACGAAGATATGAACACCGTATTTGAAACCTACAACCAAACGTATTCTGATCATAAGGGAGCTAGACTAAATTTTAGTACACCTTTTGATTTATCCAACAACAATAAGGTAACGTTAATTTATGGGGTAGATGTTTTGAAAGATCACACCGTTCAGAAAACCTTGGACGATGGATTAGTGACACCAGATATGAACATGAGAAGTGCGGCCTTATACTTACAAAGTAAATTTAACTTCGCCGAATATTGGATAGTAAAAGGTGGTGTGAGGTATGAAAATTTGGATTTCAAAGTAGGAGATTTAACAAAAGCGGGTAAAGTCACTCCTGGAGACAATAGTAATTCAAATGCATTTGTATTCAATTTGGCCGGAAGATATAATAAATTAAAATACCTGCAGCCTTTTGTTTCATTTTCACAAGGGTATTCTATCGGAGATGTGGGGCTTGTATTGCGTAATGGAGTGCCTTTAAGTCAAATTAATCCTAAGCCAGTAGTTGTCAATAACTTTGAGTTGGGGCTAAATGGGGTCTATTCTATGTTGAGCTACCAATTGACGGGATATTATAGCTCTTCCAAAAAAGGTAATACCTTCGCCGAAACTTCAACACCGGGCAATTACGAACTGATCCAGGTACCTCAACGTATTTACGGTCTGGAATTGGTCGTCGATGTAAACCCTGTTGACTGGTTCAAGTTTGGCACCATACTCGGGTACATGGATGGTCGACAAGATCTGAAAAATGAAGGAACATATAAGGATAAATTGGATAACTCTATTATTTCGCCTTTTAAAATAAATATTAATGCAGATTTCAAATTAACAGATCGGTGGAACGTCTATCTCCAATATTTACATTTGGGTAAACGCGATGTTTTTCAACCTTCTGAATATAATTATGGCAAATATCCCATTTCTGGATATGGTCTGATGGATTTCCAGACACGTTATAAATTAAAGAATCTAGCTTTTATTTTTTCAGTTAATAATCTGCTGAACAATGATTATTTTCCGCTGCACGCGGAGGTGAGGGGAGCGACTAATGAAGGTCGTTATTATGTCAAGGGAAGTGGAACAATAGCGAATTTAGGTATTCAATTGGATCTATAATACAAGCCTTTGATAGGCTATAAAGATGCCCCCTATCAGATTTCTTATTGGGACATCTTTATATCTTATTTTCTGAGAGCTACTTTGGGATTTTGCGATGGCCTCTGCTGAAATTTCTTTCTTTGAATTTCATAAAAGAAGTAATATCTTAGAAAATGTACTTTCGGGTTTTATGAGCACAAGCTAGTTTCATCTATAATACAAGTTCTAACAGGTGACCTTTGGTATAAAACACAATGATAATCTATGCTGAAGAAAATTAGTAATTCGCTTAATTTTTTGTCTTCGATTGAAAAAGGAGCAATCCTTTTGAGCATAATACTGTTGGTTATCTCTTTGAGTATGCCTGCATTCTTTGTCGATCGAGGCGGAACGCAACCTGAGGAGGTAGGTAGTTTGGTTATCTTTTTGATGGGATGGATGGGACCTTTGGGGGGAGCGGTTATACCGTTCTTATTTTGGTGTGCGAATCCAATTTATTTGTTTTCCATTTGTCTTCTCTTAAATCGTAATCGAAAACAAGCTTTTTTTGTAAGTCTCGTTTCCTGTATGATTGCACTTCTATTCCTGCAAATGGATAAAATTATGGTGAACGGATCGGGATCCGAATCATCAATAACATCACTTGGCCCAGGTTATTTTTTATGGCTAAGCAGTTTCCTTGTTTTAAGCATTGTAACAGGAATAAAATTGAAAAAATAACTAGAAACATTTAAAGATGAGATCAAAGATTTTTAAACCTATTTTAATGGTTGCCATCGGCACTGTTGTATTGGCCGCATGTCAATCTCCGTCCATAAAAGATAAAATTGAAAATGATGATATTGTTAGTTTTCGCTCTGATGACGAGGCTATGAACACAGCTATAGCCAAGGCGAAAAATTCCCTCGATCAATTTGTTCAGGCTTTAAAAAAACCAGAAAAAGGATATGAAAATTTTGCTCTAAAATTAGCCTATGCAACACCCGACAATAGCTTAGAGCATATTTGGATCGGCGATATAAACTATCTAAATGACCAATATACAGGTGTTGTCTTTAACGCCCCAGTCTCGACAAAAGAAGTCGCTCTTGGCGATACCGTAGTGATTGATAAGCAAAAAGTATCAGACTGGATGTATTTAGATAAAGGAATATTACGCGGAGGCTATACAATCCGTGCCATGCGTGATCAACTGTCTGGCCCAGAAAAAGAAGAATTTGATAAAACGATCGATTTTATTATCAAAGATTAGCAATTAGCTTGATAATGTGTAAACTGTATTTTATTCAGCGGTACAGCAGGCATTTAGTTGCCTTAGAAAAGCTGCAATCATAAACAATTAGATTCACAAAAAAATAAACTGCGGAAATATAGGCCCTTTGATCTTTATTTTATTGTACCTGTTGGCAATCTATAGCATTTTTTTACGTAGGAAATTGATTCGAGTTGCTGTCGACGAATATATCGATTTTGATTTAGAGCAGGAGAAATTCGAACTGATATCTTATGAAGTGCTGCCATCATGGTCCCTAGGTAATTTCGCACAACTGTATCAATCTATTTTTGGATCTACGTTCGCTATTACTATGCCTTGTTATCCTTTCCGTGTCTATTTGAATCTCAGAGTAAAGAACAGATTTAATGACATACGGATCATTACGGCTAAGGTATACTATGGCCTCTTCGATGGTATAGATAATATCCAATATGAACCTGGCTTACCATAATATGTTCAGATTTTATAGCTTTTATCGACGAATTTATTTCATATCTTGTTACTGTGGAAATTATTTAGCTATATTTCAGCCAGTTTTCTCTGGATGTTTTGAGTTAGATAAATAGGCTTATGAAAAAGATAAAAAAACATAACAATACAATACGCATTCTGACAACGTTGCTATTTTCAGTGTTATTTATGTTTTTTTATAGTTCTTGTACTTCCATATCCCCCAAATATTTAACTAAAATTGCTGAGCAGAATAATGTTTCTAATGTCAGATTAGAGGAACTGTATATCTTTGATAATTTTCCTCAGGACATACCGGGCCGGAATGACGGTAACTCGGAGAAAAGTACGGCATATAATAAATATTGTCTATGGGATTATATAGAGCCAAATTATTATAAAATTGACAGCCTGCAATATCTTTACAAAATCTCCCTGGAGCTCACCAAAAGGAATAGAATCCACTTCAAACTCATTGATACCTTGGGGAATGTTGTGCGTGAAAAAACCAGGAAAGTTAAGCCTGGGCCAAAGAATTTTGTTTCCTTCCGGAATACAGACGTTGACATTTACGTTTTAGTCAATAGATTTTTAACCCAAACTGTTTGTTTTGCACTGGATAAAAATGGTGATTTGGTGGTTCCGAGTGAATATACAAGTGGGGGCTTTCTTGTTTTTTTTCCATTCGCTGGAGCCCAAGAAAATGAAGTTTATACCTATCGCCGTATGGATCATGGCTCCTATTGACATGGTATTGATAGGGGAAGAGCATGCTAAATTTAAAAGTTTCGCTTTTACTCAAAGTTCCGTTTCTATAAGAGCGTATTTAACAGAAATATAATACTAACCACACACAGCCCACACATCTCTTTTAGAATTTAGTGCCAGAAGCATAATGTTCCACAATCGGCTCAGCGATGCTTCCCTGCCATTGCAACCGAAGAAGAATATTCTTTTGCCGGGCATAAAGCAAGAAGTAGCTAGGATCGAAAATTTTGACTAGGGGTGAATTATACACATTTATCAGACCGTGAATTATTGGAAAGCTGCTGTAAGCATGACGATCTGAAAGCTTATAATGAGCTTGTGGCCCGTTATGCCCCCAAATTGTATGCGATATGTCAGTTGTATCTGAATGATGCTTTTCTTGCTGAGGAAATTGCCCTGGATATCCTATTTTGGATCTGGAAGAAACGCCAGGAGTTTAGTATACCCGATAACCTAAGCAACTATCTTCATCGGGCAGCCCGTAATGCCGTTATCAGCCAGTTACGCAAACAACGCCGCAACATTGTTGAAACTGTTGCAGATTATGCCGAAAATGCTGCGGTGGAATACCGGATGGCCGACTATGCGGTAAGCTGTCAGGAGGAAGAAGAACAATATCAGCAGCTCCTGTCTGGACTCAGTGCCCAGCGCAAAGAGGTTTTTATGCTCAGTCGCGAGCAGGGGTTCAGTTACAAGGAAATCGCAGAGAAAACCAACCTATCTATCAACACCATCGAAAATTATATGGTCGCTGCACTGAAACATTTTCGTAAAGGCATCTTATCTCTTCTAATCCTGTTTTTAAATCTGTTTCTTTAATTTTTTTACCTCAATATCAATTAGTTGTGTATTTTTTTACTTTGTCCTAGGTGGTGCGTTTCCGTATTTGCGCCTTTATAAGTGAAGAAGCAAAAAAATGGACGAACAAATAATCACTAATGAACTGTTAAAGCGATACCTGCAGGGAAAATGCACCGTTGCCGAACAGCAGCTTATCGCAGATTTTCTGGATGATCCGAACAATTTGATCCGCTTACATCAGATCATGTCCGAACAGACAAACAGTCTTTGGGATTCCTCAGCAGAGGATCTCGAGGTTGATCGTGAACAAATTATTGATTGGCAGCAGCGCCTGTACCAAAGAATAGAAGGGGAGCAATTGATCCCATCGGGTAAAATCATACCTAACACCCTTCGAAGGAGGATTGTCCCAATCCAACAACGTATACAATGGTATGCCGCAGCGATACTATTATTTGTTGGACTTGGAGTATTGCTCTGGTTATGGATTCCGCAGGGAACCGAACAGCCACAGCAGCTTACTCATCAAAATAATCCGATCGCTCCCGGAAGTGAAAAGGCGATTTTGAAATTGTCAGATGGTTCGATGATTTCTCTTTCTGACGCTGCCAATGGAAAGCTGGTGGATCAGGCCGGTGTCAACGTACAAAAAACAGCTGCTGGTGAAATTGTTTATACCGCAGCTAGAACAGCCACCGCTTCCAAACTATTTAATAGTATCAGTACACCCAATGGAGGGCAATATCGTGTCACCCTCCCCGATGGAAGCAAAGCTTGGCTCAATGCCGCTTCTTCATTGACCTATCCCATTGAATTTGACAAAAATGAACGCCGTGTAAAAATGACGGGGGAAGTATACTTTGAAATTGCTAAAGTCAGCAACGAAAAAAAGGAGCGTATACCGTTTTTTGTGGAGACCGACAAACAGCTGATTCAGGTGTTGGGAACCACCTTCAATGTCAATGCCTATGCGAATGAACCCTACGACTGCACGACGCTCGTGGAAGGCAGTGTACGCCTGGTCGCTGCGGGTAGCGGACAATCCGAATTGCTCCAACCCGGGCAACAGGCCCTGGTTGGAAAAAATATGCAGCTCACAACAGCAGATATGCAGCAAAACCTAGCTTGGGTAAATGGATATTTTATATTCCGTCGGGAGGAATTGGGAAGTATCCTGCGCAAGATCGCCCGATGGTATGATGTTTCGGTCGTATGTCCACCGGAATTAAGCACAATGAAATTTACGGGAAAGGTATCTCGGAACCAATCGATATCGGCCGTAGTGGAAATGATCGCTTCCATCGATAAAGTGAAACTGGAGATCAAAGAAAGGAGGATTATCGTGAAGAAATAATTACCCATTGCAAATGGCATTGGATAAAAAATAAGCGGCGATGCTACCAACATCACCGCCCAAAATAGCTAAAGTCATTAAAAAAGATCTGTCGTCAATTTTTAACATTTACTATAACTACAAGACAAAAGTATGAATTTTCATCAAGTCATGCGTGTTATGAAAATCACCATGGTATTATTAACCTGTGTATTAGCACATTTAAGTGCAGCTACATATGGTCAGCGCCTAACTATTAATAAGCAAAAGACCCTTTTGGCCGATCTAATGGAACAGATCAGCCAGCAGACAGGGTACGATTTTTTTTATGACGCGGAGATCTTTGATCATGCTCCGCGCATCACCATTAATGTGGTGAATGCACCCTTGGAACAGGTGCTGGAACGTTGTTTCGAAAAGCTCCCTTTTGCCTATACGGTCAAAAACAGGATTGTAACCATTCGACGTATCGGACCAGAAGATCCGGTCGATGAGAAAAAAACAGGCCGTCTGTCCCAGACTGCTACGGTCCGTGGCCGGGTGCTGGACGGGAATACCGGACAGCCATTGGCAGGGATTTCCATTAGCGTAAAGAATACCAAAAATTCGACCTCAACAGATGGGAATGGAAATTTTTCCATCGCGATCTCCGGTCAAAATGCGGTACTTGCCTTTACCTCACTGGGGTATCAGCGCAAAGAGTTGACTGTCACTGCGCAGCAGTCCGATCTGACTGTACGATTGCAGCCTCTGACAACGGCATTGGAGGAAGTCGAAGTCACGGTGCAGGCACGAAAGCGTGCAAATACGGAGGCTTCTGTCCTCGAGGAACGCCGTAAAGCCTCCATTGTGCAGGATGCAATTTCCGCCCAGCTGATTGAACGTACCGGAAGTATCACCACTACACAAGCCTTACAACGTGTAACGGGGGTCACCATAACTGACGACAAATATGTCGCTGTACGTGGACTCGGCGACCGGTCGGTAATTGGCCAGCTGAATGGCGTACGCCTGGCATCCTCGGATCCTGACCGCAGTGCGATCCCATTGGATCTTGTACCGGCTTCTTTATTGGATAATATCACGGTTTATAAGACCGTCACACCAGATAAACCTGCCGATGCGGCTTCAGGTATCGTCGAACTGAAAACTAAATCCGTACCAGACAAGATGACGTTTGAAGTGATCGCACAGACAGGCTTCAATTCTAATATCGGAGTTGGCGGAAAGTACAATAGCTTCTGGAACAGTGATATAGGCGTATTAGGTACGGCTATCAATAAAAAAGATCTTTCCAAAGACTTCCTGAATCTATCCAAGCAATACCCAAATGGACTGAGCTCGATTCAGCAGTTAATTGCGTCGAGCAATTATAGTCCCGAAGTGCGCCAGGAAGTCAATCGCATCAACGGCATCATGCAGGGCTTTGATCCCGTTTTGACCTCCCAGACCAAAAAAGCACCGCTCAATCAATTGTATTCAGCCACGTTTGGCAATAGTTATACACTTTTTGATAAACATAAATTGGGCGTAATTCTCGGCGGAAACTATTACCGTCGTACTAGTAATATCTACGATGGCGACCTGACACAATACAGTATCTACCAAGGTGTGGTTACAGGAAGCCCTTATATCTATAGCCAGCGTAAGATCCCCAATTTTACAACCACAAATAATATTGTGATGGGTAAATACCAAACCTATAAGGAAAATACAGGAGTAGAAACGCTCAATTACGGCCTATTAGGTGGTTTGACCTATCGTTTTAATCCCAGACACGAAGTGAGTTTTCAGTATCTGGGAAGCTGGGGTGGTGAGAATACAGCGACCAATCTGCGTGGTGGATATTACTATGCAGGGCTGCCCGGCGAAGTAAATAGTACCACCTACTCGCTAAAGCAGACCTTCCGTACGCTACATACCTTTAACCTGCAAGGGGAACACAAATTTTTAAAAAGTGCGTATTCACCGCGATTGAGCTACAATTTAGCGTCGTCCAAATCCAACCAGAATGATCCAGATTACCGCTTTGTCAATATGGTGGATTACAAACCGCGCTATGGCGGCGCTATTGAACGGCCGGGAATTAGTTCGCTTCCCAATACAGGGAATTCAGAGTTTGTCTATACCGAACGCTATTATGCATTAAGTTCAGGTTATGTCAATGGATTTGGTCCTTACGGTATTCTTCAGGCCGATCCCAATGGACGGCGCTGGCGGAATCTGGACGAAACTAATTATAATTACAAAGCTGATCTGGCCATACCATTTAAATTGTTCGGCTATAAACAGGAATTTAAAACAGGATTCAACTACCTGAACCGCGAGCGGAAATTTGGTGAAAATGTACTGTTTTTACCGGGATCTAATTTTACAAGCTATGGCGCTTACGGTCCTGGTAAATTCTCCTCGATCCCGCTCTATGATGTCGAAGGAAATCTGGATCGCTTGGTGAGTAATGAGGTGGTCGGGATACGGGTTCCCACAACTGGCGTAGGTGAGGGGGATTTTCCGGTAGGAGGGTTCTTGTACAACATCCAGAAGTCGCCCAACAATTATACTGGATTTTATGAAACCAATGCATTTTATGGAATGCTGGACCTGAAACTGACGGATGAACTCCGTATTGCCGGTGGTTTGCGCTTTGAAAATACCAATATCCAGTCCGCGGTGGATACAGCCAATGTGTATCTGGATCCATCACTAACAGCAGCGAATGCTAACGGAACCGTAAACCTGAATCCGCAGAACCCCAACTCGGCCTATAAGCAGGGTTACAAACCGTATTATTCGGTCAATGCAACCTATACGCTTAACGAGAACATGAATTTCAGAGTGGCCTTCAATACGACACTGGCGAGACCTGAGCTGCGGGAAATAACTAATGTTTACGAATTTGATGCTTTCCAGATGGGCCTCGTTGTCGGGAATCGCAATCTGAAAAATCAGTCGGCCAAAAACCTGGATTTTCGCTGGGAATGGTTCCCGAACAGTGGGGAGGTCATTGCCGTTTCAGCCTTCGGGAAAGAAATCAATGACCAGCTCGTGAAGGTATTCAGTCTGCAGACCCAAGGACTGGCGGCTACTTTTCCGGAATTTCCGATTATCCAGTTTCAGAACGATCCCAACCGTGGTCGGGTCTACGGAATAGAGCTGGAGTTGGTTAAAAACCTGGGCTCTTTCTGGGAGCCTGCACATGATTTCTTCTTAGGGTCCAATCTACTGCTTGCGCAGAGCAATATCAAGAAAACACCAGAAAGGCTTGCTGCCAATTGGTCTATCGACCGGAATGCACCGACCAATAGCCCACTCTTTGAGCAAGCCCCTTACAGCATCAATGCCTGGCTGAATTTTAACAATAAAAAGTGCGGTACAGATATTACAGCGACTTACAATACCGTAGGCGAAAGACTGGTACAGATCAACCTTACCGGTGAACCGGATCTTTATACGCGGCCATTTTCCATGTTGGATTTGGTATTCAGCCAAAAGCTGAATAAGCGGCTGCTATTTAAAGGTTATGCAAAGAATATCCTTAATCCAGCGATCAAAACGGTTTATGCCAATCCAAATACAGGTGGCAAATGGTATGGACGCGAATACCTTAACCGTAGTTACAAGCGCGGTACAGAAATTATGGTTGGTTTTACCTATAACATTTTATAAGTATGAAACAGCAAAAAAATGGAAAGAATAAGCAACATCTGAATATGATGGGACGATTATCCCTGCAACAGATTATATTGGTGCTGGTCAGTATTTTTTCCCTCTCCTGTAAACGGGAAAATTTAGATTATACCTTTGACTATAGACCTAACCCCGATGCTGAAAAAGCCTCGAATGTACGGTTGGTCAATTTATCTGAGAATGCGCAACTGATCGCCAACGGCGACAGTCTGACGAATTTCTTTATACCTCCCAATCGTATAGGGTATATTCCCCCTGAAGAACTGACGCCACCGGGAACGCGCTATTTTCCGAAAGATGGACGCTTGGGACAGAGCTGGACTGTGCCTCAGGATCTCTTCCAGACCGATGGTACCATACGTTTTAGAACGACTTTTGTGCCGATACCAAATAAGACCATTGCTTCTCATGATGTCGAGTTTACAGTTCGCGATTCTTACACCGCTCCGAAAGACTATTACCTGCTAATCAATCACGAAAGCAGGGTACAGCATCCTGATAAGCTGGTGGAGGTTCCTCGTAGTGTGACGGCACCGGCACGTCCGGATCATTTTAAAATCCGGATTATTAATTTCGCCAAGAAGCTGATGCCAACAAGCTCCATGGAGGATATTGCTGGTCCAATCACCTTGGCCTATGCAGATGGAACCCCGGTTAGCAAGGTCACGACCAAGATTGAAAGCAATACCTGGTCGGATTATGTGGAACTGCCCTATGGCACTTATCAGTTTAAACTGATAACGGCTGATGGCCGGCAGATTCCGGCGGTAGGACATACCTATTACAATAATATTGACCGTTTCAACTCAACCATGGAGATGGGTGGCGGGGCCATTCCCCGAATGTCCTCAGGGCAGACCTATGCCCCGGTTCAGACCTTCCAGCCCGGCGGTATCTATACCATCGTCGTGCACCCCAAAGAATTTACTTGGACCACGGGTACGGACGATATCCGCGAACTGCAAAATGGTTTTCAGATTATTGCGGATATCAGTGAACCCCTCAATCGGACCTATGCACAGCTACAACTGGCCAATACAATCGTTGGACAAAATACGGTACTGGCTGCAAAAGGACAAAAAACTGCTGCAACGGCTTATGGTACAGCATCGGATTATATCCGTGTGGTCACCGGTCAACAGCATATTGCTATGGAAACAACTTCCGGACAAGCTCTGGCCTCTATGGAAGCCGAACTGCAGGCCGGACAAAATTATACGGCCTGGCTCTATATGGATCAGGACAAAAAAGTCAAGGTTCTGTTAGCAGCCAATAATTTGGCCGAAACAACTTATACTGGCAAAGAAGGTAGCGGTAATAATGCGAGCATTGACCGGGTCAAGTCTAACTATATGTTTAATTTCCGTTTCCTCAATTTCTGTGCAGCTTTGCCTTATGCCACATTTACCAATGGTGAGGGGCGCCCTTTTGGCACACAGGTGATGGACAGCGGCGTAAATATGGTTCCCGGAGTTTTAAATATCCTGCAACCTTATACATCACTGCTCTATAGTGCCTCTAATGATATCGGTGGAGCCTATCAGTTTATGGTTTACAGCTCGCTGCCAACGCGTATTCCAGGTGATTGGCTGGAGCAGGTCAAACCACTGTCCAGTACGCAGCTGGTAGCAAATCCCAAACTGTATACAGCTGTCGGACGTAAAGTTCCACTGCATGAACCGGGGGTATATTCCATCGCTGTGATAGGTGATCTGAAAAGCACCGCCGAAACCGGCAAAGCGAAGTTTATGGTAGTAAAACATACGAAATAACCATTTTTATGAAACACAAGATTTTAAATTGGCCCATTTTTGCAGTTATCGCGTTATCGTTTGTTTTTTGCGTAGCGAGCTGTACAAAAACCGAATATCGTACCGTCGAAGACCCTGCTTATATCCGGGTATTTAATAATTTGACCTATACGCTCACATTGGATAATAAAGAAGAAGCGCAACCTTTTTTCTGCATGTTTATTGATCCTGAGTTTGATGCGTCAGGCAAACCCATTGGTGGAACAGCAATAGGTGATTTTTTGGACAAACGGAATATTTATGCGGCACCCAATGCTGCACATGCGGGATTGAGTACCTCTAAATATAACCCCGAATATCCGGGTAAAGAACTGGTACCTACAGCACCTATATTGAATGGTTTTGATCTAACAAATTGGGCACAGGTGCCTGCAGGCAAACGTCGTTTCCTCTTTATGGCACGACCTATCAGTAGCGTCCCATTTGCACAATTGCCCGATGAGCAGCAGCGCAAAGTATTTCTGGATACCATTATTGATCTCTCCTCGCGCGAAGTGTATACCTTACATATATTACAGAAGGATTTTAAGACAAAGGAAAACGGACTCTATGTCCGTCAGGAGACGTTCCATAAACAGGCTTTTTCGGATACCCTGACTTACGTCAATTTTTATAACCTGAGTGCCAAAGGTTTTCTACAGGCGGATCTTGCACAGAAATTGCCCGTACCGGGGACAACAAGGTCGTTGCGCTACGGTTTACTTGATACGATGAATATTTTTATCACGCATATTCAGCCAAGTGTGAATGCTGCCGGAGCGACGGTGCAACAGCGTATTCCAAATTTCAGTTATCAATACGCGGGTCAGATGCAGCGTAACATTGATGCGCCGAAAGTTACGCCATATTATGGTTTCCCGATCTTCTTGCAGAATAAAAATAAGGTTTATTCGGATACCTGGCAATATATTCAGTTTTTTGCACCTGCTATTGATCCGCGTACCGCAGTATCCTATCTCGAACCACCATCGGTTCCGGGAGGGCTTACGGAACCTGCTGTTAAAGATGGTACTTTTGGTTATATCTTGATGGATCATACACAGTATGCTCCCAGTTATTATCTAAATACTTTTTTCCCCGGTCTAACCGTCAATGTTCATTCAGGAACAGCTAATCCACGAACTTTTGGTGTAGTCAATAGTATTGAAGTTGTCAATGGCAATGCCTTTCTGACTACCGTACAACGGAAGTACCCGCAACCTATTTATTAATTATGAGACCAGATATTTTAGCTATAAATCAGCAAACAGCGAACAGACAAGCCAAAGACTCTGCGCGATTGGTCAGTATGAAGACGCTGATTTGGTTTGCTTTACTTTTAAACACACTCTTTATTCATGCATGTAAGAATAAAGACCTTGATCTATATGTCGAAAGTGACAAATACAGCAATGCAGCGGATTTCATTGGCAACAATTATAACCTTAGCCTTTTTTACGCCGCATTGAAGCAGGCCGACTTATTGGATATGCTCAAGCAGGAGGGACCTTATACGCTGTTTGCACCAACAAATAAAGCTTTCAATGATCTTGGCATTGTTCGTGCCAGCGACTTCGCCAATATGAAACAAGATAGCCTGCGGCAGCTATTGCTTTATCATATGTTGCCGCGCAGGTTGTATACCAGTGATGTGCCACCAAATACCATCGACAATAAATATGTTAACATGATGGAAAAAGAGCTGTTTATCGGTTATAAAAACCAAAAAGTGTGTGCGGAATGTACGCTAATTTCGGACTTCTATGTTAATGGCTCAAAATCTGTCTTAGCGACGCAGAATATTGTATTGGCGAATGGTGTATTGCATGTCGTTGACAAAGTGCTGAAGTATAATCCAACCATACAAGATGTATTAAATTCCAAACCAGAGTATAGCTTATTTATTGCACTACTCAAACGTATGGGAGACTGGAATCGTCTGGGCGAGCCCGCCAATACAACCGTTTTTGCGCCCAATAACGAAGCCTTTGAAAAGGCTGGAATAACTGCCAATGACATCGCTCAGTTAGATCCCGGAAAATATGGCAAACGATTGTCGCGTGTTTATCTGCTGTACAACCACTTCTTTCTTTCGGATATGGCAATCTATGGACAGTTACCGGGCTCAGGCTATTACGGAAGTCCGTATTATCGCGCGCGTATTGTTGGTGATGAATTATACTATTTTGGCATTTCCGCCAATACACCAATGGAGCCATTTATTATCCATAGCCAAGCTCCTGAAGCCAACACCCCCCTCCGGATCAGCAACTTTCAGCCGGGTTATCAAACGGATTATAAAGCGGATAATGGTGTTGTACATGGAATAAATGGTCTGTTGGTGTTGCCGGAAGAAGCACTGATAAAAGAAGAAACTAAGACAAGTCAACAATGAAAAGTAAATTAAACCAACATATAACAGGTATTGTATGTGGACTACTACTCCTACTTTCTGCCTGTCAAAAAACAGAATTTATGCCGGATCCTGTAGGGGAAGAAATCCCAGCGCCAACATATCCTTCGCTAATGGAAGGGCTGCCAATACATGCCAGTTTATTTAAAGCAATGTGGCAAAAGGCGGAAATGGATAAGGTATTGGCGACGGAGCAGGCGCAGGTCAAACTGACCTTTTTGGTTCCTGCCAATAATGCCATGGAAACTGCGGGATATACTGCCGCAAAAATACAGCAGCTAACAAAAGACTCCTTGCAGAACCTGTTGCGCTATCATGTACTCAATGGCGCTATCAGTTCCGGTCAGTTAGCCTTGATAGGGCGGGATTTGACATTTTTTACACTATTGAAGCATCCTAAATTTTTGGACGGTGAACCGCGGGATGGTTCATTGGTCCGGACGGTACCTTATTTTTATCGGCAACAGCTGAGTGTGGAGCAGAGCAGCCTGATTATTGACGGAAAGAAATTAAAGATTGGGCAGGAACTTACCGTTGCGCAAGGACATGTTTTTATTATCGAACAGGTACTTAAGGCACCTCAGCAACAGATGTACGATTTTTTGGTCAAGGATGGGCGTTTTTCCTTGTATTTAAAGGCCATGGAGCTTAGCAATATTGAATATACCAACGATTTTATTATGAATATGTATCCTGGTTTTGGTTTACCGGTTCGTTTTATGCTCGATTGGAACTATTATTTTGAAGGTACTTTTCACCACAGTAGTGAACGGCCTAGACATGTCATCCATTGCACGCTGTTTGCGCCAACGGATTTGGCTTTCAACCGTATGGGTATTTACACAGAGGCTGATCTGCGGGCCCTGAACGGAAGGATTGAAACCCCGTGGTATTATGAAACAAATCAATTAACTCCGGTGGATAGTTTGCTCAAGTACCAATACATCGGCAGCGCACGAATGGAGACCGGTTATAATGAAGACTATAGCATGTTCAATATAGACGTTCAAATTGACCGTGTAACCGATAATGCGACTATTTTTTCGCAAATGCTGGACAACAACAAGCTGGCTGAATTTAAGAATATCTACCATCGTTTTTACCGTTCAGGCGACAGAATTCAGGTGGGGCATTTGAACAGCAAAGCACAACCAGCGGACATTATTGAGGAAAATATCAACACCATTCAGGGACCGGTCCATGTGGTCGATCGGATTATTGTGCCGGATGATTTTAGCATGTGGCACAAAAAGAAGTAGTATACAAAGCGTAAACGATTAGACAAAACGACATGAAATCAATGAACTATCTATATGCCATCTTAGTGATGTTATCCCTGGTGAACTGTTCCAAGGATACGGTGAATCCTACGGAGGCTATCGAAAAAAATACTTTAAATGATGTGGTTCGGGACAATTTTGGATTGACTTATCTTGCTACTGCACTCTATAAAAGCGGGCTGAATAAAGTATTGATGCAGGATGGTTCCTATACCTTGCTGGCTCCATCTGACGTTGCTTACAAGGCTGCTGGTTATCAAAATCCAGCAGCAGTATATGCTGAGCCAGCAAGCAAACTCGTCGAACAGGGAAATTATCATATCCTGAAAGCCCCAGTACTGTTTACCGGAAAGGCGTTAAAAATGAACCAGGAAGAGGAAACTTTATTGGGTACTAAGGTCTATTGGAGCCGAGTGAAGCGAGGAAAAGATACATTGACGACGGTCAATGGAGGCCGCTTGCTACAGGCGGATACCAAAGCCTCAAATGGTGTGATGCAGGTGCTGGACCGTTTATTGGTTCCCAATGTGCACAGCAACCTTAAGCAGGCGCTGGCAGCAAATGTTGATCTCAGTTTGTTTTATCAGGCTTTAAAGGTTTCGGGTTTGCTGGAATCATTGGCGGGTACAACAAATTATACACTATTTGCACTCAATAATGCAGCGATCAAACAAATGGGCTATCCCGATCTGGAAGCAATTGAAAAGGCCGATCCTGCTATATTGAAAAAAATCTTGAGCTACCACATCGCCAAGGAACGTAAGTTTGCGCAAGATTATTTCCTGCTGACTCCGGAGGGAACAACGAGTTATACTGAAACGATGTTGAATGAGAAGACCCTGACCGTTAATTTGCTTGGTCAATTCAATGTACCCAATAGCTTTACGGGAATAACCGTAAAAGGCCTTGGTAACTCCTGGGCTCTAACTCCGGTACGTACCGATGTACTTGCCGGAAATGGAGTCATCCATGTCATGGGGCAAGTGCTCCAACAATAAGGTGAAAGACTGTGTGTTATTCACTCAGATTTATAAAAAATGTTTACATGAAAACAATCAACAAGACAATATATCATTGGATCGGGATGCTTATTGCCCTATTCGTGCTCCAGCTCCAGCCAACAAGGATGCTGGCGCAGGAAACTTCCGGTACCCTCACGGGCCGGGTACTGAACGGGACAAAAGCACCGATAGCAGGCGCTTCTATCGAAGCGGTGCATACACCTTCGGGTACAAAATATACCCTTTCAGCAGATAAAGATGGCCGCTTTACGATCAATAATATGCGTATCGGCGGGCCCTATCGTGTTAGTGCTACCGCTGTCGGTCTGCAACCCGATATCCGCGCGGATATTTTTATCCGTCTGGGAGGAGCACGGGAGCTGGAGCTGCTGTTGACCGAAGCCAACCAACGCATGGAGGAGGTGGTGGTCAGTGCCAAAGCAAGGGGGCAGCGGGCTGATACCTTCGGTGCAGGTAAAAATATTTCGGGCGAGCAGATTCGCAATATGCCTACGGTATCACGTTCGATCACGGATGTGACCCGCCTGACCCCGCAGGGAAGCCGCGACAATAGCTTCGGTGGTACCAATTTTCGTTATAACAACGTGACGGTGGACGGCGCGATCAACAACGATGCCATCGGTTTTTCCCCATCTTTGGGTGGACAGACCGGTACTTCGGGAATGGCGGGAAGTTCAACCCGCACCAATCCGATTTCGATCGATGCAATCCAGGATGTGCAGGTTTATCTTGCTCCCTATGATGTCAAGATCGGTAACTTTACAGGTGGTTCGGTGAATGCAGTTACGCGTTCGGGGACGAACAAAATCGAGGGCTCGGTATACGGTTTTGGCCGCAATGCGGCACTGACGGGAAAAGACCGTGTAGGAACACTAGGCAAGATGAACAACGACTTCTACGATTACCAGGCCGGTTTTCGGATCGGTTTCCCGATTATCAAAAATAAACTGTTCTTCTTCAGTAATGAAGAGATTGCGCGTCGGCAGGATCCGACACAGCTTATTGTCGGCACAGCCGAAACAGCTCAGATATTGAGTGTGGCAGATGCCGAAAAAATAGCGAATACTGTCAAGGAGCGCTATGGCAATTTGTTTGATGTCGGAACAGCCAATAGCTATACCAACTGGAGCAAGTCTGTCAAGTTCTTCAACCGCGTAGACTGGAATATCAATGCCCGGCATCAGCTGGCAATCCGCAATAATACTATCCGCAGTTCGGCTACACACATGGACCGCGACCAGCAGGATTTTCGTTTTTCGAGCATGGCCTTCAAACAAGCCAACAACCAGAGCAGTACGGTGGCCGAATTGAAGAGCCGTTTTTCAAATAGTCTTTCCGCCAATGTCCTGATTGGTTATACGGTTGTCAACGATAGCCGTGATCCGCTGTCGGATCCGAGCCTACCTCAGGTGCAGATTCAGGGACGTACCCCCGGAACGACGATCTATATTGGTACAGATCGTGAAGCGAGCATTTTTGATATGCAGCAGCGAACATGGGAGTTTACGGGCAACCTAACCTGGAATACAGGACGTCATAAGCTGCTGTTCGGTACACACAATGAACTGTACAAAATCCGTTATGGTTTTGTCAATAGCTGGAACGGCCGTGTCGACTACAACAGCATCGAAGATTTTGTCAGCAACAGTCCATATCGGGTGCGCGGTAGCTACAATTATAACAACAATACCCGCGATTATATTTTAGCGCACCCAGCGGCAGATTTTGCAGTTAATATGTACAGTTTGTATGTACAGGACGAAATCAGGATACACGACCGACTGCGGGTCACCCCTGGACTACGGGCAGATCTGGCAAGTCTGCCGGAGATGCCTGGACTGAGCGATAAAGTGAAGAGTATTCTCTCGGATCCTAATTTCGGCACGACTTATCCATATTCACCCCTCAGTCGTCTGCGCAATGATTTTATGAATAGGGTACAATTATCGCCACGAGTAGGCTTCCGCTGGGAAGTAACAGAAGACCGCAAACTTGTATTGCGCGGAGGGGCAGGGTTGTTTACGGGACGGATTCCGTTTGCCTGGCTGGCTTACGCTTATTACAATACGGGCAACAGTTACGGTGCATTTGACCAGCGGGCAGATCAGAAACCTTTTGCACCGGGCAGTGATGCAATACGTCCAAGTGAAAATGGACTGGCAGATTTTATTGCTCAGAATGGTGCTGTCGTCAATGATCCTAATAGCGGAAAAACACAGGTGGACCTGGTGGACAATGGTTTTACCCTGCCGCAGGTCTTCAGGGGAAGTTTGGGTATTGACTACGAGGCGGCTGGCGACTGGAAGTTTACCCTGGAGGGGATCTATACCAAGAATATCAGCGATGTGTTATTTCAGCAGCTCAATACCTCCGATAATCCACGCTGGTACGGTTATGACAGAGATCACCGGCAGCCGGTATACAGCGGTACGGTGGATAGCCGTTTCTCGAATATCTACCTGCTGAGCAATACCAATCAGGGATATAAGTACAGCATAACAGGAACGGTTGCAAAAAAATATAAGACCTTAAATGCGACGGCAAGCTACACCTACGGTATGTCAAAAGACTTGTCCAATGGGGTACGGAATTCGATGGAATCAAACTGGCAGCTCAATCAGTCCTTGATCCCGAATAATCCCAGCCTGGCCTATAGTAATTTTGACATCCGGCATCGGATTGTCTCAAGTATCAGCTATGATAAACTGTGGCACCGTGCAGGAAGGACCAATATCACCTTGTTCTTTTCAGCACAATCCGGGTCGCCATTTACCTATGGTATCGTGAACAATAGCATTCAGGGATTACCACAGCAAGTATCGTTGGTCTATATACCAACAGTGTCGGAAGCAATTCGATATTTTAAAGATATCGCCGGTGGACAGACAGCAGCGCAACAAGCTGCTGCTTTCAATACTTTCATTGATGCTAACGCCTATTTAAGTGGACGTCGGGGTGATTTTACCGAACGTAATAAAGCGCGTACACCTTGGAACGTGCAGGCAGACCTACGGCTGGCACATGAACTTGCTGTCAATAGACAGGGGCATATCCTTACCCTGTCGGCTGATGTGATGAACCTGACGAACCTGTTGTATCGGAAATGGGGCGTACAGTATTTCTCCCCGAACACATTCAACTCGACAAGTTCGGTGGGACTGACGCCGACGCTGTTTCCGCCGCAGCAGAACGAAGGAAACTGGCCGGTCTTTGAATTCCGCAGTCCTGGCACTCCATACAGTATAGATTATTTTAATTCGCGGGCGCAGATACAGCTGGGCCTACGGTATTCATTTTAGAAAAAATCAAAAGGTACATCAGCGGAAAAGCGGATGTACCTTTTGCTAAAAATAGATCTCATTGCCGTACCATCTGCGGTTTCAAAGTCTTTTCGCCAAAATACCGGAACCGAGTTTTAACGATCGCCCTGATCAATCCATTCAAACCCCTAACTATCGAATGATTCATCCTCGCTTATTGCTTTGCCCAATAAAGAGTTTTTGAAAAAATGCCTTTATGCGCCACAATTTTCAGTTTTTTCCCCATCAGGTACATTTCACAATTCCCCTTTTGGCCTGTATCATGGTTTTCCACGGTCCCCCTCCACTCATTTTTTTCAAAACGCACATTATAGAGGGTAGGACGGCCTTTGGGGTCAACACCGGAGAATTTTCCATTGTTATTAGTGATCGTGATGATAAATCCTTCTTCAGTCTTCCATTTACCTACAAAGTTATCATTGGCGGATTGGGCAATGGTAATCATCGTCATGAACATGATTAAAATAGATGAGAGTACTTTCTTCATATGATATTATTTAAGATGTGATACTGCAAAACAAATTAAAATAATCGGCAGTGTTTTTAAGATATCTTAAATAATGAAATCAGTTACTTGCCTGCGCGTATCACGCTCAGTGTCTGCTGCGTAATGCCTAGGTAGGACGCTATGTGTCCTAGAGGAGCTCTTAGCAAAATACCGGGAGACTTGTCGAGCAGATTTTTATAGCGCTGTTCGGCGGTCTGAAATTGCAGCGCAAGAATTTTATCTGATAACATACTGACCGTTTGCAGCGATACCTGCAGTTGATAGTCTTTAAAAGCAGGGATGACATTACAGAGCGCTTCGAGTTTACTGTAGGGGATGATACGTAAATAGGTTTCTTCCAAAACCTGTTTGCCATATGGATGAGGGCGGTTAAAGAAAATACTTTCAAAAGATACCAGGAAATTGTTCTCATCAAAAAAATAATGGGTGATATCTTTTCCATCTAAGTTATAAAAAGCACGTAATAGTCCTTTTTCAATGAAATAAACATTTTGGTGATGATTTTCAGGCTGTGCCAGTATAGTACCTTTTGCAAAAGTTTCCATAGCAAAAGCTTTGTCTATAGCTTCACATTCGGCATCGTTCAATTTTATGTGTCTAAGTAGATAAGGTATGAGTTTCATTTAGTCCAAATATAAAAAAATGCAGTAAGCGGCGATAGGTCTTATCTTATATTTTTAAGGGAGATTAATATACAATACGCGTAGTTTCCCGAAAATTGAAGATCAAACTGGAGAATATCTGTCCTAGATCAGTCTTGGCATAAGACCCATTCATGAGGACTCGTTATTTTAGAGTCATTTATATGAAAACAATAGTTTATTGAGCGTTGTCTTATAGCTGTAATATTGACAAAGCAAATGAATTTTGATCTTGTTAAATGTGAAAACCTGAAGCAGGCTATTCACATACCGAACACGACTGATGACCATAGAGAAGACACCTGGTTTGTGAAATTTGGCGAAGAAATAGTAGGAGTCGGACTTTTCGCAAAAGGAAGCGAGAACTGTGTCTTGGCGATCGTTGGTGATGGCTATGATGATAAGAGGGTAATTGGTGACATAGAAGTACACGATACACTTATTATTGAAGGATTGAATATAGCATTTGAAGGCTACTTAAGATCTTTTCGCGGTGATGTGGTCATTGGCGAGAAGAAAATAGATTATAAGTAAGATCGAGATGATTCTACGGGGACAGGAGCTGTGTTTGTGCGTCTCAAGAAAGCGCAGGACACGGCATTGCAGGCTTACAATCTGTTTAATAACCACTACGGTAAGGGAGTACTGTCTACGCAGCCCCCATTGAGAAATCGAATTTCACTTTATATGCATATTTTGCGATAGCCTATAAAATGGAATTGTAATCTCTGAAGAAATCGAGCTGCTGGCAGAGCTACTCGGTCCGGATGCACAGGAAGAATACGCCAAAATTATTATGTCCGCGTTCGAAAATCTTCTTACTGTGAAATCCGACAGCCTGTGAATAGCATAAGAACTGGCAGCACTGACTTGAATAATGAAGAAAGGTCCTATGTAGTCCTGCGCATCTTTTAAGCCTTTGATTTTAAATAGGGGATACGGTATTGTTCGTTGAATCTTTTTTTGTCATCGCGATAGCTGCTAACTGCACCTAATTTATGCATCATTTTAATATAGCACCAAGCAAGATCAATTTGATAAGGTTTAAAACCGCTTCGCGCACTTTTTGGATACAAATGATGATTGTTGTGCCATTCGCCCGCAACAATTCCTGGCCATAGTTGATTTATTGATTTGTCATTTTCATTAAAGTCAATGCCTTCTCGTTGTTTGTCTTCTCCTTTTGCATGACCTTCATAGTTGAATGTTCTTACACCTACAGCCCAAAATCCAGCAGCACCGAAGAGTGTACAAGCTAGTGCATGGCCACCGATCAAATAAAAGATGGCATACCAAAAAGCCCAATTCAGTATCCAGGATCCTATTGCATGAGTAGGGTTTACATAAGAGCCCCACTTTTGATATTGTCCATAGCTATTGGCTGATACACCTGTATGGCGCATAAGAAGTTTTACACGGTTATAAGAATTTTCGGTAAGGTCCTTTGCAATAGGTTGGTGATTTACATCCGCTAGAAAACAGTATAAAAATCCAGCTTGCGCATTATAGGGATCACCTGGTTGATCAGATTTTGCGTGATGGACATGATGCGAAATCACATATATTTCTTCTGGAATTACATTGATAGTCAGATTTTGTGTGAAAAAACGCCAGAATCCGTTTCGAAATTTGAAGGCTCCGTGCGTGGCAAATCGATGATGCCATATCGTTCCATGGGTCCCCATGACGATCATGCTGTAAATAAAGGCTGCTAGTACGGTCCACCAGTTGAAATGGTATACTAAGAATAAAATAAAAAAAGGAATGAGGCAAGCCACTTTTAGCCAGCTAAAAAATGGCAACCAGTTGCGTTTGTCTTTAAAAATATTGAGACGTTTGAAGAATTCATTAAGCAGTTGTTTTTTACTAGGTTTTACGAGGTTTCCATCGTTGTCTTTCCATCCGTAGGTAGGAACTTGTAGAACATGATCTAAAAAGGGCATTGTGGTTGATCTAAATTATTATATCGGCTAAGCTACCATATAATCAGGTTAAAAAGTGTTAATAGCAAAAATTTAACATATTCACAGGCTATTATATTTGATCGTGTATTATGGTAAAGTCTGTCTTACAGTTCTTTTCTGATCTTTTGTCCGTAGTTTAGGATACATTATTATTTCTTCTTTGCAGTTTTCCGGAACGTAAATATCTTTTTCGGATAGAGGTATTGGCCCATTTCCCCGCCTTTATGATCAGGAATTTTGGCCTGAATGGAAATATTAGATCAGGCCTTTAGCTTTAAACGAATAACGATCTATAAAATAAGATCCTGTAAAACAATGTCTTACTTGTTTTATCATGAAGATTTTTTGAAAATATATTAAATGTCATTATTACGTTTAATATATTTTACTATATTGCAACAGAAATAATACAAACAACCAATTGTAAACAATGCTACCAATTCAAAGATCTAAATGTGGTGCATGGGGATTTTTAGTGCTATTATCCCTGTTTTTCACCTTAAATTCAGCTTATGGTCAGGGGACTTTCAAGCTGACAGGAACAATAACCGATAGCCAGAATAAAGCACTTTCTGGCATTAGCGTAAGACTTGTTGGAACTAACTTGGCTGTACAAACAGATGATAAAGGCCATTACGAGCTTATTGTCCCTATACTGAAAGGCCGGCTTTCGATCTCTCATCTAGGTTATGTGCCACAGACATTGACATTGACAACTGATGTGACCACTTACAACGTTAGTTTACAACCAGACCTCTACAAAATTGATGAAGTTGTTGTGGTGGGCTACGGAACGCAGCGTAAAAAAGATATCACGGGAGCTGTCGCCATTGTCGATATGGATGATGCTAAAAAGTTCTCAACAAATGACGTAGGCAGTATGTTACAGGGGCGTGTTGCAGGTGTTTCTGTGACTAGCGATGGACAGCCAGGCGCGGTACCCCAGGTCAAACTGCGCGGTATTTCCACATTCAATAATGCCGACCCCTTATATGTTGTTGACGGTGTGCCGTTGGGTGGCATCCCCAGAGAGCTCAATCCCAATGATATTGAAACCATGCAAGTATTGAAAGATGCTTCAGCAGGTGCAATCTATGGCTCCAGAGCTGCGAACGGCGTGATTATCATCACGACAAAAAAAGGACAAAAGGATTCTCCAGCGCGAGTAGATTACAGTGCCTATTATGGCATCGACAAGGTTTGGCAGATTATGCCGGTAACGAATGCCCACAATTATCAAGTATTAAATAACGAAGCGCGTTACAACGCTAACAATAAACCCTTGGCACCGGGAAATGATCCCAATTCACCCCGTTTTATCAAAGATGTCAATACTGATTGGCAGAAAGAAGGATTGAAGTCTGGAATGCGGCATAATCAAAATATAGCTCTGAGTGGCGGGGGAGTGCATAATACCTATATGGTTTCGCTGGATTTATTTGAGAATACGGGCACCTTTGTAGGTAATGGCCCTGACTATAAACGTTATACGGGTAGAACCAACCTGACACAGGTTTTGGGTATTGTACGGCTGGGACAATCTATCGCTTATACTTATTCGCACGAAAATGCACTGGTAACGGGTGACGGAATTTTAGCTGGAGGAAGACCACCATTGATCAATGATCTGGTTTTTGCCATTCCAACGATGCCTTTATATGACCCAAATAGATTGGGTGGATTTGGCGGAACAGCGAGTGATCTCCAGGATGCGATCTCGCTTAACGGTATCGGTTTTAACAGCTTGGTTAAAAATAATACGACCGTAGGCCGATTTATGTCCAATCTTTGGGGGGAAGTGGATCTGCTAAAAAAAGAGAAACATACATTGAAGTATAAAATCAATTTTGGTTATGATATCAATGAGGTTAGGGACAAGACCTTTACACCCAAATTCAACCTAGGTTATTTTTTTATCAATAATATTAACCGTCTTAATGACAATAATCGGCGCTACCAGAATCTGCTTGTTGAAAATACCCTTAATTATGAGTTCAAACAGGATAAACATCAGCTGAGTGCTCTTGTTGGACAGATGTATCAAAAATATTCGACATGGGAACGCATGATTAGTGCAACTGGCTTTAGTGATGAGGAGTTTGCCAACTTAAGAAATGCAACGGAGACAAATGCTATCAACTATGATCAGTTCAGTGCTTTAGCATCTTATTTAGCGAGACTCAATTATAATTATAACGAACGGTATCTGTTGACAGCAACAGTGCGCCGCGATGCCTCTTCACGTTTCAAAAAAGGAAACCGCATTGGCTATTTTCCTTCTTTTGCCGTAGGATGGCGTTTGAGTAACGAAAAGTTCTTTCCCGAGACCAACGGAGTCGTTAATGATTTGAAAATTAGAGGGAGTTGGGGTAAGCTAGGAAATGAAAATATCGGTAATTACCTGTATCAGGCGGTGATAAATCCATCAGTTGTATACACCTTTGATGGACAGCGTATCTTGGGAGGAACGCAGACAAGTGTTGTCTCAGAAGACCTGAAATGGGAAGAACGCGTGACCAGCAATATCGGCTTTGATGCACATTTATTAAAGAGCAAATTTGACCTTTCTGCCGAATACTATGTCAGTGAAAGCCGCGATATCCTTGTACCGATTCCTATTCCGCTTTCTGTAGGATCCATCAATGCTGCTCCTATTGTCAATGCAGGTTCCCTACGCAATAGCGGTATGGAATTGACATTGGCCTACCATAAGACCGCAGGCGAATTTACTTATGATATTGGCGCCAACTTTACGACAATCAAAAATAAGGTACTTAGTCTAGGAGACAATGTACAAGCGAGACTCGATGGTCAGTTTAGGACCGAAGTAGGCAAGGAAGTGGGACGTCATTATGGTTTTATCAGCGAGGGGATCTTTAAAACTCAGGAAGAGGTGAAAAACCATCCTGCCCAATTTGACGGAGCGGCTGTAGGCGATGTCATCTATAAAGATATTAACGGAGATGGACTCATCAACGATAATGATCGCACCGATCTTGGAAGTGGCTTGCCAAAATACCAATACGGCTTTAACTTCAATGCTGCTTTTAGAAACTTCGATTTCGCTCTTTTTGCGTCTGGGATGGGAAAATATTTGATCAATAGCCGCCTCTATCGTGACCTGATGCATAGCGGCGGTGATGCAAATTATCATCAAGATATGCTTAGTCGTTACACCTCCAGCAATACCGAGACAGATATCCCACGGTTGAATTGGGAAGATCCCAACCGCAACTGGGAAAGTTCGAACAGAAAAGGCTGGTTGCAGGATGGAACATATTTACGGATCAATACACTGTCTTTGGGCTATAATTTTCCGAAAACCATGATCCCCTATGTTGCAAAGGCAAGGCTATATGTGACTGGGCAGAATCTATACACTTTCCAAAAATATAAATCCTATAATCCAGATTACACCTATGGTGTCTTCACCCCCGGACTTGATAATGGATCTTATCCTAAACCAAGGACAATACTATTTGGCATACAGCTAGGCTTTTAATCTTTAGAAACCGAAAATCATGAAACGTACTTTGTTACTATTGGCGGCAGCCGTCATGCTCGCCGCATGCGATAAAAAGTTGGACTTGGACAATCCAAATTATCCAACAACTGAAACCTATTGGCGTACCGCTGCACAGGCCGATGCTGGGGCAGTGGCGATCTATAACGCCCTTGCCTTGGAAGGAACGTATACGCGGTCATTTCCCGGATTGTCGGACAGTCGTGGGGATGATGTCCAAGGTAATAGTCCCTGGGCTGATCTCGTATTGGTCGGTCGTTTTACAATTCCGAGCAATTCAGCACCAGTGGAGTGGATTTGGCGTGATCATTATGTGTTGATCAATCGGGCCAACCAGGTCTTAAAACATGTGCCTCAAATCGAGGATGCACAGTTTACAGAAGGTCATAAAAATAGAATTTTGGGACAGGCCTATTTCTTGCGCGCTTTTGCATATTTTAATCTGATCAACACTTTTCAGAAAGTTCCGTTGATAACAGAGCCACCAACAGGAAAAGATGACTATTATCCTGCTACTGCGGCTCCGGAGGAGGTATGGAAACAGATTGTCGAAGATCTCAAGCAGGCCGAAGCACTCCTGCCAATGTCGTACAAGAATGTCGTAGGGCCAGATGCTGGTCAGACGGGTCGTGTGACTAAAGGTGCTGCCGCAGGCCTTTTGGGGAAAGTATATCTGTATACCAAACAGTATAATGCTGCAATTACGCAGCTGGAGAAGTTTACCAAATCAGGAGGCATATTTAATAATGTCTATCAATTGATGGCTGACTATCGACACAATTTTGATACCCAGCACGAAAATAATGCTGAATCTCTCTTTGAGATACAATTTACAGCCGAGGGTGGGACAGATGGCAACTGGACGGGTGAACCTAATGCAAACTGGCGCCAATTCTGTGCGCTTGCGGTAACCTATGCTCCTCCGGGTGAGACTTGGGGCGGTTATAAGGATTACGAACCTAGTCCTGGCTTGTATACAGCTTTTAAAAAGGAAAAAACAATTGATGGTAAGAGTGATCCGCGTCTCCTGGTAACAATTGCTTCTTATGAAGCTACTGATAATTCTACCAAGATATACGGTCGGGAATGGCCCTATTCCTCAAAAGATGTGAAGTATTTACGTAAGTGGACGCACGACGGACTCGGAATTTTGGAAAAGGAAACATTTGAAACAGGAGGGATCAATTACCGTGTTTTACGCTATGCCGATATTTTGCTGATGTATGCAGAAGCTTTGAATGAAGTCAGCCGAACAGCTGAATCCTATGCTTACATCCAACAAGTTCGAGATAGGGCAAAATTACCGCAATTGATAACAAGTAAACCAAATATGAATCAAAGCCAGATGCTGGAGCAGATTGCACACGAACGACTGTTGGAGTTTGCTGTTGAAGGGCAGCGCATTCATGATATTATCCGTTGGGGTTGGCTCTATGATACCGTCAGACTCGCTGAATTAAAAGAAAGAGATACAGACTTTGCTAGCTGGAAAGCAGGACGTGAGTATTTGCCCATACCATTCAATGAACTGAATAACAATAAAAACCTATCACCTAATAGTGCCAATTAAAGGGGATAACTAAAATTTAAAAGACATGTATAAAAAAATAATATGTTATTTATTTGGAGCTGTGTTGGTCGGTACATTTGTTTCTTGTAAGAAAGACCATTTTGAAAATCAGCCATTGACGGAAACGGATCCGGGGATATTTGCGCCGAAAGCATTCGATATAACCAACATCCTGGATACCTATGGTCATATTCAGAGCTATGCTTTTACAGGACAGTGGGGCCCCTACAATCTACACGATCCTTCCATTATCAAGGATGGGGACTGGTACTATTGTTTCAGTACCGATGTGGCCTATGGGCAAAAGATTAAGCCGGGAATTATGGTTCGGAGGTCGAAGGATTTGGTAGAATGGGAATTTCGGGGCTGGGCATATGATGGGCTGCCGAAACAGGCTGTCAATTATATTACAGGTGTAAAAAGTGATTATCAGCCCAACGAAGGTGTTTGGGCACCTTATATTTTAAAAGTAGGCAATGAATTTCGTTTATACTATTCAGTTGCTTCTAACGGTTTTCGAGTAAGTGCCATTGGAATATTGACATCGACATCGCTTGATGGTCCTTGGGTGGAGAAGGGGCTTGCTATCCAGTCAAAAACCGAGGGACCGGGGACAAATGCCATTGACCCATCTGTAGTTGTTACACCGCAAGGCGAACATTACCTATACTACGGATCAGCCTGGGATGGCCTTTTTGTTGTAAAACTGGATCCGGCTACCGGTCTTCCCATACAGAAAGGAGATTTGGGGAAATTGGTCGTCCGACGAGGAATGACAAATGGTGTTTACAATGGAAACCTTGAAGCCCCAGAAATTATTTATAATGCCGATCTCAAGAAATATTTCCTTTTCGTTTCCTACGATTGGATCGATACCAAATATAATGTCAGGGTATTCCGTTCGGACTCACCGACGGGGCCTTTTTTGGATTGGAATGGTGAAAGAGCCGATGTGGCAGCAGATCATGCCGATCAGATAGTTTTGGGACCCTATGCATTTAAAGGGCATAGTGGCTGGCAGGGCACTGCGCATTGTTCTGTTTTTAAGAATGAGCAAGGGGAATATTTTATGGCTACGCAAGGAAGGCCCGCTGTCGATCGTTTTTTTATGGACATGCATCTGCGCAAAATGTTTTGGTCAGATAATGGCTGGCCTATGGTAAGCCCCGAACGTTATGCTGCTGTTCCTCAGGATCCGATTACAATGGAAGAGATCGTCGGCGAATATGAGCAGATTATCCACGGCTATGTAAGGGTACCGGGGTATGCAGAGCAACAAACCAATCCCAATATCAATTTTGCGGTTGCAGCCAACCCTATGATGTATGCCAATGGCACCATCTTCGGGGATCCAGCCAATACCTGGGTCTTTACTCCCAAAACAAATAGTCTTGAACTGCGATGGGCAGGTGGATTATTTGTCGATAGATTTAAGGTTTCCCGTGAACGCGATTGGGAAAAAGGAGTGAAGTCTACGCTTGTTATGACCGGTTATAACGGCGGGGGGCTAGTTATATGGTTAAAAAAAATCAAATAAAAAAGGATTATGAATATAAAAAAGTTTATAGGAGGGATTATCTGTTTGTTGCTTTTACACAATACATTGGCCCAGTCAGCTGCGCCAATTATTCACGATCCTGTTCTCATCAAGGAAAAGGGAACTTTCTACCTATTTGCAACTGGACAGGGGATTACTGTGATGTCGTCGAAAGATTTGACAACATGGAAAACCGAAGCCCCAGTTTTTAATCAACCCCCAGCATGGGCAGTAAAAGCGGTGCCTACATTTACGGGACACATCTGGGCGCCGGATATCAGTTATCATCATGGAAAATATTATCTGTATTATAGTGTATCAGCTTTTGGAAAGAATACTTCTTGTATTGGTTTGGCAACAACACCTACGCTTGATCCACACGATCCAAATTTTAAATGGACCGATCATGGTCTGGTCATTCAGTCGTTTCCTGGAAAAAACAATTGGAACGCTATAGATCCTAACTTAATAATTGATAAACAAGGGAAAGCCTATTTGAGTTTCGGTTCTTTTTGGGATGGGCTCAAATTAGTGCGATTGAACGACGACGCTACTGCTATAGATGAAGATCTTACCCATATTCCGACGATAGCAAGTCGTAAGACAAATCCTGCTGACCCTAATCCGCCGGCTATTGAAGATAATCCTAGAGATGCCGGGGGGAATGCCATAGAGGCTCCTTTTATTTACAAACACAAGAATTATTATTACCTCTTTGCGTCAATTGATTATTGTTGCAAGGGACCGAGAAGCACCTATAAGATGATTGTCGGTAGATCCCGCGATATACGGGGACCTTATCTCGATGATAACAATAGAGATATGGCACGGGGTGGCGGTAAGATGGTGCTCGCTGGGGACGCTATTTGGCATGGCGTAGGGCATAATGCTGTATTTAAAGACGGAAAGGATGAATATCTCGTTTTTCATGGTTATGATGCACACGATCAAGGTAAACCAAAATTGCATATTGAAACAATAACCTGGGACAAGGACGGCTGGCCTATACTAAGGAAGTAATGAACAAATATGTTGATGCAAACATGAAGCAGTAAAAAATAATTCACAAATTTAAATAATCTAAACATGCAATTTTTCATTGATACGGCCAATTTGAGCGATATTGGTCAGGCACAACAACTGGGTGTCCTGGATGGTGTAACCACCAATCCCACATTGATGGCCAAAGAGGGGATTTCAGGTGACGAAGCTGTCAGAAAGCATTATAAGGCAATCTGTGATCTGGTGACAGATAATGTGAGTGCCGAAGTTATCAGTACTGATTATGAGGGAATGGTTCGTGAAGGTATCTCGCTGGCAGACATCGACCCCAAAATTGTGGTGAAGCTTCCCATGACTATGGAAGGCATCAAGGCCACACGCTATTTTTCAAAACAGGGCATCCGGACCAATTGTACATTGGTTTTTACTGCAGGGCAGGCGCTAATGGCTGCAAAGGCCGGTGCAACATATGTTTCCCCCTTCATTGGCAGATTGGAGGATATTTCTACGGATGGAATGAATCTAATTGCTGATATCCGTAAAATCTTTGATAACTATCAGTTTCCAACTAAAATATTGGCTGCTTCAGTTCGTCATGCTATGCATATTGTCCAATGCGCCAAATTAGGTGCAGACGTGACCACATCCCCTTTAGCTGCAATTGTGGGATTAGTAAAACATCCACTGACAGATTCTGGACTTAAACAGTTTCTTGAGGATCATCGCAAAGTCAACGAAAAGGCCGTCGTTATCATATAATCTCTTTAACAACCTGTGGGTTCCTTGATGTTTAGGAGGATTTAAATATACACGTTAACAATCTTCAAAAGAAAGAGTTCAGTTGTTTCAATATAGCTGGACTCTTGTAAATATTTTAATCTATTCTCGAATCCTTTTCCAATTTTTTTGCATGTTTGATGGAGATGGTCTTTTCCAAAATTATGTAATTTTCTACATTCACGTAGCTTTTTTCGTAACTGGAAGAATATACCCCTATAGCTATTCAGTAAAGCTGAAGAATACTACACAAAAGTGTATTTTTTTAATTATGCTTACAATCATAACGAATAAAGCATTAGCTTAGAATTAAAAAAGAGATGCTTGTTTTTTCTCTGCTGTACAGTTGTTAAAATTATAAACCATTCATAATGATTATGCTAAAAATAGGACTAGTCTTTATTGGGAGTCTGTTATCCCTTATATTTAACTGTTACGGGCAGAGCAATTATATGTCTAGCGGCTATGTTTCACTTATCATAAAAGGAGCGTCACCACATGATTTGAAAGACCTAGAATTAGATGGCCCTTTTATGAGTATTCCTTTGCAGGGAGACCGGCCGGTTACATTTAGAAGCGTCAATGATTCGACTCTTTTGCTATCCGAATTTACCTTTGGCCCCGCTTCTGTTTTTTTTAGGATAAATGGCCGCTACCTCTCGACTATTCTGCTTCCGAATGAAACTAATTTTATTAACCTTCATGTAACCGGTTCCGCCAATTTAGATCTAGATTACCATGGTTCTTATAAGGAGATTTTTGACAATTCTGACCTGCAGGAAAAGCTCATTATGAAAATGTTTTCCTACATGCCTACAGTAAAGAAAGGGGAAGCTAAATTTACTTCTGAAAAAGAGTTCACAGAAGTTAAAATGCTTCATTTGAATCAGATGAAAGATTCTTTGCTGAAAAATGCACCTTCTCAGTTCCTACGAAATTATTATTCAAAACTGATAGAAACATTTCAGATTACACCACTCTTAAAAGACTATAGAAAAAGTCTTTTGACCTACTATAAAATGACAGGTATAGATGACAAAAAAGAAGTCAACATACCGGTTAGAACACGGTCATATTATGAAAATCTCATTACATCCGGCTATTTAGACTCACTTAGTTTACTTCCGTCTGGCTATTTTGACCTTTTGCTTACCATTCAAAAGGATACGCTTTTGGAATTACCTGATATTTTGAAGTCTGGCCCTGCTGTTTTTACAAAAAGTCTAAAAAAGACGTTTAAATATTTATCTCAGGACGACCATAATCTTTTTTATGATATGATGGCTGCCAGTGCATATATTAACGCCATAAATCAAGGACAGCAATTAAGCGACCAGAATCTGTACGATATCGTTGCTTACTTTAAAAATAAACAATTAAGTAGTTATATCTTGCATCGATCTGATATCAGCGTGTTTAGTCAGAAGAAGAATGGAGAAGTGTTCTTTCTTCCATTCGAAAAAGAAAATGATGATGTTTTGAACAATATCTTGGAGAAATACAAAGGGAAAGCCGTGTTAATTGATCTTTGGGCAACCTGGTGCGGACCCTGTCTTGCTGCTTCCCCAGCGATGGAAAAGGTTAAAAAACGGTTTGAAAATAGGAACGATATTAAATTCATTTATCTGACAGACGAAACTTCAGACCGCAACAGATTTTACGAACTGACTAAAGTCCTCAAGGGCGAGCATTATTATCTTCATAAAAATCAGTTTGAAGCGATTAAGAAGAAATACAATTTTGAAGGAATTCCCAGTTACGTCGTTTTCGATAAAAATGGAAATATGAGTCAAGCAAGTACTGCTCCAGATAATTTGGAAGAAGTTGCCAAAACCTGGATAGAGAGCGTGCTTTAATTTGTGTTTTTCTAAACACATAACCATTTTACCAAAACTTGTGTTTTTGCATCCGATTAGTCAGAAGCAAGAATTATAGGTTTCGCTGTCTTTATAAGCAAATAAAATAGATTATGAAAAGGATTCTCTCTACTTTGATCATGGTAATATCTATATCAGCTCTTTTTGAGGCTAGTGCTCAAACACGAAAAAACAATAATTATGACTTTTTTGATACTGTCGTAAATAGCCATAATCAGATTTTTCCGTATTCAGGTATTCCGTCTGCTATAGAAATGATTTTAAAGTATTGTAAAGTAGTGAATTTTAACTTTTACGACCTGCAGAACGAATGGCAAAACAAAGTCGATGGTTCTTTTCGGGACTTTGATAATAGAAAAGTATTCGGAATTACTTTTTCTCAAAAATTTAAGCTGCCGCGGGATGAAAACTTTCCGTTAGACAGTCTCTTTCAAACAATAGAAAATGAATTGAAGTCTGGTAAAAAAGTAATTATTTCACTGCAGGTTGACACGGGATGGTCTATTTTTGTCATTTATAAACAAACCCCGGATGGAGAGTTTGTCTCGTACAACAAATTTGGGAGCCACACAATAATACTTCGAAATACAAAAGAAATTGTAAGAAAAACTAATGGTACTGAAATTATGACATACAATATTCCTCCCTTATTGTAGCCGATATTGAATACAATATGCTTCTATACCAAGAATAGGATCGTTTTAATTCAGTTTTGTTGAATTTGGAAAAATCAATACTATCTATAAATAATTTAAATTATGAAAAGAATTCTCTTTAGTTTAATTCTGGTAATAGCGACATCTCCTATTTTTCTTTTGAAAGCTCAAACAATAAAAGTCGATAGCTGTGATTTTTTTGATACTGTCGTAAATAACCATAATCAGATCTTTCAGATGTCGTGTATCCCCTCAGCTGTTGAAATGATACTAAAGTATTATAATGTTGTTGATTTTGATTTTTACGATCTGCAGAATGAATGGAAAGACAAAGCCGATGGTTCTTTCCGTAATTTTGACAAAAAAGAATTATATGGCATTACTTTTTTTCAAAAATTTGTTTTGCCCCGGGATGAAAACTTTCCGATTGACAGTCTCTTTCAAACCATAGAAAATGAATTGAAGTCTGATAAAAAAGTGATTATCTCACTTCCTGCGGACACGGGCTGGCATATGTTTATTATCTGCAAACAAACTCCAGAAGGAGAATTTGTTTCATATAGCAAACTTGGAAGCCACACCTTAATACTTCGAAATACAAAAGAAATTGTAAGAAAATCTAATGGTACAGAAATTATGACTTACAGCATTCCCTAATATATTTTTTAGCATGAGGTTTAACGAAATGTTTAGGACGTTAGTAGGATGTTATGATTTATTTAAACATAGCCTTAATTTTCTGAGCAGGAATAATCAAAAGAATCAATTAAACTTTTTGAAAGTGTTCAAAAAAATCAAACTTCTGCTCTGATCCGGAGATTTCGTAAATTTAAAGTTGCGCGTATTTATCGATCAGCATTTTAGAAGAATTAATACCTCAAGTTGATCGATCTTCAACTAAAGAAACAAATAGTTTTGATTTATTAAGTAAATTAGTTTTATGAAATATAACTTGATAACCTTTTTATGTCTTTTGACTGTGATGCTTTCCGCTTGCTCTGGTACCCGCATTGCCACAATGAGAAAATCGAAGATGGAGCAGCTTCAGCTGGGCATGTCCAAAACCCAGGTCGTTGATATCCTTGGATCATCGTATTCAATTTCGCAAAAGGAAGTAAACGCGAATGATACCATTGAAGTTATATCCTACAGGAATGTACCCTTTGATGATGAATTCTATTTATTTAGGTTTAAGAATAGCAAATTAGAGAAGTGGCATCGCGAATTCCAACCAATCTACAAAGCAGCGCAGCCGTAGATGTACTTATCAATCACCTATATGCTAAGATTCTTGATAATCAACCGATGATGATAGTACAGTTCATGAATCTTAAATGAGGATAAATAATGAAAATAAAAAATACCAGCAATTCAGAACACTATCTTTGGGGAGAGAGTTGTGATGGATGGCATTTGTTGAAATCAGATTCCTTGAGCATAATCCAAGAAAAAATGCCTCCTAACACTGAAGAAGGTTTGCATTTTCATTCTAAAGCACAGCAATTTTTTTTTATACTCAAGGGAACAGCCACTTTCGAGGTCGATAATGAAATTTACTCCGTTGAAGAAGGGAACGGATTTCATGTTCAGGCAAATGAAATACACCGGATTTTTAACAAAACGACCATGGATTTAGAATTTATTCTAATTTCCGAACCTAAATCTCATGGAGATCGAACTAATCTATGATAGATCTCATCAATAGTGTTGTTCTTTGACTAAAAAATGAAAATTACCTGTATCAATTACGCTCTGGTTTTAGCGATTGAACTACAATTTCATATTGGTATCCACGCTGAAGAGAGTAGGACGCATTTTAATTTTGATTCCTAAATTCAATTGGGGTGACACCAACTTTTTGTTTAAAAAGGCGGGTAAAATGTTGTTGGTATTTAAAGCCAAGTTCGTCTGCGATCTCACTGATAGACTTATTAGGGACAAATATCTTCTTCTTTGCCTCTTCTATAAGTTTAGTTTGTATATAATCAAGGGCAGTTGTTCCTGTTTCTTTTTTAATAAGATCCCCAAAATAATTTGGAGACAGATATAACTGTTCAGCACAATAGGTGACCGTTGGCAAGCCCAGATCCTGAGATTTTCCTGATCTGAAATAATCATACAGAAGATTTTCAAATCGTATTAGTATATCTGTAGTTATATGTGTTCTGGTAATGAACTGTCTATCGTAAAAGCGCATACAGTAATTTAAAAAAAGTTCAATGTTGGACACGATAAGTGTTTTACTGTGCTTATCTAAATTCAAATGAATCTCATTTTCAATCTTATCGAAACAATCACTGATGATGGCACGCTCTTTTTTTGACAGGTGAAGCGCTTCATTGACAGCATATGAAAAAAATGTATAGTCCTTGATACTTTTTCCTAGTTGAGTGCCAGCAATCATGTCCGGATGGAAAACCAAAGCTCTTCCTGAAGGTTTGATAACCTGGCCGCTGCTATCAATACCATATACCTGGCCAGGAGCAATGAAAACAAGTGTGCCCTCATCATAATCATAGGGTTGGCAGCCATATCTCATATCCCCGCATTTTATGTTTTTTAGAAAAATACAATACAGCCCCATATACCTGCGGAATTGAATGTAGGTTGGGATTTCGTCAAAATTGACAATACTTACTAAAGGGTGTTCTGTTTCAACTCCCATCTCGTCATTATACTGTTTTACGGTATCAATTTTTCGAACTTCTTCCATAACATTCTTTTTTCTTACAAATTTAGAAAACCTTTTTTGTAGCTGTATGTCGCTGGATCTAAATCCGTAAAAGTGGTAAATACATCTGTATTCTGTATAAATAAATTGAACTATTTAATACCGAAATTTGCCTATTCAGGTCCTGGTTATGCTGCTCCCACAACAAATTTTCAAATGAGAAGCACGGGGATTAAATTACAGATAAAGAATGAAATTTCTACTAATTGCAGCTTCATAGCTGTTAGCTGCGTTAGTTGACATATAAATTTAAAACTTGAGAAAATGAGTAGATTTAGCATGAAGCAATTGATTTTATTTTTTTTGTTCGCGATAACTATAAATAATACAATGGAAGCACAGGAAAACAAAAACAGAGGAGCAGCCCTGAACGCTCATCAACAAACCTTAGCAGCCATCGCTGCTCTTACGGCGATCGGAGACCAAGAAGCACTAAGACCCGCATTAAACAAAGGACTGGATGCAGGGCTCGCCATCAACGAAATAAAGGAAGCATTGGTCCAACTATATGCTTACTGTGGCTTTCCACGCAGCCTTAATGCTATTGGAACATTTAAAAGCGTTTTGGACGAAAGAGTGAGTAGAGGAATTAGGGATCAAGAAGGTAAACCCATTATTGTAGATAATAGAGTTGCAGACAAGTATGAACAAGGCCGAAAGGTCCTTGAGGAATTGACGAAGACCGTTCAGCAAAAGCCCGCTTCTGGCATAGGTGAGTTTGCCCCGCGTGCGGATTCATTTCTAAAGGAACATCTTTTTGCCGATATTTTTGTTAGCGATGTTTTGAATTATCGTCAACGGGAATTTGTGACTATTTCAGCATTAGCAGCGATGCCGGGGGTGGACCCACAATTAAAAGCTCATATCTTAATGGGTAAAAATACAGGCATAACCGATGCCCAGCTATCTGAACTTACAAATGTGATTGAGAAAGCTGTGGGAAGAACAAAGGCAAATATTTTAAGAAAAGCAATCGGCGAACCCGAAGTACCGGTCATACAATCTGATATGATGGTACGCATTGCTGCAATAGAAATCGTACCGGAATATTTGGAACAATATAAAGCTATTCTTAAGGATCAGTCCTCTGTATCATTGAAGATAGAACCCGGTGTAATTTCGATTTTTCCGATGTATCAGCAGGATAATCCCACGATATTGAAGTTAGTAGAAATATATGCCAGTAAGGAAGCCTACGATTTGCATATCAAGTCTGAACATTTTCAGAAATATAAAACAACTACATTAAAAATGGTCAAGTCACTGGAATTGATAGAAATGGGCGCGATAAGCCCCGAAGCTATGCCTTTAATCTTTGAAAAATTGAAATAAAGCAAAAAAAAGAGTTGTCGTTACCCTCATTTTCATCCATCGGTATACCCGCTAATATATGGTGTACTTCGTAACAAATACCTTAACAAAAAAGAGCCCAAAGGGCTCGTTTTTGTTAATAAGCATATTCGATCTTCGAGATAATTATAGGAGCATAGAGCTCAGAAAATGAATAGGGATCGGCTGCTGTGCGGGTAGAAAGATTTTTGATTTTAAACCCTGGACTTGCCAGCCAGCCATCTACTTTTGTATAAAAATAGTTAGCGGAAGCAGGATCTGCCGGGGCATATTTCAGAATTTCTGTTCTTTTAGGAATGGTAAATGTTACCGTATAAAAAGTTCCTGTCTTTGTAAAAGATGATGATTCCAGCGATGGAATATAATCTATCGGGTAGCCATTGTCTGAAAATTCCAGCCCCAATTCATCACAAGTTCTTCGGCATCCTGATGGTTTTTGATCGGTCTCAATGAAGCAGACAATAAACGCGGATAATAATGATCAAAAATGTATTTAAATGCTGCTTCATCGCCATTTAGCCACATAGTTATATGACGATCTATAATTTTTGCTGACATCATAGGGTTTTAGAAATTTCTACAAAAATATTTGTTAGATGTTAATATAGTATTATCAAATATGTTCCTTAACTCCTTATTATTCAACCAACCGAAATCTGCTTGTGTTCAATTATTTAATAGTCGGGCTATATTTTAAAAAACAACATCAATCTGTAAAGTATAAATTAATAAAAATATTCTTTTTTTAATTATTTTTAATTCTGATATTGGAAATAACCGAATTTTGTATTCGGATCTGATCGTATACGTATTTATTTTTGAAAAGTTGACCAAATGGATAAACCAAAGAATTTGATTAGCATATTATGTGCGAATCGATTTTTATTTATGGCTTTTTGCCTTTTTAGTTTACAAACAAGTGCTCAGGATCTTCTAGGATACAAGGCTACCCTTAACGGTATTTCGAGCACTGCAGTATCTATAAAAAAACACCATCCTAGTGATCGGATCTCTTTTGTGGAGATCGGTACCGAAGATATTGCCGTTTTAAAAGATTGTGTAGATAGCCTATCTCAAGTCCGTTATTTAGGGCTAAGATTTGAAAATCAGTCACAATTAGATAGTCTTTGTCAATCCTTATATTTATTTCCTCATGTAGAGGCTATTGTCTTTAAGGAATTTAGATGGAGAATTGACACTTTGCAACCTGTAGGTGTATTAAATCTCGACGATACTTTTTATAAACAAAATCAGTTGAGGGCAATAGCATTTGTAGGAAACACTAAAATAAACTTAGCCAGAGAGATTTCGAAGCTGAATAAGTTGCCAATGTTGCACTATTTTATTTTCGAAGCTTTCCCGGCCCAGCATATTCCGAAAGGTTTAAAAGAAAATCATCAGTTGAAAGGCATTTCATTTGATTATAAACCTTTAATGGAGCAATTTGAATTTCCGTCACAATTAAGTGAAATAGCTATTAATTCCACTTCACCAAGTGATCGCATTGAAGATGTATTGAATATACTCCCCAATAAGGAACGGATAGAAACGCTCAGTTTAAGCTACTTCAAGGTTAAAGACACGGCAATATATTCCGATAGGGGACTCACGTCTCTAAAAAAGTTAACATTAAATTCCAATGATCTCGATGACCTTGGGCTATTTATGAATAATTTCGGCAGTAGCACTCAACTGAAATACCTATCCTATTCAAATGGACCTCTTAAACAGATTTCTTCCGGTTTATTTCAATTTAAAGAGTTGCGGGAATTGCAGATTAAAAATACAAAGTCGGCATTTTACCTTTCCAAAGAGCTAGCCCAGTTGAAAAAACTTCGTGTACTAGACCTATCTGACAATGCAATTGACAGCTTGCCTGATGCCTTGTTTCAGTTATCTGCACTCAGAGATCTAAACTTATCCTATAATCATATTAGCTATCTTTCCCATAGAGTGGAAAAATTGAAACGTATTAATACTCTACAGCTTCAACGAAATAAGTTAAGGCGTATTCCGGTTGCGATTAGTAGTTTTCATCAATTACATGAGTTAAACCTGCAAGCTAATCCATTAACCACACTGCCCTCACTTGCAGGATTGAAAAACCTTGAAATATTAAATTTATCGTATTGCAATTTAGGCCAGTTGCCCGAAGATATCGGTACATTGTCGAGTTTAAAGAATTTTGATGTAAGCGATAATTTTCTGAAATCAATACCAGAAAGTATGACTGAGCTTTCCAAGCTCGAAAAATTACGACTCTCTACGAACTTGTTGGAAAAACTGCCTGACCATATGGAAGGTCTAGCCAATCTTCGTGAATTATATGCCGATATCAATCACCTGAAAGAATTGCCAACCTCCATCGGGCATATGGATCAGCTTAGGGTTCTAAATATAAGTCACAATGATATACAGGTACTACCTGAGTCTCTAGGTCAATTGGTCAATTTGCAGGAATTTTATGCAATTAATAATCGGCCCTCACATTACAGTGTATATGATTTATCTAGAGAGATCTATCGAAAAGACGACCCCAAAACCAACCGTCAGCTTGCCAGTACACCCCTTCGTAGTTTTCCAAATGATCTGAAGAATTGGAAGAATATTAAGACTATTCGAATATTCAATAATGATTTCTCTTCTTTTGATATTATAAAGGCCTTATTTACTATTCCATCAGCTTCATATGAGGTAGATCTGTCTAGTTGTAATATTTCGACTTTACCTTCAGCGGGATGGAAAAAATTTCTTGGTAAGGAGCTACTTTTAAGGGATAATAATATAAAAGAGGTTCCAAAAGAAATGGTTGGAGCACCACTATTGGAGAGTTTGAGTTTCCGACGCAATAAGCTCCCAGAATCACCCAAAAATCAAAACTCTTTTGCAGAAAAGCGTAGTGGAGTACTATTGTATTTCCAGCAGATTGGGTTGATGGATATGGATGATTTAACCAGTGATAATAATATGGTCAATGCCCTTGTAGATCGGAGTGGCCAATGCTTTACTTTTGAAAAGGATTATAAGACAACTGTTGAATTGGCCGATAAGGCGATTGAACTTAATCCAGACCTAGCTAGAAAAACGCTCAACTTTAGAAATCTTGGTGAGGCACGATTTAGACTGGGCGATTATAAGGCGGCGATATCGGATCTGACGAGAGCTATTCAGCGCGATACTGTTGGCCCTATCCGCATTATGAATTTTGTTGTCCCTGCGTTTGAAAATAGAGCCAGAAGTTATCTTGCCGTCAAAGATACGATAGCGGCACTACAAGACTATCTCACGTTGTCGGAGCGGTTTAGAATTGAAAGCTGGACCGACGTAGGAATCTTGTATCAGAAGACTAATCAGAGAGAAAAGTCTCTGGAGGCGTTTCAGAAAACAATAGATTATTACTTCAAGCGAATTGCCCACGAGAATGAAGCTACAGCGAATAGCGAATTGTATCGGCTCTGTATTCTGGAAATATATATCATATCCAATCAACATGAAAAAGCTAGAAAATATGCTGCAGATATAAGTTCCGACATAAAAGCAAAAGATTTAACACCTGTTTATCTTTATTTAAACGCAGTGATAGACATAGCTGAAAAGAAGAAGCCTCGTTTCGATCCCTCAGTATTCAAAGATAAGATAAGTGGAAGCTGGGGCTACGATTTGTTGTTGGCATGGACTGATAGCGCTGTGATTGACAGTAATCAGAAAAAACAGATACGTGATTTGACATTTGCTATGGAAAAATTGCGATGAATTGTTCCCAAAAATTCAACATTAGGGTAGGGATTTTTGTATTAAAACTGACAGTTCACTCCTTTGGTTTAATGTCAAATTTTGAAACTGATTACATTGATTTTTGCGGGCATCCTTTTTCTGAATTTTTAGAAAATTTATATTGTCGATAAGAAGAAAGATTATTTTGGTAAATTAATCAAAGAAGTCAGTTTATTCGAAATATAAAGTCTAAGAATAAAAATCAAAAGAAACAATGAAAGCGACGATAAAGTGGTTCAATCAAAAGGTGCAATTGGGAGAGCGGGTTTTTCTATTTTGTTTTGGCAAGAAATGTATGTCTGGAAAAGTGACTAAAATTTCACAGATTAGTATTAATGGAGAATTTTCAATTTTGGTAGAATTTATCGAGCCAAATTTTTTTGAAGATGAACTTATAGAAGGCCATATTTTTACAATAAATGAAGTCTCAACTATACTAGGTGAAGGAGAGGTAATGTAAATAGGCAAGAAATAACAGTAGTAAAAGATCAGAGGTTTTAATCTTGGTAGATCAAAAAATCATGAAATCAGACGACCAGACGTACCGCAGTTACAGACTGTCCGTTGCAAGCGAATTTGAGGCTGTGTTTTCTCATTTTTATTTTGCAGAGAACAATTCAGCACAGGCCATAACGAAAATATTGCTTCCGTCTTTTCAGACTATTATGGTGTTCAATTTTGGTGCAAAAGCTCGGTTGGTTTCCAATGCCCAGAATGAAATCGAAGTAGATAAGTGCATCGTACTCGGTCCCCTAAAATCTGCCTTTGAATATACCCTTTTTCCCGGTTCGCAAATTTTAGTTCTTAATTTCAAAGATGATGCGTTTTATCGTTTTTTTGGAAAGGCATTTCTTTCCGATCATTTGCCGATGAACCCTGATGAAGCTGTAGAAGAAAATTGTTTTACCTATCTATGGCATCAATTGAATGTTATGCCAAGTGTATCAGACAGAGTAAACTGCATTCTCGATTTTTGCAGACCCTATTTAAAATTACAGCATAGGACTGCAGCTTTATTAGCAGATTTTAAAAACAGCACACGCAACCCAATCAAATCCATTGCCGAAGAAACTGGGCAGACTGAAAGAAATGTTCAGCTGATGCAAAAAAAGCATTTTGGTTACAGTTCCAAAGAGCTTAGCCGGTACCAGCGTTTTATAAAAACGATCGGATTGATACAGGAAGCTCTTTTGTCATCAAAAAAAGTGAACTGGTTTGAGATTATAGACGAATGTGGATATTATGATCAAAGCCAGCTTATCAAGGATTTCAAGCATTTTATCAATCTTTCTCCTAGAAATTTTGTGAAGTTTCAGCAGGATATCTGTCAGGCTTTCAGTGAATAGTCTTTTCGTTTTCTTACAATTTTTCCGCTTGCTTTCATTCTACTTTTGTTTTGTTCAATGATTTAAAAAACAAAAAAATGAAACATCTTATTATTTATGCCCATCCAAATGCGGCAAGTTTAAACCATCTATTCAAGCAAACAATTGAAGAAGCACTCAGGATACAAATGCATGAAGTTGTAGTCAGGGATCTGTACCAGCTTAATTTCGACCCGGTGCTGTCTCTTGAAGATATGGCCGGACAACGTAAAGGTATGGTCAGCGAGGCAATCCGAAGGGAACAGGAATATATTACCTGGGCTGAAGCCGTTACGTTTATCTATCCGATATGGTGGACAGGTATGCCGGCCATTCTGAAAGGTTATATCGACCGGGTATTCAGCTACGGATTTGCCTATAGGTACGATAACGGAGTACAGAAAGGACTGTTGGCCGGCAAGGCTGCTTACATTATTAATTCACATGGAAAATCCAAGATCGAATATCAGGAGATAGGAATGGATAATGCCCTAAAACTGACCTCCGACAAAGGCATCTACACCTATTGTGGCTTCGATGTGAAGCGCCATTTCTTCTTTGACCGTGCTGACCGTGTAACAGCAGAAACTATAGAAGCATGGAAAACGGAAATTGTTGATGCCTATGCTATTATGAGCAAACCTGCTCTTCTATAAAAAGATGATGTTATTTTTTGATATTACACTGTTAAATCAGCATCCTAATCTTTATAAAGCTTAGCCAGCACAGGCTACCGACATGTATTATTTGGTTAACTCAGGCTCTTTTTCCAGTATAGTTACCTACAAATATTATTAACCCGTTGGGAGTAGCAGAACTGATCGTGATCGGATCTGCTACCGATTTTATCGTGGATGCCACAGAAATATGAACGGGATAGTTCTTCGATCATTCAAATTTCCTTTTAGTTATAATTGTGTTTTTTTAATGTTTAAACATGTGTTGTTTTTAAATAATACAAGTTTTTGGTGAAATAAAATTTAATTTATAACGTTATTATTAATAATATTAAAAAAGTGTGAATGATTAAAATTCTTTTGGTCGATGACCATGAAGTTGTGCGCAACGGTATCAGCCTATTATTGGAATCCAATCCCAGTTTTTACATTATTGGAGAAGTAGGCAGTGCAGAAGATGCTCTTTTATTTATAGAACAGCAGGATAAGCCCGATCTTATTTTATCAGATATTAATATGAGCGGTATGGATGGAATTTCCTTGGTTCGGATAGTCAAGAAAATTTATCCTCAGATCAAGATAGCCGTACTATCTATGATAGAAGAGATCGATAAAGTGGCTGAAGCTTTTGATGCTGGTGCAGAGGGGTATTTATCAAAGAGTAACGATTTTCAGGAACTCCTATTTGGCATAGCTCATATAGCCGGAGGAGATAAATATATTAGCGCCTTCCTCAGTGTTCGCATTTTGGAAGTATACCGTAATTTTGTGCCAGAGCCTGTTGACAAAGCTGCGCTCCTTCATCACTATGAAATCACAGAGCGTGAACTTGAAGTATTGGTTTTGATCTCAGAAGGATTTACTAATGGTGAAATTGCAGATAGGATCTTTCTGAGCAAACGTACAGTTGAGGGCCATCGCCAGCATCTGATGGAAAAAACGAAGACCAAAAATACAGCGGATCTAGTCCGGTTTGGCTTTCAGAAGAAGCTATTGCAATAACCCCGGGTTGTCGAGATTTATCCGATCAACCCTAGCTATCTTGCCGCGCATAGTTCTTTAAGAGATTTTAATTCTGACTACCCCAGCACCGGTTAATTCGTAGAGACCAATACTTAATTCATTCACAGGATTATACGATGAATTAACTTTTTGTTCTACGTGTATTTTGGTTAATATTTCCTTTGAAAAGCCCAAGAGCGTCATTTGGGCCCTAAGCAGCCTACTGCCCTCCAACCGGAAAGTAACCGAATTTTTGCCTATTCGGAAGTTTGAAATTGGATAATTTATAAATACAATTCCACCCAGATTTTCCACTTTGAAATACTGTCGTGGTATGGTGCCAAAGGCCAGGCCGGCCCCGTATACTTCCTGACCAACTTCACCGCTTTTCTCCCAACCATCATGTATATCTTCAAGCGGAACCCAGAGATCCTTCTGTATCTCACCTGTTTTAGTGTTTTCGGCAATCATATCCTCCGGCAGAAGCGGAGGGTAATAGTAGGCTAGTCGGCCCGTCGCATACTTGATAAATTCGGGAATCAATATTTTTAGTGAAGGAAGAATAGCTATCCCTGCTGCCGCTTCAAGATAATGATGTAGGGCAGCAAATACTTCCAGCTCTTCATATGCTGCTGTATAAGGAGCATCTTTCAGAGGAAAGACAGAAAAGAAATAGGGGAAATTTTTGCCATAACCATAATTGCAGTCCCACAATTGGCAGTTTTTGAATATACCGGAGAGGCAGCAGTAGCTAAGTTCCAAATAACGCTTATCGTCGGTCACCTTATACATTTCCAGAAAGGCACCCGCAGCAAATGCGGTGTTATTAGCTTGATAGAATATATCAAAGGCTAGACCGTCTAAACTTTTAATTGACCTGTTCGCTTCCAGAAGAAATCGTTTTTCTTTTGTCAGCTGCCAGGCCAGGAGCATAACGTGCGCATATGATCCCGATACATCTTTCTCACCGCCCTTACCTGGAGCCGTTTCGGCTTTTAATACCTCCAGGGTGGTCATTTTATAAAAGACGGGCCATTTATAATTAAAATGCCTTGCAACCTTTATTGCATAATCTATCGAATCCAAAAACAGTTTTTTAGCCATCTTGTCTCCACGCAATGCGAGCCGGGCGAGATTTAACAAAGGGTGATGTAAATACCAGGAGTCCATCACCATCTCGCTTTTTTGCTCCTCAGAATGGTCTAAGTCATTTTTTAGCGACGGATGCCACCTGACTAAACTCCTTATCGACTTATCATAGAATGACGTGAGTCCATCTGACAGTTCTTGTAGCATAGGGTGGTCTTCTCCCGTCCAGGTAAGATACTCATGCAATGGAAGTATGACGGCAAGCTGTACCATAATCTCTGCAGGAGTTTTGTAGTCACCGACGTAAGCATTTAGATAAGGACTGCCGTCCGTTTGTGTCCAGCAACCTTTATTGTTAGAAAGATTATGTAGGATTTTCTCGGCTGTCGGTAGCCAGTTATGCTGGCTGGCTTCGGGCTTAGGTAGGATGAGATATATTGATGCGAGTAAATCGAGGTAACTTTCAACGATCTCAGTATCACTTTCGGGGATATTTTCATCAAGCTGAACAAATGCATCCGAAATAATATATTCTTCGTTGGCCGGCAGTGGCTTTTCAGCATTGACGGGAAACTGGAATCCGAGCTCTGGCCATTCGCCGCCGACTGTCTCCCGAAGGGATACCTCCGTTTCCTGACAGTAAGGAGACATGGCTGTAAGATTCTGAAAATAAAACACAGAACCAGCTTTTGGCTTTGTCATACTGAAATAGAGCTGTCCTGATCGGGAACCTACCTGTTTGGCATGTATTTTTCCTGCTGTATTTTCGGTACTTCCATCTTTAGTCAAAGGCACAATATCCCTTGGCCAAAAGGGGATAAGTAACGGTAATTTTGTCCGGAGGGTAGTTGTATAACGAAAGGTGGCTTGCGGACTTTCTGGAAAGAAGAGAATGGTACGATAGTAGGCCAGCCTGGTCGAGGCAGTGATCAAGATCTCATTAGGAGCTTCAGAGATCGTTACTTTTTCAAACCGGCTATTCATCCCGAAGGCCAGTCTAAAGGCTATGCTTACGTCCGTCGGCCAAATAGCCACCAACCATATCGAATCGCCCGCATCATGGATTTTGAGCTTGTATGCTTTTAGGTCTATTTCAAAAATAGGCGCAGAATCCGAAAGATCGGCTTGGACCGTTGCTGTCCATGGAGTGACAGGATTTATCATCATGCTAATTTCTTAATTGTGTTTGTCCCATTACAGGAAGACGAGTACCTTGTCAATCGTTTTAACGATTGATATTTATGTTACAACTACGGTAAAAAATGTATTTTTTCTATTTTTCAATTAGGCTGAGGAAAGGAATAAATGAGTTTAGGAGAAGATGTAGTGATTGTGGTTGAGGACATGTCGATAGACGGTCTCACAGGATCTAGCGTAATAAATGCCCGGATTACCGGGCATTTATGAACTTATGATGCTGACTCGTTTACTGACGAGACAGCGATTTCTGTGAGTAGAATATCGGTTTGCTTTTCCTCATCAAGTGTTTGCTGGAGCAATTGCTCTGCTTCAGTATGGTTCATCAGTTTTGCAAATGTAACTAGACAGCCATAACTGGCGATTTCATAATGTTCTACTTTTTGTGCAGCAGAAATGAGTGCTGCGTCTAATGCCGGATCATCTTCAAAATTTTCAATGATTTCGTCAGCTTCCTCTAATAGACCCTCCATTGCTTTGCATTTTTTGCCCCTGGCAGCAATGCCCAAAGCCCCAAATACCTCTTTAAGCCGCTCGATCTGACCTTGAGTTTGGCTGTGATGTTCTTCAAATGCCTGTCTCAATTGTTCATCTTCTGCCGCTTTGCTCATTTTCTTTAAGCCTTTTAAGAGCTGTTTCTCCGCGCCTAGAATATCTTTTAATTCGTCTACAAATAATTCATGTAAATGCTCATTTGGCATTTGTTGCTGATTTTGATTCGATTTTGCCATAATTCTTTTTTAGAGATGGACACGAGCCAAGAGAAGATCGTTTTTAAAATTTTCAATTTTGATTTCAGCCCTGTCACTTCCGGTTATCAATTAAACAAATGATCGAAGATCACCCTTTGTCCTCCTCGAAAATCGAATGAAAAATTTTCATTAAAATCACTTTCTACACAACTATTTTGAATTTTGAGCTGTTGATTCCATAATCAAGCAGAAGATAAGTACAGTTTGCTTCTATTTGCTCCATAATTTATAAATAGAAAGGTAATGAATCTGAACGAAGACATATTAGAAAATATCGGCAGGTTGCTTGTTTCCGAAACTGTTGCAACTGCTGAAAGTGTTACAGCCGGAAAGCTTCAGTTTTTGTTGTCCCAGATCAAAGAAGCTTCGGACAATTTTAAAGGAGGCCTAACGGCATACACGCTTGAAGAAAAGGTCAATCTGTTGGGAATCGACGAAGAGGAAGGCAGAAGTTGTGATTGCGTGTCACCCGAGATTGCACAAGACATGGCATTGCAGGCTTCGCATCTGTTTAATACCGACTATGGCATTGGTGTTACAGGCTACGCAACTCCCGTTGAAGAATCAAATTTCACTTTATATGCATATTTTGCAATAGCCTATAAAATGGAAATTGTAATCTCGGAAAAAATTGATTTGCCTGCAGATCTCCTTGGACCGGATGCACAGGAGGAATACGCAAAAATTATTATTGCCACTTTTGAAAATCTCCTTGCTTTGAAGACCGGTAAAAATTAGACGGAAATTAACGTTGATGTATCATCTTTGGACAATTAGAAAAACCACTACCTTCAGGGATATTTTCTCTTCGTACTTTTAGCTACTTTCATCTTATAAAATTTTAATGATTAAAAGAATGCGAAATACGATAATCGTAACAATTTTATGGATGTTATCGGGATGCGTATCACATGAAAATTCACTACACATTACCGTTATCGAAGGTAGTCCGAAAAGAATCGTTAAGGAAAATGAGATGCATCAAAAACAACATTATAATACATATAATGACAATGCAGAACGTTTGATTCCTGCAATTAAGATTTTAAGCAAAGAACATAATAGTTTAAAATTAAGTATTCAAGGAAATATTTCATCTGCTGGATTGAGCATCAATAAAGTTAAAAAAGTACGTCTTGAAGAAGGCAAGTTGGTCGAGAATCGTATTACCCTAAAATACATTGTTGAGATTGAGAAAATACCAGGCAAGGAAAGTGCCAACATTCGTGGTTATAATTATGAACAAGCGGTAAATTATAACCTTTCGAAAGGGGTACAGTATGTCAAAGTGCAGCTATATGAAAATTATACAGAGAGTCACTTTGCGGAGCGCCAGACGTTGGTATTTGAAGAGACCTTTAACATCACAGAAAGCACCTAATAATGTTATTTCGAGCAGCTGCTTAAAGAGGCAAATTGAGCCGGAGTCGTACATACGGTTTATCCGAATCTAAAGTTATGGGATAAACTTGTGTAAAAGCTATCCCATAACTGTGTCAAACAAAATAAAAAAGTTATTTGTTTTCCAGCGCGACTTCCTGTTATTTATAATAACTTTCTATCAAAGCTTGATAATTAGGCATTTTGATACACGAGAATATCCTGACGATGAAGCTAGTGATCGTTGCCTTGTTTAGAAATCGGCAATGATGATTTTTTTCATTCCCATCATTTTTTTGAACGCGCCTGGTCTTTTGTTGAGTTCCTCCCAGTTTTCGGGACAAACCTGCCAACTTAATCCGTATTTGTCTTTTAGCCAGCCACAAACGCTCTCCTGTCCTCCATCCGATGTAAGTGCTTCCCAATAGTAGTCTATTTCTGTTTGGTCTTTGCAAGGGATCATCAACGAAATAGCCTCGTTAAATTTGAATATAGGTCCAGCATTGATCCCAATAAGGCGCATTCCCAAAATCTCAAATTCCACTGTAAGCACTTTTCCAGCGAAATCCTTCTGGAAATCAGCTAGTCCTTCGGCTTCTGAATTCGGGTAATAAGTAATATTGATTATTTTTCCATCTTTGAAAACCGATAGGTAATATGCTGCGGCTTCCTGTGCGTTGCTGTCAAACCAAAGGTTTGGAATAATTTTTTGCATAGCTTTATATTTTTTTGTTATTTTTTCTTTTTCAGTATAGCCCACAATTGATATTCCGCTATTCCATGCTATCTGGATTTTGATCATTTGCAGTCTTACAAATCTAACAGATTTGTTCTCCGATCGACTTGGCATAGGATAAGAAATAGAACTGCATCATTATTGGGGTCGATTTGAAAATACTGTGGTATAATTTTCAGGTAAGTACTGCATGGTTATTAACTTTTCTATTTTTGAGGAAACTTAGATATCAGTGAAAAGATTCTTTACCCTACTTTGCCTTTTATTTACGATAACAATAGCGGTTGCACAAAAATCCATCCTTTCTGGAAGTATCAAGGATTCTATTACAAATTCGCCAATCTCGTTTGCCAGTATAGCTGTCCTCGATACGCGCGGTCATGTCGTTGATGGTATGGTTGCAGATTCGGTGGGGCGTTTCCATTTCTTCAATCTGAAAAAAGGACAATATACTATTGTTTTTAAATTTATCGGTTATCGTCAAAAAAAACACGCGGTGGATTTTGATGGAAAAAGTCAGGTAACTCTTAATGAGATAGCACTGGTGAGTACAGACCAGAGGTTGAACGAAGTCAAGATTACCGGAGAGCTTGCCGCGCAGAAGCACTCAGCTGATAGACAGCTATATCTAGCAAGCCAGTATAAAAATGCAGTTGGTGGTACAGCTTTGGATATTGTAAAAAATCTACCTTCAGCGGCTGTAGATGGGAATGGCAATATAAGTATGCGTGGGAATACAGGTATTATTGTACTAATCAATGGTAAACCTTCCTTTTTAGATCCAGCGACAATTTTAAGTCAGATTGCAGCAAACGATGTGACCGATGTCGAATATATTACCAGCCCATCGGCACAATTTGATCCTGACGGTAAAGGAGGGATAATCAATCTCAAGACAAAAAAAGCCACATCAGACGGATTTTCATGGCTATTCAATCTTCAAGGAGGACTGCCCAGTATAGACAACTACGGGAATCACAAGAGCCAAAAGCGATTTGGTGGAGATATTTCTTTCCAGCTCAAAAAAAATAAACTCGAATTGAATGGCTCAGCCAATTATCTGCGTAATGACAACGCAGGTTTTCGAGAAGGTGATGTACATACCATTATTGGGGATAGGCAGACTTTTTTCCCGTCTAAAGGCGAACGTAGTTTTGACAAGTACAATTTTGGTGTCAGACTGAACGGTTCATATGAGCTGTCCAAGAAACAGCAATTTAATATTGGTTTGCTGGCATCCCGGAAATTCCAGGACCGATTAGCGGATATCTATTATACAAATCGAACGATCCAACCTTCAACAGGTAAGGAGCTTTCAACACTAAATTATTTTAACTCTAATCTCCAGAATAAACAAGGGGAGTTCTATCTTATTGATTTCAGTTATCAGTATAAATTCAGTGACGCACATGTCTTGCAAGCAGCCGCAATTTATGAATATGCCAATATCTATGGATCGACCAAGAATGCGAATATCGAACGCGGAATTGATACTGTCCAATGGACAAATAACAATTATACCAATCCTTTACGCGGACTAAGGATATCTGTCCAACATCAATGGAAATTTCCACATGGAGAGCTTATCAGTGGTTACCAACTTAGAAACGATAGGCAGAAAGGTAATTTTGAATATTTAGCCACTGAAAAGCCGGGTGAGGCCATGAAACTTATTCCTGAATTTACGGGTAAATTAAATGCAACGAATAGGGTGCATGCTATTTTTAGCCAATATGATCATAAATTTGAAAGGACACAGTTTTCACTTGGACTTCGTTATGAATATTATCAACGTGATGTACTTTTAGTTAATACTCGGGCGGAATATCCATATGCTGTCCACCAATTGTATCCTTCTTTCAATTTGATCCACAACCTAAGCGACGAGTGGTCCTGGAAGTTTGCTGCTGCGCGGCGAGTTCAACGAAATAACAATTTTGAGCTAAATCCTATACCCGAACGTGAGCACTCAGAGACCTTGGAGCAAGGAGATCCCACCTTGTTGCCAGAGTTTACAACCAATATTGAAACAGGTGTCGTAAAGAAGTTAAAAAGGGGAAGTATATTCTTAAATACATACTACCAACATACGAAAAACCCAATCCAACGAGTTAATTCTTTGTATGCAGATACTATCCTCAATCGGGTATTTACCAATGCAGATTATGCCACCCGGTGGGGAGCAGAAATAGGAGGAGAGGGAAAGATCCTTCCCTGGTTACGTGTAAATGGCGGATTGAACCTGTATCGTTATAAAATTTCAGGACAGGTATTGACTTATAACATGATAAATAGCAATAGTGATTGGGTGTATTCCATAAATACTGGGGTTCAAGCAGATTTTGCCAAGGATTGGAGTACGGGTTTACAAGTCAATTATCTCTCGGCAAGGCCTACGGTACAAGGAAGAGATTCGAGATTTTTTACCCCTCACTTTAATCTAAGTAAGGCTTTTTTGAAGGGGGCGATCAAAGCACAGCTTCAATGGCAGTTCATTGAACTAGGCAATTGGGGAGTCAATGAACAACGTATTACGACATCCTCCACTGATTTTTTTACGACTACCAACTATATTTATGAAAAAAATATACTGATGCTTAACCTCAATTTTAATATTCACAAGTTAAGCCAATCCTCGAAACTACCAAAGAGTGAATTTGGCGAGAAGGAGTTTTAGTCATATTGCTTCTTAAATTCTGAAGGGGTAAAGCCTGTAAATCTTTTGAAGTATTTTGAGAAGTTTGATTTATCGGTGAAACCCAATGAAAAAGCAATTTCGGCTATTGACTTGTTGGTATAGAAAATAAGTCGCTTTGCCTCTTTGATAATATAGGTTGCCAGTATTTGGGAAGCCGTGTTATTTATGTTTTTCTTGCAGGCAGCAGTCAGATTTTGAGGACTTGTATGGAGTAGATTTGCATAGTAAGCGACATTGTTTATGATTTTTGAATCCGTATTTAACAGTTCAATAAATCTAACATACAAGTCGTTGGATATCGATGTGGGTTGCTCGATTTTGTCTATACTTTCGAGTACCTTAGCCAATAACGATCTAAACAATCCTTCTTGGCATATTTTGTTTTCTTCTTGTTCTAATAGTTGTAGGAGGGTGGGTATGATCCCATTTTCTTTAAGATATATCGTGTCTAATTTACTGATCTCATCGACCATTCTAGCGATTTCAAGATCTAAGCTGAGGTCTACAAATGATTTTTTTACCAAGAGCACAAAACCCTCGATTGGGGTAGCCAGCTCCCAATGGTGTACAGAATCTTTTCGAATGATCAGTATGCATGGCGTTTTGATAGGGCTTTCATTGCCATCAATTACATGTCTTCCCGATGTGGCTGATAAAAACACAAGTTCTAGGTATCCATTGTGTCTATGCGGTTTGGTTACAGCTTTTGAATTATCAAATGCTGCAATCTTTAATAATTTCTTGGGCTCGAGCTTATCTTTTATTAAGATTGTTTTGCTGATCATGTACGTTCATTAGAAAGGTAAAAATAAAATAAATCCTTGTATTGAGCGCACAATTTATTATGTGTGAACTCAGGATATGCCAGTCCGATCTGACGATGTAGATTGAATATAATTATTCGTGTAGCGAATTATCAACATAAGACGTTATGAGCATTAATAATCAAATAAATTATGAAACATTCTCTAAAACTAATTATTCTATTATTCATTTTCATTTCTGTCTCTTGTCAAGAAAAAGAACCATTGGGTCTCTGTGAAGACATTTACAATCCATTAACTGTTAATATAAATTATACAGATTCAAATGGAAAAGAATTACTTTTTGGTGATCAAGCGCAGTATCCAGTAGACCAGATAAAGATCTACCAGATAATCATGAATGACATAGGTGTGCCTCTGACATTTAACATCAATAAGGAAGCGAAATTTATTACGATTAATCTTGATAAAGTTGAATCCGGGGCATTCTACATACAACTTAACTCCAATGTCTTAGACAAAATTAGCTATACTTCAAAAATTGATGAAAAGTCGCCCTGTAAGAATTATAAACTAATAGATATAAAACAAAATAACCTTTCTGGTAGCTATGACGGAAAAAATCAAGTGTGGATATTAAAGAAATAACTATTAAAAACTCTCTAAAATGAAAAAACGAATATTGAATTCAATCAAAAAAATAACTGTATTTTTTACCCTACTATTATTATTTGGGTGCAAAAAGGAGGAAAAACAAAGGTTTAACTTTATTATTACACCAACTGAAGTAGAGACACGTTCAAATTATGTAGGATATATTTCCATCACTAGTGGAAATGGCAGTTATACGATTAAGGTTAAAGATGATGAAATTCTCGATGCAAATTTTACTACTATAACTAATGCTCCTTTTGGAGCCATAAGTTTACATGGCAAGAAAAAAGGAGAGACTATTGTATCAATAACAGATAACATCATTCAGAGCACACGAGAGGTTAAGGTGAAAATAACAGATTACTATCTTCCTTTAGTAATATCAAAATCCAACCATCCAACGCTCAAGGGGCAAATGCGAATATTTCTAGTGAATAATGATAAAAAAGATGCTTATTTCTTTTTCGAAGAAGGAGATAAGTATAGTTTAAAACAAAAAGGTACTTATAAATTCATTTCGGAAATGAATGGGGGAACTAAAATTCCGTTTCTGTTGTTATCCTATTCATCAGACGAGAATGGAAAATTTACAGACGCTAAAAACACAATGGTCGAACACAAATTTGATCTAACTGAAAGCAACACCCAATTTTATAGCGCTGTACACTCATTACTTGGAGTAAATTGGGAATTACCATCATCACCAACAACCAAGTCATCACCAACAACTCTAATCTTTACTAGGATGAAAGAAATTGGTACTGATTTTATCCTGGAGGCTTATATAGGTTCATCAAGTTCGTTGGATTTTATTCCAAATGGTTATTTGGATTAGAATTATAAGTGGATCTATACATAAATGATAAGGGATGAACGTGATCTTTATGAAGGCGGGATAAAGACGCCGTTTATTGCTTACTGGCGAGGTAAAATTGCGGCGGGAAAAACATCAAATTATTTAGGAGCTTCGATCAACTTGACGTGCAAATTTTGATTTCCGAGGGTTATCTAAAACTAATCGGAAAATCATTTGCCAAAGGAAATTTCTATCCAACGGTCAATTCTAATTATTCTTTTTTTGACTGTTCTATTATTCTCCTCTTAACATCATGGTTGCTGTTGTGTTTGAGCTTCTCTGAACCACATATACCACAAGCTAAAACTGTATATTTAAATGGTTTTTTAAGCTGAAATTTATTTTTCGTTATTGGGTCATTAAGGTTTTTACAAGTGTCGCAATAGCATTTGTGACGTTGTTCGCGGGGGATATTTAAGCCTTCCATTTCGATGAAGATTTTCATTTCCTCCAAGATGAATTCTTTTGAATTTTCAAGTGTAAGTTCCGTATTGTAAAGGGGGGAGTTGTTATAGTTCAAATAGTCCAAGTCCTCGTCAATTTCATAAAAGGCGATATACCTGTAGTTGTATCCGCTTGCAGACACAATTTTTCGCATTTGACTGAAAGCATATTCTATACTGACCTCTTTTCTGATTGCTTTTTTTGCGATTGTTAAGGCATAGTTTTCCATTAAATCTTCTTCGCTTTTCGCTATATTTAATTTTAGATCAGCAATTGATTTCCAAAAATAGATTTCGCGTTCTTCCGTCGAAGAATTGTCCAAACCGGCTAATATATAGAGGTTGTCACTCTCATAGCCCAAGGTTAAAACATTGACGGCCCAGGTAACCAGGTGTTTACTCTCAAAATACGTCAATGCCCTTTCCGCATAAATTTCAAGTGTTAATTCTTCGAGTGTCATATATTAAGATCACTAATTATTATTTACCGTTGTTAGGTGTTTTCGCTATTGAATATAAAACAGTAAAAACTAAACAAATATATTTTAAATGTACGCAGGGTATTTGCGTATTAGATTTATTACGATATTTAATACAATGTGGATATACTTGAACAAGCTGACCCCTCAAAATTGAATTGGAATTAGGGATGCGTAGTGCGTTTAAAGCTATTATTCAACTGCCATACTGGCTGATGTTGACCCCCTAATTTATTTTTTCAGTTCATTGCGCTGGAGCATGCTGACCCCTTAGCAAGTAGTTTTTGTTACTTAGTGATCAAACAATTCGGATCACTGATGGCTGGAAAACCAAAACGAATGAGTCAGATAAAGCAATTAATCAGATTGTACCAGAGCGGTAGCGGGATAAAAACAATCGCCCGCATCCTTGGTATGAGCAAGAATACGGTGAAGTCCTATCTCAAAAAGATGGCCGACGGCGGTTTCAATACGGAAGAACTTCTTAAACAGGAGGACCCCCTGTTGGAAAAGTCGTTCTACGCAGGGAATCCTGCTTACAAGGCAGACAAGTTTGAGTACCTAAAAAGCCGTCTTGACTATTATGAAAAAGAACTTAAACGTACCGGAGTTACCAAGCTGCTGCTCTGGCAGGAATATATAGAAAGTGATCCCACGGGTTATAGCTATCCACAGTTCAACTATCATTTAAGGCAACAGCTTGTCTCGCGCAAGGGCAGCATGGTAATTGAACATACCGCCGGCGATAAATTATATATTGACTTTTCCGGAAAAAAGCTCCATTATATTGACAGGTCCACCGGGGAGCTGGTCGCCTGTGAGGTATTTGTGGCCTGCCTGCCCTTTTCAGACTATGCGTTTGCAATCGCTGTACCATCTCAGCAGACCCCCGACTTTTTTTATGCACTGAGCAGCTGCCTGGAGTCTCTTGGCGGTGTACCAAAGGCCATTGTCCCCGACAATCTCAAAGCAGCGGTCATCAAGGCCGATAAATATGAGCCGGTCCTGAACCAGTCCATGGAAGACTTTGCCAATCACTACGGCACAGCTGTGGTTCCAGCACGTGCAGGCCGTCCAAAAGACAAATCATTGGTAGAAAATCAGGTAAAAATGATCTATACCCGTGTTTTTGCACCACTGAGAAACAGGCAGTTCTTTGATATCCATACGCTCAATGAAGCCATAAAGGTCTGTATGTTAAAGCACAACCAGACCCGGATGCAGCAAAAGCCATACTGCCGGGAAGAGCGGTTCTTAAGTTCCGAAAAATCAACATTGGGCGAACTTCCCAAAGAACGCTTCGAGCTGAAGAGCTACGCTGAACTCAAAGTTGGAGATAACGGACATATCTACCTGCAGCGCAATAAACACTATTACAGCGTACCCTTCGCTTATATCGGAACAAAGGTAAAGATCATTTACACACGCAATATGCTCTGGATCTATTGTCGGGGCAAACAGATTGCCTCGCACATACGCAGTTACAGGGAAAATGCGTACACCACTCTGGCGACACATTTAAAGTCCGAACATCAGGCGTATAAGAACCGCTCGCATGAAACGTACCTGACAAGGGCAAAAGCACACTCTGCGGAGTTCGCCAGACTTCTGGAGATACTCTTTGAGCGGGCGCATTATCCCGAGCAGTTATTCCGTACCTGTGACGGACTGTTCAGGCTAAAACGGGACTTCCCGGCAGAACAGTTTGACAAAGCATGTAGTTACGTACTAAAAAATAAGCTATATACCTACTACTACTTTAGGAATGTACTTGAAAATGGAACAGCAAACAGTCAGCAGGAAACTTCCGTAAAAAGCTCCCTGCCAGAGCATGCCAATATCAGGGGAAGAGGGTATTATGCAGGCAGCCAGCCGACACTGTTTGATCAGTCAAACGATGGATCCGCAATACAGTGATGAATAGAATAAAATAAACAAATAATAAAATAAGATGAATATTGAAACACAGATGAGAGCGTTGCGCTTACATGGTATGGAGCGTAACTGGAAAGCATTGAATGAAACCCGCCGCAGTACAGAACTCACCCTTTCCGAAGGACTGTCCCTATTGCTGCAGGCAGAATCAGATGAACGGGATGAAAAAAGGTTTGAGCGTCTCAAACAGAATGCCGGGTTCCGCTATCAGGCTTCCATAGAGGAAATAAACATGGTCGCTACCAGAGGTTTGGACAAGGGATTGATCACTACGCTGGCTACCGGCGAGTACATCAAAAAAGGAGATCCGATACTCATCAGCGGTGCTACGGGCTGTGGGAAGAGCTTCCTCTCTTCAGCATTGGGCCATCATGCCTGCGCACAGGGGTATAAAGTCCTGTACTTTAACCTGCAAAAACTACTTCTAAAGACTAAAATGGCCCGCCTTGAAGGTACACTGCACAAGCTGATGGACAGGATATCAAAAGCAGACCTACTTATTGTCGATGACTTCGGCCTGGTAAATCTAGACCAGCAGCAAAGGCTGGATCTGATGGAAATAATTGAAGATAGACACGCTAAGGCCTCGACAATAATTGCCAGTCAGTTACCTGTGGCCAGCTGGTATGATGTAATCGGTGAAGATACAATTGCAGACGCAATACTCGATAGACTGATCCATGGATCTTACAGAATCGAACTTAAAGGCGAAAGTCTAAGAAAAAAGAAGTAATATTGTCAGGTCATCAGTTGGACTGAAAAAAGCCTTGTTAGAGGGGTCAGTATGTCCAGCGGAGGGGTCAACTTCAACATTATATCCACAATGCCAAACATGATTGGAAAACCAAACACATTTTACATCTGTAACTTAATTTTCGGGATATCTTCGTTTCTTATAACAGTTACGGTTAGAACGAACATAATCTATGGTGCTGTTGATAACGTTGGTTTAGCATCTACAATTATAATCATATGGAATTGGTTTATGCTTTTAAGTTTAGCCATTGCAACTATTCAGACTTTCGTATGTACTTATAAAAATGGAGGGATTATACACGTATTAGTATGTATACTAGTAATAATTTGTTTAATTATTACTAGTATAGGGATGTTCCTTATTCCAACGGGAGCAATTCTGTCCTAATTTTTGTAAATCTGCAGATGAAAGAAGACTGTTATCGCCATGCTCATCTTTTTAGACCAAGAAATTTCCAAAGGTTGAATTTGGATTTTTTCTTAATTCCCTCAATATGTTTTACGAATATTTTTTCTAAATTTTCCTAATGCAGTCATTTTTTTGTTATTGGTTATTTTTCTGGTCAGCCAAGTTTACATGGAGAAAACTACTTCCCTTTAATGATGCCTTTTTCTTTTATTATTATCGTTTCCCATAAATGACAATATATTGGATCTTACGAATGCAAGATCGCAGTTCAATTTTTTCTGCATGCTATTCACTATCCTATTGTTAATATACAAGATTTGTCTGTCGTTTAGTAATATTCATAATAATTGCTTTGAAAATATTGCGCTCTCTTCAAAGAGAAATTGTCCGTAATGAGCTGATTTATGTCGTCTATTACTTTGTTAAGGCATTTGATTTGACTCAATTTCCGCTGAGGTTCAATCCCTTTATTATTCACTGTTTCATCAGCTACAAGCTGTCTTAGCCCCTGAATATACAACTGTCTTTGTTTATTGATAGCGTATGTTTTTCGAAACTCGCTCTTATCTTTTGGCATTAGGTAGATCGCATATTCTACTTCCGCCAGGAGCCTTTTATGTTGATGTCCAAAGTACGTACCTCCTTGTTCAATTAATGCAAATAATTCATTTATTTTTGAAAATAGCTGAAAAAATTTTTTGCGCTGTGTTGCATATTTCTGCACACCATTCATCTGCATTAAGAAGTAAGAGTAGAGCATACAATAATTATCCTGTCCAGCCTCACTATTGAACTCCACATCATGTTGGAGGTGATAGCTCAATGTGGGATCAAATGTCTTTTCAAATATAAATTCAGAATGTTTACTTAAGATATTGTCAAAATCCTCCCGACTGTAAACCAGCGAGTCATTCGTCTGAAAATGCAATACGATTAATGAATCTGTTGCAAGCGGTATTGCGATAGCTTTTGCCAATGCCCCGTTTTGATATCCCAATAAAATTAATATAACAATACAGACCTGAAATATTTTCACAACTAGCTTCATGATATGGCTTTATTGGTTTTTGAATTTACAAAATAGATCTAAAATGGCAAAATAAATCATCACAAGAGCCCATCAACCTGTATTTTCCAAAGCTGTGGAAATATTATAATGTCTGGATCCTCTATTTATACTGTGTATGCT